>JAFMEA010000067.1 GCA_017856985.1 Planktomarina sp.
AAATGAGAGCACGGATCAGTCTAACGGCACCACTTTAACCAAGATCCATAGGCCAAGCACCTGATTTGCATTGAATTTTAACCTTTGCAAGAAAACGGGTGTGCCACATGGGTTACCAAAACCACTTTACCTAACTACCAAACGTGATGTGTTTTATTACACGCGGCCCGTTCCACAGAGACCCAAGGCTCAATTTCAGAGCCAATGCCTGACGTAGGGAGCATTTATAGTGGGAAGTCACTGGATAATGGCACTTTCCCATTCCTGTATGAAGGTACGACGTTTCAATCTATCAAGGTAAGTCATTAATGCTGGATCTAAGCTGATTGCTGGCTCTACTGTTCTATCCAAAGGCGGCAATGGAAAAGTAGCAGCTTTAGAAATGTCCGCCTGAATGCCCGTTAAATGTTTAATAAATGTACCTGCCACGTCTGGCAAACGAGTGTTAGTGGATACGAAAGCACTTCGCATCATTTTAGTTGGGAAATTAGATGGTAAAATAACTTTGATTTGAGACTGAGCATCTTCGCGACCTAAAGCGTAACTTCCTAAGACATTATACGCGACTGCAATTTTTCCACTAACAAGATCATCGATCATATCTCCAGAACAACAATAAAGTCGTACTCCCAAGCTGCCAAAGACCTCAGTTAAGCGCCAGTAAGTCTCTGAAGCCCGTGCATCCTGTGTTGCAAAAAAATACCCCAAACCCGAATGCCTTACATCATAAGTTCCAACACGGCCTTGGAAAGTTTCAGGCCTTTGGCGAAGTGCTTTTATCAAGTCCTGCCGGGAACTGGGAGTCGGAACTCCTTCAAAGGCTTCACGATTAATAACAATCGTGGCAGGCTCTGTACTAAAAGCAAAAAGACTTTCACGCCATTGGGCCCAATCAGGATGTTCTAGGTCACCCAATGCCAAAGCATATCCGTCATTAACCAATTTAAATTGCAAGTCCATTGCACTCGATATGACGACGTCAAAATCTTCAGGAGATGTCCGGAAGATATCATATAGTTCGGCTGAGCCAGTTACTAAATATTTAACACTCACAGATGGCTGCGACTTAAGGAAACTTTCAATAATTGGGGCAAAAAATCGCGTATCCGTATTTGACAGTATGCGCAACGTCTTCTGTGAAGTAGCGCTTCCAAAAAATTGTTGATCCTCCCATTCTTCTGCGAGAACTGGCTGTACCAAAAAGGTTAATATCAAAAAGAAAATGTAACGCATGCGCCCCCACGTGAGTGATTGTTGAGTGTTAGACCACCACCATGGGCCTCAGCTACTTCCTGGGCGATAGTCAGCCCCAGGCCTGACCCAATTATCCCCCCCGAATTGCTGCCGCGAGCAAAACGGTCTGGTAACAAATTTATTTCTCCAACTGGGAATCCAGCACCCTCATCGACTACAGAAATGGAAGGTTTCGGCGTAGTAGCCACAACAAGCCGAACAATACTTTCGGATGGCGCATATTTTAGAGCATTATCAACCAAGTTTCGTATAGCATTTTGCAATAGGATCGCATCACCTATCACTGATACTGGTCCTAATGCATCTAATTGCAGTTCAATATCTCTCATTTCTGCAATAGGAGACAGACGCATTGCTAGATCCTGAACTAGTTCTACGAGATCTATATTCTTTTGATCTAAATTATCAGCTCGAAATGTAATCATCGCATGATCAAGTAACTGCCCCGCGGCTCGACTACTTTCGTCAATTGCCCGGATCATAGACCGCATCGCCTGCCGATTTTCTTCTTTATCTACACGTAGTAGCGTCGCTTCTGCATGAGACCGCACAGTAGCCAGAGGCGTGCGTACTCGGTGAGCAGCTTCAGCAATAAAATCTTCACTCCGACTAAGAGAGTATTCCAAGCGTGCCATCAGTTTGTTTAGTGAAAATACAAGTGGTGCCATTTCTCGTGGTACTGGACTGGCCACCGGACTCAGGTCTTGCGGACCACGCCGAGCGACTGAAGTCGTCAACTGAGCCAATGGACCAATTGCTGTAGAGGTAGCCCAAAACGCCAAAATAACGACAAGCAAAAAGAAACCAGCCCCAAAGATAGCCACATTGCGCCCTATCCGATTAAGTGCGCCTAATAAGCTATCTTGAGTTTGGGCTACCGTGACTGTCAACTGCACTCGTAAATCTGCCCCAACTAGCATCCGCGATGCAGAAGCTAATCTAACCGGCGCACCCTTGAATGTAGTGTTGCCATAAGCACTTCCTTTGTCCACTTCTGGGAATATTTGAGCTAAACCATCATAGCCTGATAGTAACTCGTCATCTTGGTAAATTGCATAGAAAACTCGATCGTCAGTATCCGTACCCAGCATTGAAAACGACGCATAAGGGAAATCGACATCAATAAAACCTTCACTTACGTTCGCAGCGTCTAAAATAGAATTGACAGATGCACCCAAAATATTATCTTGACCTTGCTGTGCAATTTGAGTGGCATATGCCCTCACAATAAAATACATCAACAATGCCAACACTGCAGCTCCACCAATCAGCGACACAGTTAATCTGTTTCTTAAAGAGCCAGAAATCTTTACTCCCTCAATCATGATCCAACCGATAACCTAAACTTCGATGGGTCGAGATACTTAATTGGGATCCTACTAAATGCTTTCTTAAACGACCGATATAAACTTCTATCGCGTTCTCTGACACGTCATCATCGTAGGAAAACAAACGATCAAAAAGTTTTTGTTTGGAAAAAATTTGCTGCGGCGCGTTAATTAGTAACTCAAAAATTCGTAGCTCTTTATTTCGAAGTTTAATGGTTGAATCACCAACCTTTAGTGATCCGGCTACGGGATCAAAAGCTACATCAGCTAACACCGTTATCGATTGAGAAGTTCCAGAATTTCTACGTAACGCAGCCCGACAACGTGCTTCCAATTCAGCATGATCAAATGGCTTGGTTACATAATCATCTGCTCCAAGATCAAGAAGACTGATTCTATCAGAAACCTGGCTACGTGCTGTCAAAACAATTACGGGTGTGGATCTATTTCTAGCTCTATGATGTTTCAAAAACTCGCGACCATCGCCATCTGGCAACATGACATCAAGTAGAATTAAATCGTATTCACCTATTTGTGAATACTCTATTGCATCAAAAATTTTATCTGCATGATCAACTACATGACCATCACTTCGCATACGTGCACAAATTGCATTTGCCAATTCGTAGTTATCTTCAATCAGCAAAAACTTCAAAATAATTAACCTTCGTGGCACGTGACAGGTCTATGTCAGGTTGTCGTGATCTTAATACACAATTGATCCGTAGTGCGGATAGTTGTCAAATGGGAGGAAATCATGATGACATTGAACTTAGGCCGGCGCGCCTTGATTAGTGCGGCAGTTGCCGCCATTACTCTTGGTGCTCCGTCAGCATATGCTGGCGGGCATCAAATTGTCGATAGCATTCACTTTATTATACCAGGAGGCGCTGGGGGCGGCTGGGACGGTACAGCTCGCGGAACGGGCGAAGCTCTAACTAATGCGGGCCTTGTTGGCTCTGCCTCTTATGAAAATATGTCCGGTGGTGGCGGTGGTAAAGCCATTGCGTACATGATCGAAAATGCTGACAGCAATCACGGAACGTTGATGGTTAATTCGACCCCAATCGTGATCCGGTCCTTAACCAAAGTGTTCCCTCAAAGTTTCCGTGACCTAACATTAGTGGCAGGTACCATCGGTGACTACGCAGCAATGGTGGTCAGCAAGGACAGCCCAATAAACTCAATGGCTGATTTGATTTCCGCATATGATTCAAATCCATCTGCTACCGCCATTGGAGGTGGATCAGTACCAGGTGGAATGGATCACTTGGTCGCGGCAATGACTATGGAAGCTGCAGGTAAAAATGCACTAGATGTTAAATACATTCCCTACGACGCTGGGGGTAACGCAATGGCAGCTCTATTGTCAGGCGAAATATCAGCCCTTTCAACTGGCTTTTCTGAAGCTGTTGAATTGGCTAATGCAGGCGAAGTCAAAATTATTGGCGTAACCTCATCTAAACGTGTTCCCGCAGCACCGGACGCAAAAACAATGATGGAGCAAGGCATTAATACGACATTTGTAAACTGGAGAGGTTTCTTCGGCGCACCTGGGCTGCCTGCAGATAAGTTGGCACAATATCAAAGCGCGCTTGAAAAGATGTACGATACTCCAGAGTGGGAAGCTGTCCGTGCCCGTAATGGTTGGGTCAACATTCACAATAGTGGAGATGATTTCCGTACATTTCTGGAATCGCAAGAAAAAGTGATCGGTGACCTAATGAAGAAACTTGGGTTCCTGTAAAAACAATCTAATATTAATTTGGGTAGCACAATAATCGTGCTACCCTTTCTGTAAAATCGATCCCAGTGGAGGTACGGGCATTGACCCTTGATCGTTGGACCGCCTTTATTCTTATGGGAATTTGTTTACTTTATGGCTATACAGCCTGGTTTAATATGGACGCAGGGCTTGCGCCGTTTATGCAACGTAACCCAATTTGGCCCAGCACTTTCCCAAAATTATTATCCCTAATTGGATTATTTACGTCTTTTATAATTTTGTTTGGTTTGGAAAGATCTGAACCAGTTATTGGCGACATTGATTACCGCCGTTTGCATGAATATAAACTTGGTCAAGCCATCGGAATGTTAGTTCTGATGGTACTATACGCGTTAACCTTAAAGCCTTTAGGTTTCCTAGTTGCAACAGCCAGTTTCTTAATACTTGGAGCCTACATCTTAGGAGAGCGTAAATGGATAATAATGATCCCTGTTGGAGTAATAGCTACTTTCTGCGTCTGGTATTTAGTGTCTGAAGTGCTCGAAATATATATGCGTCCACTCCCTTTAATTTTTAAATTAGGGAGTTAATTCGATGCTTGAAGGGATGCTAATTGGTCTTCAGACGGCACTATCTATTAAAATGCTAATTGTTGTTATTGGGGGCTGCCTGATTGGCACATTTATTGGAATGTTGCCAGGCTTAGGTCCCATGTCAATTATTGCGATAATGATCCCCGTAGCAATTTCCATGGGTGACCCAGCTGCAGCACTTATCTTGCTCGCAGGGGTATATTATGGTGCAATCTTTGGTGGGTCGACATCTTCTATCTTATTGAACGCCCCTGGCGTGGCAGGCACGGTAGCTACGAGCTTCGACGGCTACCCAATGACGCGACAAGGCAAAGCAGGAAAGGCGCTTACCATTGCAGCCATCTCTAGTTTCTGCGGCGGAACTATTGGCGCTATTTTATTGATGATTTTTGCGCCAATGCTTTCTTCTGTTGCATTGTTATTTCATTCAGCAGAATATTTTGCACTAATGATCGTTGGTCTCTCGGCCATTGCCGCCTTCGCAGGCACCGGCCAGGTTTCTAAAGCAGTACTAATGACCACCATTGGTTTGATGATGGCCACAGTCGGCCAAGGAGCCCTTTTTAATACGCCTCGTTTCACTATGGGCATTATGGATCTGCAGTCCGGTTTTGGGTTTATTACATTAGCAATGGCAATGTTCGCATTACCTGAGGCGTTATTTCTAATCCTACGTCCAAGAAATATTGCAGAGGTCAGTAATGGGGATATAAAAAATCTGCGAATTTCCAGCTCAGAAATGCGCTCCATTGCACCTGTGATAGGTCGACAATCGATCCAAGGATTCTTTATTGGCGTGCTTCCAGGCGCAGGCGCAACCATAGCTAGCTTCTTGGGCTGGGCAGTAGAGCGTAATATCGCAAAAAAAGAAGAACAAGATCAATTCGGAAAAGGTTCTATAAAAGGCCTTGCCGCACCAGAGACTGCTAATAATGCAGCCTGTACTGGGTCATTCGTACCGTTACTAACCCTGGGCATCCCCGGATCGGGCACCACTGCAATTTTACTTGGAGCACTAATAGCACTAAACGTTAGCCCTGGTCCTCGCTTAATGTTGGATGAGCCTCAGATTTTTTGGTCAGTTATCATTTCAATGTACATTGGAAATCTTGTTCTTCTAGTTCTCAATCTACCACTTATCCCATACATCGCAAAGGTTTTGTCAGTTCCAAGAAACTATCTAATACCATTTATTATGTTTTTTACTCTTATGGGTGCTTATATTGGTCAAAATAATGCGACCGAATTATTGTTACTGGTAGCGTTTGGTATCTGCGCAACTGCATTAAAGTTTGCAAATTTTCCGTTAGCCCCACTCTTGATTGGTTTCATTTTGGGTGGAATGCTAGAGGATAATTTTTCCCGTTCAATGCAACTATACGACGGGGTCGCTTTTATCTGGGAGCGACCCATGACCCTGGGGTTATTAATTATTGCTGCAATACTAATTGTATTACCAAGGTGGAGGGCACACCGAGCTCGCAACCAGCATGCTGAAGTTGCTGACGGCGATTGATTTTTTTGTGCACCACGACACACCCATTTCGGCATCAACAGCCTAACATCTAATTGATCCTCTATTTCGACTGGACTTTTATTTTGCCGTAAGCCTGTGTGTTGGTATGCCCGAAGCTTCTCGGGCTTTGCTCAGTGAACGAAGCCAACGGGAGTAAGGGCATGGAACTTAATATAACTGGGTTGGAGACAGCGGGCCACGATGAACTTCTGGAACAATGGCGCTCTGTAATTGGAAGGCCGCCCCCAAAGCATATCAGCAGAAGCTTACTAATCCAGATATTAGTCTGGGAACAGCAATCGGGTCTTTATCATGGATAACACCTTGGGTAATTTGAAATTATTACTAGAAAGTGGGCGAGGATGAACCAAACTCTACGAGCGGTAGGAATAAAAAACTGATTAGTTGCTAAAATTAATGCTAAATATTACGGCGAAAGGCATTTAGGCTTCCAGCATGGATCAATTCACCAGGAAGTTGGTGCCCAACAATATCTTCTGCCAATCGCCCAACTTCTATCAGAGCATCTAAATTTACTCCGGTTTCAATTCCTAATTCTTCACAAAGTAGAACGAGTTCTTCGGTACAAATATTACCAGCCGCTTTTGGCTGCCCAGCAAATGGACACCCTCCTAAGCCACCAACTGTAGAGTCAAATCTGCTAATACCCATTCTTAACGCAGCATATGCATTTGCAACGGCTAAACCCCGAGTATCATGAAGGTGAAGGGATATCTGCATCTCAGGCCACTCGTTACGAACTTCGCCTAAAACGCTCTCAATTTTATGAGGGGCTGCCCAGCCCATTGTATCTGCCAGGGAGAAATCAGTTATCTTAGCACCGGTCTCCTCCGCTATCGACATTCCATCTTTCAAGGTATCCACAACGCTCTCTGGCGCAATATCACCTTGATAATTACATCCAAAAGCTGCCATCACCCCTATACTATTCACTTCGATTTTATGATCAAAATGGGCTGTCGCATGCCGTTTCATGGCTGCTAAATTCTCAGTGTGGGATCTATTTAAATTTTTTTGGGTAAAACCTTCCGAAGCAGTGAGCGAAATTGAACCAGATAACGTTAGCTTATCTTTATATTCGAGCGCTCTCTCCAAACCCTTTGTATTAAAGTAGAGCCCTGTATAATTTATACCTTCGATTGCAGTAAACCCGTCCACTACTTCTTCTGCGTCTGCCCAACCCGGCACTAACCGCGGATTTACAAAAGAGCAAACTTGGATATTTTTCAAACCAGTATTCGATAAAGCATCTACAAGCTTTATTTTGCAGGTAGTCGATATCGGACCAGTTTCTATTTGAAAACCTTCTCGTGGTCCCTCTTCACAAATTTCGACAAAATTTGGTAAATCAAAAATAAATCAATCTCCTTAAATTACGCAGCAATTGAAAATATTAACCTGTCTCAGAAGAACTGTATCAAGTGTTCGACAATGCGTCATCCAAATAACGAAATTAATGAGCGTTTATAAAGAAAGGAAATCATGCTAGATCAATTTCAAACGACAAATATCGAGTGTTCAGGGGAAAACATGAGTAGCACATTAGTTGGAGAGTATCAAATCTTTGATGGGACTTCCAAATGCCATTGAACGGCATTCGTGTCATAGAATTCTGTCATATGGTCATGGGACCAACTTGTGCCATGATCTTGGGCGACCTTGGTGCCGACGTCATAAAAGTAGAACCTTTAAGTGGAGATGCAACCCGCCAGCTAGAACACGATGGCGCCGGTTTCTTCGCCTCATATAACCGCAACAAACGCTCCATTGCGCTTGATTTGAAATCGCCTAAGGGGCTTGAGGTTGCTAAAAAACTAGCCATCAGCGCTGACGTTGTAATTGAAAATTTCAGGCCCGGTGCCCTTGAAAAACTTGGGCTTGGCTACAAAGAACTGAGCAAGAGTAATTCCGGCCTAATTTATTGCTCATTGAAAGGCTTTCTGGAGGGACCATACGCAAATCGAACAGCACTTGACGAGGTGGTGCAGATGATGGCGGGTCTTGCTTATATGACAGGACCAGAGGGTAGGCCTCTTCGCGCTGGAGCATCTGTTATTGACATTATGGGCGGGATGTTTGGAGTTATCGGCATCCAAGCGGCATTGGTACATCGTGCCCATACTGGAAAAGGACAGGAGGTAAAAGCTGCTCTTTACGAAACAACCGTCCATGTCGTTGCACAGCATATGTTACAATTCGCAGCCACAGGTGTGCCATCTGTACCGATGCCCGACAGCACAAGAGCATGGGCGATTTATGATACCTTCGTAACGAAAGACTTTAAACAAGTATTCATTGGAATTGTCAGCGATAAACAATGGAAACTTTTCTGTGAGGCATTTAAGCGCGAAGATTTGTTAAATGATCCCTCACTTGCGACAAACAATCAGCGATCGGGTGCGCGCGATCGTGTTAAGCCGGTGTTGGAGAAATTGTTTAGCGCAATGACCCAAGACGATTTAATGGCCATATGTGAGCGTATAGGGCTCCCATTTGCGCCGATTACCAAACCGCATGAGTTATTTGAGGACCCTCACCTTAATCAATCTGGGAACCTGCTGGACATAACGCTACCCAATGGCCGCGGGAAAGCCCAGGTTCCCGGACTCCCTTTAACCTTGGATGGACTCCGAACCAAAATCCGCTACGACTTACCTAAAGTAAACGAACACGGTCGCGAGATTCTTGAAGAGTTGGGATACTCAAAGCTTCAGATAAACGACATGATCACAACCATGGGCAAAATGGAGCTAGATTAGCATTTCTGAATGCCTAAATTTCAAAAGTCCAGAAAGTCCACCCTCGGCAAATGACCGGCTGAGGTTTAACGTTAATTATCGCTAATGTGAGGGTAGATGTGCTGCATCAGACAAACAACGCTGTTGCAAATCCCTGATCTTGCGCAGAAATAGTGCCAGAAATACCAGGAACAGAAATGGGTAGGATGTGGTGGCGGTGCTGTCGGACAGATGAGAGCTGGCATCAGACTGCTGGTGGAGGTGCTGTCGGACCAATAAGAGCGCGCAGCAGACCGCTGGCATCGCCTAAATCTATG
>JAFMEA010000068.1 GCA_017856985.1 Planktomarina sp.
TGGGTGCGGGTACAGGATTGGTTGGGCAGCGGCTCAATTTCCATGGTTATTCAAATATTGACGGATTAGATATATCATTGGAAATGCTTGAAGTGGCCAAGTCTAAAGGCTGCTACGAGCATATGACTGTAGGAGATTTATACTCAAGATTGCAGATCCAAGACAATATTTATAGCTACATAATCAGTGCTGGTACTTTTACTCATGGACATGTTGGGCCATCAGCATTGGATGAATTGCTGCGAATTGCAAAACCTGGTGCTCTGTTTTGTATTTCAATAAACAGCGCTCACTTTGTAAGTGCTGGGTTTGAAAAAAAATTTCAGGAATTGGATGAAAAGATCACTCAACTAGATCTGGTACCCGTACAAATTTATTTTGGAGGTGAGCATACCGATGGCCAAGGAATCATTGCCATTTTTAGAACCCGTTAACTTAAAACGTCATTATTGCTAACTATTTGTTTATCTGCCTTTCCAAACAGGGTCTCGTTTTTCTGCAAAAGCGTTAGCTCCCTCCATTTGATCCTCAGAGCCATATAAAATATCAACTGAACGGAGTTGGCGCTGGGTTATTCGGTTCATCGCGTCCTGAAATTTGCTATTTTCGGCGTCACGCACAATCTCTTTGATTGCTGCATATACCAATGGCGGACCGCTTGCCAGAAGTTGGGCTAATTCCCAGGCTTTGGAAATCAGTTCTTTTGCCGGATAAGAATGGTTAACTATGCCCCAATTCTTTGCTTCATCTACATCAAACCAACGCCCCGTTAAAAGCAATTCCATAGCTATATGATATGGAATCCTCTTTGGAACTTTAATTGAGGCAGCGTCGGCAACAGTTCCAGAACGGATTTCAGGAAGTGCAAAGCTGGCATGGTCAGCGGCTAGGATAATATCCGCAGAAAGTGCCCATTCTAGACCGCCCCCACAACAGATTCCATTTACCGCGGCAATGACTGGTTTGTTAAGTTCCGACAGCTCTTGTAAACCACCAAAACCACCAATGCCATAATCTCCATCTACCGCATCGCCATCTGCAGCAGCTTTCAAATCCCATCCTGGGCAAAAAAACTTGTCACCTGCTCCAGTTATAATTGCTACTTTTAAATTTGGATCATCTCGAAAGTTTTTAAATGTATTCCCCATTATTTTACTAGTTTTAAGATCAATGGCGTTTGCTTTTGGTCGATCAAGGGTTACCTCGAGTATTCCATCTTGAACTCGTGTTTTGATCGGGCTCATCTTGCTTTCCTTATTAATGCATCGGCAGCAATGGCAGCCTCCGCCGTGCAGATTAATGGGTTGATTTCAATTTCTTCCATACTATCCACATTGGCAAGTACATAGGCCTGTATACCCTCAATCGCATCCAAAATAGCATCGAAGTTTACGCTCTTTTTATCACGATATCCATGCAGTAACGGCGCCATTTTTAGGCTATTCAATGCTGTAGTGACATTGGATCTTTTTGCTGGAAGAAGTAAACTTGTACTGTCTCCAAGCAATTCGGTAGTGGTGCCTCCAGCAGCTAAGGTCATAACAAATCCGTGCGCTTTGTCTCGTATCACTCCAACTAATAATTCGGCAATGTTCCCCACAATCATTTGTTCGATAAGCACGTCGCCTGAAGCTAGTCTAGGTATAATTTTTTGAACTTCGTTTGGTGAGTTTAAGCCAAGGGCGAGCCCGTTTGAACCTGTTTTATGTGTTAAGCCCATTATTTTGACAGCAATCGGAAACCCAAGCTCGATTGCTTTCTGTGCTGCATTCTCGCGATCTGAGATGACATTTCCATGTGGAATTGAGATTCCAAAACTTGCAAGTTCTTGCTTTGCTGAATATTCGTCTAAGATATAGCAGGTTCTTTCTGGACCTGGTAAAGTCAAAGGAGCTTCATCTCTTGGTAAGTTTTTTATCAAAATATTAAGTGCTTGAATGCAATGATCTAGGCCATTTACTGCAGCGACTCCATTTCTCATAAGTTTTTTAGCAACATCTTCTGGCATTAGTTCACCCAAGCTGGCTACTACTGCATAAGGTCTTCCTGTTTGTTTGGCTGCGCTAATTGCAGCTCCTGTGACACAATTCCAGTCTTTTTGATCACAAATATCGGAACGAGGGTAATCACTAATTATAAGGGTTAGAGCGATTTCTGAATTGGCCATTGCTGCCCATGCTGCTGCCATTTTCGGTTCATCGCGCCAAATATATGTATGGTAATCTAGCGGATTGGCGAGGGCTACCATGGGTCCGAGAACCTTTCTTAAGTCCCTACGTTGACGCGTTGTGAGAGGTGGAAACTCTAATGAGGTGCCGTAAACTGCATCAGCAGCCAATGCAGCTTCACCCCCTGAACATGAAATGGAGGCTATTTGATTGCTTTCTAATGTCCCAAATTGGTGATTTAATTTTAACGCTTCTAAAAATACGGGTAAACTTTCAGCGCGGCGAATACCGAGGCGATCTAAAAATGCTTGTGCTCCCACATCACTGCCTGTGATCGTAGCCGTGTGTGAAATTGCAGCGGATTTTGCTTGCTGGGACTTACCCGACTTCAGTACGATGATTGGGATATTTTTTTGATGAGCTTTATGAGCAAGTTTTTCCCAATTGCGTAGATTGCCAAAGCCTTCAATGTGAAGGCCAATAGAGGTTATGCGCGGATCATCTAATAGATGTAGCGCAACATCTGCCTGCGAGGTTTGTGCTTGGTTGCCACAAGTAATCATATAACCAATAGGCAATCCCCTGTTTTGCATTGTAATGTTGATAGCAATGTTGGAGCTTTGTGTTAAAACTGCAACGCCGCGGTCTACTTCACGGCAACCGTGCTGATCAGGCCAGATGCTGCACTTATCAAACGCATTTAAAAACCCATAACAATTGGGTCCTAAGATGGGCATATCGCCTGCGGCTTCGACTAATTTCTTTTGTAAATTTGCGCCAATAGCATCTTCAGCTGCAGCCTCAGAAAACCCAGATGCGAAACAAGTGGCGCCACCGGCTTTTAAGGTGCTTAATTTGCTAACAATATCTAATGTTGCATGCCGATTAACTCCAATAAAAGCTGCATCTATTAAGCCCGGAAATGCATCTAGAGATTTTAAAGATTTTATTCCAGCTATTTCTTTGCCGGATGGATGAATTGGTAATATAGTACCTTCGTAGCCAATTTGGTGTGCTGCTGACATAATTGATTTACACCATTCCCCACCGCCTATTACTGCGATGGTTTTTGGTTTAAATAACCTAGTTAGGTTCAAGACTTTTCTCCGCACCAAATAAAACTTCTTTTATAGAGTGGATTAGATTTTGTATCATTTTTCCTTTTAAAACAAGGTCAATTTTGTGGATGATGCTTTTACGAAATACCACATTAAGCCCCTAGTGGGCGAAGAAGATCACGACTAATAATGTGTCTTTGAATTTCCGAAGTGCCGTCCCAAATACGCTCAACTCTTGCATCCCGCCAAAATCGTTCAAGAGGGAAATCATCCATTAAGCCCATTCCACCGTGTAGTTGGATGGCTGCGTCCGTGACGCGCGCTAGCATTTCGCTAGCATAGAGTTTTGCACTTGCAATTTCTCTGTTAGCCGGCAATTTTTTGTCAAGGCGATCTGCAGCTGCAAGTGTTAGAAGGTCAGCAGCATCAATTTCTGTTATCATATCTGCCAATTGAAAGCTGACACCCTGAAACTTTCCAATTTTTTGACCAAACTGTTCCCGCTCTGCTGAGTAGTTAAGTGCGTAGTCAAAAACACGACGTGCCCTGCCAACGCTCATGGTCGCTACAGTTATGCGGGTTGCATAAAGCCAAGTATTCATTACTTCGAAGCCACCATCTACTTCCCCTAAAACTTGAGTTTCCGGTAAACGGCAGTCATCGAATTCTAGTATCATATTTTTATAGCCACGGTGGCTAACAGATTTATAGCCATCACGAATTGTGAAACCTTTTGTGCCGCGATCTACTAGAAAAGCTGTAATCCGTTTTTTTGGCCCTTTTGGTGTTTGATCCTCGCCAGTTGCTATGAAAACAATGATAAAGTCAGCATGATCGGCGCCACTAATAAAATGCTTGGTACCGTTAACGATCCAATCAGTTCCCTCTTGAACGGCAGAACATTTCATACCACGAACATCAGAACCGGCCCCAGGTTCTGTCATGGCTAAAGCATCCATACGTTCACCACGGACGGCAGGCATCAAATAGCGTTCAATTTGTTCACCTTTGCAGGCCATGAGAATATTCTGGGGACGACCAAAGAAATGGTTCAAGGCCATACTTCCACGGCCAAGTTCACGTTCTACTAAAGCAAAATCCATATGATTTAGTCCAGCGCACCCAACGGATTCAGGAAAATTACAGGCATAAAAACCTAATTCTAATGTTTTTTGCTTTATGTCTTGTGCTATTTCCGCAGGGACTTCTCCACTACGCTCAACGAGCTCTTCATGCGGATAAATTTCTTTTTCAACGAATGAACGAACGGTATTTGCAATCATCTCTTGTTCTGTTGATATTCCGTACTGCATCTTTAAATCCTTGCTGGACGATTAACTAGCATAATTGCTGCCTTCTTCGTTTAAAATAGTCTTTAGTTCTGTTAAGTGCTTGGTATCTTGATCAGGATAACTCTCTATCATTTGTGCAGTCTTTTCAGCAACTGCATCTTCCAGTACCCGCAGTTTTTGGCCAGTTTGCAGTGCTAGCAAATAGGTTTGGCAGGCACGTTCAAAATAAAACATTCGGTTAAAAGTGTCGGCGACCGTATCGCCAATAATTAGGATACCGTGATTGCCCATGATCATTACTTTTTTCTTTGGATCAGCTAACAGCGCAGCACAGCGCTTGCCTTCTTCGGCAAATGCAAGCCCACCGTAGTTCTCATCAATCACGTAGCGGTTGAAAAACATGGAAGCATTTTGGTCGATAGGAGGAAGATTGCTATCTGCAAGCGCCGCTAGAGCAGTAGCATAGGGGGGATGTACGTGCATTACACATCGGGCATGTTTGCAGTGTCGGTGTATCCCCCCGTGCAAACCCCAGGCCGTTGGGTCTGGAGCATCAGGCCCTTCCAAAGCTGTGGGATCATTAGCATCGACAACAATTAAATTGGACGCTTTTACACGTGAGAAATGCATTTGATTTGGGTTCATTAGAAATTTGGTACCATCTTCATTGATTGCAAAGCTAAAGTGGTTTGCGACAGCCTCGTGCATATTTAGCCTTACAGTCCAACGAAAAGCTGCTGCTAAATCTACACGTTCCTCCCAATTCTCCATATTTGGACGGAGATTACTTTTTCCCATCATAAATACCTTTAGCCCAACCGAATAAGAAATATACAATTTTGGATTTCTGTAACTTATTTTTAAAACCTCAACAATGTATGAGTATAGTCCTTAAAGTGACCAAATTGTACTATATTTTTAGACGTGTCATATTTTATTTTAAACCGTCGTTTTTAAATAATAATCGGGGCTTGCTTCTTCCATTAAAAACAGAGAAATTTGAACATGGAAAACCTTTTTAAAACTTGGTCCGAAAGCGCTTCTAATTTGATAGCTGTAGCGGCTGGCCGTGTTCCAGCTGATACAGTAATTTTAGGTGGTCAGCTGGTTAATGTTCATACCCGAGAAGTTTTGCGCTGGGATGTGGCTATTTCTGATGGTCGATTTGCCTATGTTGGTCCGAATGCAAGTCATTGTATTGGTGATAAAACTGAAGTTTTGCGTACTGAAGGTTTCTTGATTCCAGGTCTTTGTGATGGCCATATGCATATTGAAAGTGGCATGCTGACCCCAGCAGAATTTACTCGAGCTGTAATTCCTCATGGAACCACAACGATGTTCACAGACCCACACGAGATCGCCAACGTACTGGGAATAAATGGTGTGAAACTGATGCATGATGAAGGTTTAATGCAACCGATTAACATATACACACAGATGCCAAGCTGCGCCCCATCCGCCCCTGGCTTGGAGACTACAGGATTCAAAATTACTGCGGCTGATGTATCTGAAGCGATGACCTGGCCTGGTATTATAGGTCTTGGTGAGATGATGAATTTTCCAGGGGTGATTGATAGTGATCCTCAAATGCTTGCTGAAATGGCGGCAACAGCTGATGCCAATAAAACGATTGGGGGGCATTATGCTAGCACTGATCTTGGAACTGCATTTCACGCATACGCAGCTGGTGGACCGGCAGACGACCATGAAGGAACTCGGGAGATTGACGCTCAAATGCGAGTTCGGCAAGGAATGCGCGCTATGCTGCGTTTGGGTAGTGCGTGGTATGATGTTGAAAGTCAAATCACAGCTATTACTGAGAAAGGTCTTGATTCACGCAATTTCATTCTTTGTACTGATGATTGCCATTCTGGAACTCTAGTCCATGAGGGGCATATGAACCGTGTGGTTCGTCACGCGATTGCTTGCGGGTGTGATCCATTGGTAGCCCTCCAGATGGCAACTTTAAATACTGCCACTCACTTTGGTTTAGAACGTGAGCTAGGCAGTATTACTCCAGGTCGCCGTGCAGATATAATATTCACTAGTGACCTAGAAACTTTACCAATAGATTACGTGATTGCACGTGGTAATACAGTGGCAATCAACGGCGATATTAAAACAGAGTGTCCACACCTGTCTTGGCCAAAAAATGTGCGCGAGACTGTGAATATGGGGACAGATAAAAAATCTGAAGATTTTTTAATTACCGCGCCTGAAGGAATGTCGAGGGTCGACGTCCGGGTTATTGGCGTTGTTGAAAATCAGGCTCCTACCAAAGAGCTGAATGCCAGTTTGCCTGTAAGAAATGGCATTATCTGTGGTGAAGGTGAAGTTTGCCAGGTTGCTTTAGTTGAACGACATCAGGCGACTGGAGCAGTAACAAATGCCTTCGTATCTGGCTTTGGATATAAGGGTGACATGGCTGTTGCTTCAACTGTTGCACACGACAGTCACCA
This sequence comes from Planktomarina sp., assembly GCA_017856985.1. GTDB lineage: Bacteria > Pseudomonadota > Alphaproteobacteria > Rhodobacterales > Rhodobacteraceae > Planktomarina > Planktomarina karensis. Next base: position 6,978 of record JAFMEA010000068.1, read on the forward strand.
TATGATTGTTGTAGGCACCTGCCACAAAAATATGGCGTTAGCTGCAAACAGGTTGGCAAAAGTTGGTGGTGGCGTAACGGTTTGGAAAGGTGGTGAGGAGTTAGCGCTTGTTGAGCTACCGATTGCTGGACTTATGTCTGATGCTGCAGCTTCAACTGTTGCTGCCAAAGCTGACGACATGGTGAAGGCCATGGCCGAGTGTGGTTGTTCACTGAACAATGCTTACATGCAGCATTCTTTGCTGGCTCTTGTTGTGATTCCTGAACTTAGAATAAGTGATTTGGGTCTTGTAGATGTCAAAAAATTTGAAATCACAAGTGTACTGAGGGGTATTGGATAGAAATGATTGAAGGTGAACAGAAGATGATTTTACCAGGCGATCAGCCCACAAAAAACTTTGAAAATTCCAAAGACGCTGTCGATTATCTGATATTATTATATCAAGTAGCTTCAGACTTTTTATGTGAGAATTTCGTTTCGGTACTGGAAACTGGGCACAGTAATTACCGTTACAGGGCCTACTACCCAGAAGTTCGAATAACTACAACGAGTTACGCATCGGTGGATAGTCGGCTGTCTTTTGGTCATGTTACAGGTCCTGGCACGTTTGCGACAACAATCACCCGGCCAGTTATGTTTCGTCATTATCTTGAGCAACAGATGGGTTTGCTCATTGAAAATCACAATGTACAAATACAAGTGGCTTATTCTGACACTCCAATACCCATTCATTTTGCAATCGCGAATGATCCTGACCTAATTGTTCCGCCTGAAGCTGCTGGATTTACATTACGGGACGTTTTCGACGTGCCAGACCTTAATACGATGAATGATGACATTGTTAATGGTGTCGCAGTTCCAAAGGCGGATGGATGCATGCCTCTTGCAGCTTTCACAGCTCAAAGAGTCGATTACTCGCTAGCGCGTTTGGCCCATTATACGGCTACTGATCCTGAGCACTTTCAAAATCATGTTTTATTTACCAATTACCAATTTTACGTTGAGGAATTTGAGGCCTATGCGCGTCAGCAGTTGGACGATCCTTCTAGTGGTTATTTTTCGCTTATTGGAACAGGAAATAATCATATTGAAAATGGTGATGAACAGCTAAAAACTTCTGAAAAGATACCACAGATGCCTACCTATCATTTGAAAAGGACTGACGGCAGTGGAATTACATTGGTTAACATCGGTGTGGGCCCTTCAAATGCGAAAACCGCTACAGACCATATAGCGGTGTTGCGTCCACATGCTTGGTTAATGGTTGGGCATTGCGCTGGTTTAAGAAACTCACAGGATTTAGGAGACTTTGTTTTAGCGCATGCTTATCTTCGCGAAGACCATGTTTTAGACGAAGACTTACCTGTGTGGGTGCCCATCCCTGCGCTTGCTGAAATACAAACTAGTCTAGAACAGGCAGTTGCTGAAGTAACTGAATTAAGTGGGTTTGATTTAAAAAAAATCATGCGCACTGGTACAGTGGCAACAATTGATAACAGAAATTGGGAATTAAGAGACCAATCTGGCCCTGTACTGCGTTTGAGCCAGTCCCGTGCTATTGCCTTAGATATGGAGAGTGCCACAATTGCAGCTAATGGATATCGGTTCCGTGTGCCATATGGAACATTATTATGTGTGAGTGATAAGCCATTGCATGGGGAGTTGAAATTACCTGGAATGGCGACAGAGTTTTATAAAACTCAAGTTGTTTGTCATCTCAGGATAGGCATACGCGCTATGGAAATTTTGAGAGAAATGCCTTTGGAAAGCATACATTCTCGGAAATTAAGAAGCTTTCAAGAGACAGCTTTCCTTTAATTTGACATTATTATGGGTTTTTTTGAATTATTTTGATACAATTTGTTGTGTCTTACCACAATATGCAGTTAACTATATAGGATTGGTGCCCAAGGTGTTGGGCTTTTTAGGAGAAAATAAATGTCAAAACCTATGACGAAAACACAATTAGTTGCCACACTGGCAGATAAAATGAGTACTGACAAAAAATCAGCAGCAGCTTCATTAGACGCAATTTGTGATCTGATAACGAGTGAAGTGTCTGGTGGTGGTGCTGTAACTTTGCCAGGTGTAGGAAAAATTTATTGCCGTGAGCGCCCTGAGCGCATGGTGCGTAACCCAGCAACTGGCGAAAGCTTTAAAAAAGGTGCTGATAAAGTAGTTAAGATGACTATAGCCAAAGCACTTAAGGATAGTGTAAACAGCTAAGCCCAAAAAATTCAATGCAGAAGCCTGCCTCTTAATTTTAGAGGCGGGCTTTTTTATTTACTAAATTCCAACCGACGACTTGTTTGAAGTTGACCTGGTAGTAAAAAATTAGCCAACCTTGCTTCTAAAAAAATGTTAAGCAATGCTTGCTACAAAAGTACTGTGCGAAAGAAACGTCTAATGGATGTACGAGCAATTTTTGCCGGTTTGGCATTTGCGCTGATCTGGTCATCTGCCTTTACATCTGCCCGAATTATTGTAGCTGACGCGCCGCCAATGTTAGCCTT
>JAFMEA010000020.1 GCA_017856985.1 Planktomarina sp.
ATTTGAGCATTGAGTTCATCAGGACTCAAAAAGTGGACAAATTCGGTATTATTAGCAATCTGATCTGTATTTCCCCCCAACCTCGTTAATGGAGTACAGCCGGCGTTGGTCATTGCTAGCAAAAATAATGACATATGAAGTCGGTATTTCATAAGGGTCGCTTAAACTGCAAATTAGTCAACGGCAAGCAAACCGTGATTGTACTCCGAAATTACTGATGTAAAAAATTGAAGGGTTGGCACTTAAAATCTGGTTATTTTGTCCACCAATTACTTGGCTTGATGCGGCCCTCCCGATAACGGTCCATCCATAGGGCAACGCGTCGCGCTGGAGATAAGGCAAGTTTTAACCAAATACGTTGTGACCACGTACTAAAATCACGATTAAAAGGGCAAACACGCATACAAATTGCGCAGTCAGTGCTCAAAGTTGCCCAAAACGAGAAGCATTTCTCAGCATCTGATGTCCACTTCCTGACCCCTTTTATAGATGACAGGCCGCCACCTGTCTTTGGGGGGCCGCTAGGAAGTGCTTTGACAGGGCAGGCATCTACGCATTTGGTGCAAATGTCACAAAACTTGGCAACGCCCGGTCTTTTTGGCTTATCAGCCTCTAAGGGCATATCTGTGAATATTTTCGAAAATCGAAGGCGGGGACCAAATTCAGGGGTAATTACCAATTGGTTACGTGCATACTCGCCTAAGCCTGCTTGAATTGCCATTGGAATTACCAAACCTGTGTCGTTCATTGAGGCGACAGCTTGGTAACCTAAGTTCCGAATATAAGCCGCAACTTGCATTACAATTGTGGCCTCATGGCTATACTCGCGCCCAGTTGCCGCCCCTCCTAAGGCGGAGGGATAAGTTTGCACCAGCTCCTTGTCCATTTGATGCCCCAGGACTATTACACTGGTGAGCCCATCTGGTAGGCCAAGTTCAACCTCTGACATATCGCGAACGTCAACTCGCTTAGAGTAAAGCCAGCGCTTGTCTAAATGTGTAATCCCACACAAATCTGAACCAAAAAACTGAGAAATCTTTTTTATCTCTGCTGACGCATCACTCGGGTTCTGGTATTCTACTTTTTCATTAGCAACTGGTGTATCGTTACTGATTGGTGCTTGAAACCCCTCACGCCGGCCTTTGTTTGCATGGCGATCAGTCATTATATCTGATATTAACCAGCTGGCATTACGCAACGCAAAATCTTTTTGAGTGAAACCGTCTCCTCTGCGGGGGATAGCCTCCATTCTGTAGCTACCGAAAAAGGCATCTGTTTTATCTGTTCGGACAGTCGGATCCCAAAAAGCTCTTGTGAAAACGTCATTTTTTTGTGCGAACTGTTTGAATTCGTCTGTTGTTTCTATGCCGGCAGCTGAATCAGTTGGGTCTTGCATATAGTCATATTGCTAAATCATAAGAGGGATAACAAGCGTCGCAAGCATGGATAAAAAATCTCAGTTTGGTAATAATGCGATTTAAGAATGAAATGAAGGAGTCTACTTATGAAAATTGGTTTTATTGGCCTAGGTAATGTTGGTGGTAAGTTGGCTGGTAGTCTAATGCGTAATGGATTGAACGTGAGCGTACATGACTTAAACCAAAGCTTTGTTGAAAAGTTTGTCGAGGACGGAGCCAAAGATGGCCATAGTGCGCAGAATTTAATGCAAACTTGCGATGTTGTGATTACCTGTCTTCCCACCCCGGAGGCATCAGGTCTGGTGGTAAAAGAGATGCTGCCATTTGTGGCTGTAGGTAAAATTTGGTTGGAAATGTCGACGACTGATGCGAAGGAAGTCAAAAATCTTGCTGAATTAATAGTAGCGGCAGGTGGTGAGGCTGTGGATTGCCCCGTATCGGGCGGCTGTCATCGTGCTGATACGGGAAACATTTCAATCTACGCAGGTTGCGTGCGCGAAACTTTTGAAAAGGTTTTACCAATACTTTCCCATATGGGGCGGCGTATTTTGCATGTAGGTGATGTGGGCACAGCGAGTCTGCTAAAGGTAATGACTAACTATCTAGCTACAGCAAATTTAATTACTATCTGTGAGGCTTTGACCGTAATGAAAGCGGCCGGACTAGATATGGGTATGACCTACGAAGCTATTGCGATGTCGTCTGGTACGTCATTCGTTCATGAAACTGAAAGCCAATTAATTTTATCTGGATCTCGAGATGTAAACTTCACAATGGATCTGGTGCAAAAAGATATCGGGCTTTTTCAAAAAATAGCTGACGAACACAAAGTTCCATTGGAAGTATCACCATTGATTATTGATATTATTTCAGATGGACAAAAACGTTATGGGTCCCGTGCGCAGTCTGATCGAATTATAGAGAGGCTGGAAGACACTACTGGTTTGAAAATCCTTGCTAAAGGGTTTCCTTCAGAATTAATTGATGGAGAGCCAGAGGAACGTGGAAAAGAAGTAATTGTTCGGCAGTGACAACTAATTCTACTTTTATTCAAAAAGGTTAAGGGCAGAGTGGTTGTTAGTCGTTTATTAACGCACTTGTAAGATTAAGGTTTAATGGGAGTCTTAAGTTATAACCAAACTACTGGTGCTATCCACACGTCAGTTCTTTACATTTTCCACAATGGGTTGGTCCTGGCGAATGGGCTCAAAAATTGGCGCAGGCGCTTTAATTTCACCAGCTCAGGCTAAATCCATGACTGATGCCTCTGCGTTTGGTCCTATATAAAGGCTTGGTCAAAAAGCCTATTTTTTTATCGTTATTTACTAGTTCTCTTTTGTCCAAAATGGCCTAAGGTAAATAGATAAGGCAAATCTTTATAGGGAGTATCTACATGCAATCGCACTCATCTTCTGAACCTAGCTTCCGGGATAGCGTTGATATAATGTTTAATCGTGCCGTTGCTCTTTTGGATATGCCTCCGGGCCTCGCAGAGAAAATCCGAGTTTGCAATGCCACTTACACGGTGAGATTTGGTGTTCGCCTTAGAGGTGAGATTAAAACTTTTACTGGCTATCGCGCCGTACATTCCGAACATGTGGAACCCGTAAAAGGTGGGATTCGTTATTCCTTGGGGGTGAACCAAGATGAAGTAGAAGCTCTTGCGGCTCTGATGACATATAAATGTGCTTTAGTGGATGCGCCTTATGGTGGCTCAAAGGGTGGATTATGCATCGATCCTTTAGCATATGATGAGCATGAACTCGAACAAATTACACGTCGGTTTGCCTACGAATTGATAAAACGTGATCTTATTCATCCTTCACAAAATGTTCCCGCTCCAGATATGGGAACTGGAGAACGTGAAATGGCTTGGATTGCCGACCAGTACCAAAGAATGAATACGACAGATATTAATGCACGAGCCTGTGTGACTGGTAAGCCCGTGATTGGTGGAGGTATTCAAGGCAGGACTGAGGCAACTGGCCGCGGTGTTCAGTATGCTTTACGAGAGTTTTTTAGACACCCTGAAGACATAAAGGCGGCTGGCTTGTCTGGTGGTTTAGATGGCAAAGCTATAATTCTCCAAGGTTTAGGTAATGTGGGTTATCATGCCGCAAAGTTCTTAAGTGAGGAAGATGGGGCTCGCATCACTGCAGTTATTGAACGAGATGGCGCGGTGAGTAATTCCGAGGGATTGGACATAGAGGCTCTTAAAGCCTGGATTGGAGAGAATGGTGGGGTAAAAGACTTCCCGGGCGCAAGTTATACCACAGATGGCGCATCAATCTTAGAGGCTGCCTGTGATATTTTAATTCCCGCAGCGCTCGAAGGGGTAATCCACCGCGAAAATGCTGGTGGTGTAAAAGCTAGGCTGATTGTAGAGGCCGCAAACGGACCCGTCACGGCAGGTGCTGATTTAATTCTACGCGAAAAAGGTGTGGTTATTATTCCAGACATGTACGCAAACGCTGGAGGCGTAACGGTGTCATATTTTGAATGGGTAAAGAATTTAAGTCACATTCGTTTTGGAAGAATGGAACGTCGTCGTGAGGAGTCACGAAATCAACTTATTGTTGAGGAGTTAGAGCGGCTCAGCTTATCATCTGATACTGGTTGGCAGCTGACCCCAGATTTTAAGATGAAATATCTCAAAGGAGCGACTGAACTTGAATTGGTCCGTTCTGGTCTCGATGATACCATGCGTGGTGCGTATAATGACATGGCTGAAGTTTGGCGTAGCCGAAGTGATGTTCCAGATATGCGGACAGCGGCGTATCTTGTTAGTGTTGGCAAAGTAGCGGGAGCGTATACCGCTAAAGGACTTTAATACAGTTTTAAACAAGCCATACTTTTGCTAAAGTAACATAAACCTTGCCAAACAGTTATTATTTTTATTGAGTGGACTGTACGCTATTTAAATAGGAAACCAGCGATGCGATTCTCGGGTCTAAAAATTCTGACTGAAGGGCTAAAAGGTAATAGCGGTTGGGGCGCCCATTGGCGCGATCCTGAACCAGCTCAGGAATATGATATTATCATTATTGGTGGCGGTGGCCATGGTCTTTCAACAGCGTATTACTTAGCCAAAGAACATGGGCTAAAAAATATAGCTGTGTTGGAAAAGGGCCATATTGGTGGTGGCAACATCGGACGGAATACAACGATAATTAGGGCTGATTATTTTCTACCTGGAAATTCAGAGTTTTATTCTCATTCTCTCAAATTGTGGGAAGGCCTAGAAGCCGATCTGAATTACAATGTTATGCATTCACAACGTGGTAAAATTTCCTTGTTTCATAGTGATGGCCAGCGAGACGCTATGATACGTCGTGGAAATTCGATGCGAAACCAGGGTGATGATGCAGAGCTGCTAAGTGTTAAACAACTACGTAAAATGCTGCCTTATCTGGATTATGAACAAGGGAGGTTCCCAATATATGGCGGACTATTACAGCGACGTGCTGGAACGGCACGCCATGATGCAGTCGCTTGGGGGTATGCCCGAGGCGCTGATCAACGTGGGGTAGATTTGATACAAAATTGTGAAGTGACTGGGATCGAGATTTCTGGTGGAGTGGTACAGGGCGTACAAACTTCACGTGGACCTATCCGTGCCAAAAAGGTGGGTATAGTGGTAGCTGGCAGAAGCAGCCAATTAGCTGCTATGGCTGGTATGCGACTGCCCATCGAAAGCCATGTGTTGCAAGCTTTTGTTACTGAAGGCGTGAAGCCCTGCATCGATCATGTTGTCAGTTTTGGTATGGGTCATTTTTATATTAGCCAATCTGATAAAGGGGGGCTAGTTTTTGGAGGTGATTTAGACATGTATGCGAGCTACGCTGCACGTGGCAACCTTCCAATGGTTGAGCATGTTGCGGAGGCAGGCATGACCTTGATGCCGATGCTTGGAAAAGCTCGAATGTTGCGCAGTTGGGGTGGCATTATGGATATGACCCCGGATGGGTCACCCATTATTGATAAAACCCATATTGAAGGATTATTCCTTAACGCTGGCTGGTGTTATGGCGGTTTTAAGGCAGTTCCTGCATCTGGAAATTGTTTCGCGCATTTGATGGCGACTGGAAAGCCCCATGTGGCGGCCCAGGGCTTTCCAATGGATCGATTTAGAACTGGCTGTGGGTTGATTGATGAAGAAGGCACTGGCTCGCAACATAACCTACATTAGGAGGTGGGTGTGACTTTTATTAATTTGAATTTTGATTATGCAGGAAGCTAGGGTATGATTTTATGCGTATAGAATGTCCGCTTTGCGGTTCGCGTGATCGTCGCGAGTTTTACTATCAAGGTCATGCCACGGCGTTGGATAGGCCAAAACCTGAAGCAACTCCAGAAATTTGGGACGATTACCTTCATAACCGTGAGAATTTGGCTGGAATAACTGAAGATTTGTGGCACCATGAACATGGTTGTGGTGCCTGGCTGGTGGTAAAGCGTAACACCATTTCGCATGAGATTTTATCTGTATGGTTGGCCAAGGAGAATGGGCTATGAGATTACCGGATAAGGGGCTTGTCGATCGAGACCATGTTCTGAACTTCCAGTTCAATGGCCGGTCTTTGAAAGGTTTTTCTGGTGATACTCTTGCAAGTGCTTTGTTGGCCAATGACGAAATTCTTGTAGGACGGTCTTTCAAATATCACCGGCCGCGCGGTATAATGACATCTGGCTCCGAGGAACCAAATGCATTAGTGACAGTGTCTCGCGGTCAATCAAATGAGCCCAATACAAGAGCAACAGTTCAACTGCTGTACGAGGGATTGGTTGCTCAGCCCCAAAATGCATGGCCGTCACTCAAGTTTGATGCACTCGGCATTAATGACTATCTGTCTAACTTTCTGGCAGCTGGGTTTTATTATAAGACATTCATGTGGCCGCCGCCTTTCTGGGAATGGCTGTATGAGCCTTTAATTCGCCGCGCGGCGGGTTTGGGAACCTTGGATATGGCCTATGATCATGATTTATATGAGAAAGCTTATGCTCATTGTGACGTTCTAATAATTGGAGCTGGTCCGTCAGGTTTAATGGCGGCACTTACCGTTGCCCGCGCGGGAGTGGATGTAATTTTGGTGGATGAAAATAATCTTCTAGGAGGACGTCTACTTTCGGAAGTTGAAGAGATCGACAATGTTCCAGGGCATATTTGGGCAGCGGATGTAACGGCAGAGCTGGAGGGACTTTCAAACGTAACAATAATGACTAATACAGCTGTAACTGGAGCTTATGATCAGGGAACTTACGGTGCCTTGGAGCGTGTGGGTCACCATCTTAGTGTCTTACCTGAAGGTCTGCCCCTTGAAACCTTTTGGCGAATATCGGCTAGACGAACTATACTCTGTGCGGGTGCACTAGAGCGCCAAATAGCTTTTCCGAACAATGACAGGCCTGGAATAATGACTGCAAGTGGAATGCGCAGTTATCTTAATCAGTATGGTGTGAGTGCTGGCAAAAAAGTGGCGATTTTTGGTAATAACTCGGATGCGCATCGCACTGCCCGTGATTTTGCTAATTCGGGTGTGGAAGTAGTGGCTATGATCGATAGCCGACCTGGTGTGTCTAAAACAGCAAATTATCCAATTTATTCTGGAGCTAGGGTGGTTGGTACCTCTGGGCGTTTGGGTCTGCGTAAAATTATTATCGAGCACGACGGCAAAACTAAAGCGTTGGAATGTGATGCCTTAGGCGTATCTGGTGGTTGGAACCCGACAGTACATCTTACATGTCACATGAATGGCCGGCCCGTTTGGGATCCTAAACTCGCAAGTTTTTTGCCAAAAGAAGGAGCGATTCCTGGCATGATGGTTGCTGGGTCTGCCGCAGGAACAATGGATACTGATGGCGTATTGGCTGAGGGCTACGAGGTGGCACGTATAACAGTAAAAGATCTGGGAAAACTTGCACCCAATATTAACCTACCAAAATCTGATAATAGCCCCTACGAGATTACACCATTTTGGGATGTTGGAGGGGCGGGTCGTGCATGGTTGGATTTCCAAAATGATGTCACTACCAAGGATATTAAACAAGCGGCTCAAGAAAATTTTCGCTCTGTTGAACACATGAAGCGTTACACAACTCAGGGTATGGCAACAGATCAGGGTAAAAATTCAAATGTGGCCGCGCTTGCCGTATTGGCTGATGCTACGGGTCGCGGTATTCCTGAAACAGGTACAACAACCTTCCGACCGCCTTACGTACCTATAGCCATGGGGGCACTTGGTGCTGGAGGAAGTGGTAAAGGTTTTGCACCAGAACGTTTTCTAAGCAGCCATATGGCGACAGAAGAACTGGGTGCCCCAATGATTGAGGCTGGGCTCTGGTACCGCCCCAGTTACTTCCCTCAAATTGGCGAAACACACTGGCGTCAATCCTGTGATCGTGAAGTTGAGATGGTACGTTCTAAGGTCGGGGTCTGTGACGTATCTACTTTGGGAAAGATTGATATCCAAGGCAAAGATGCTGCTGAATTTTTGGATCTATTATACATTAATTCCTTTGCTAGTCTAAAGGTGGGACGGGTCCGTTATGGGCTCATGTTGCGTGAGGATGGTCACGTAATGGATGACGGTACGTGCGCACGCCTAGACGACAACCATTATCTGATGACTACAACTACTGCGGCCGCGGGTCAGGTAATGCGGCACATGGATTTTGTTCATCAAGTGTTAAGACCAGATCTAGATCTGACTTTCGTTTCTGTCACCGAGCAATGGGCACAATTTGCTGTAGCGGGTCCTAACTCACGAGAGGCTCTAAACAGTATACTTGTTAATAATATCAACGACGAAACATTGCCTTATATGGGTTGTAACGAAGTACAAATAGGGGATGTTACTGGTCGTTTGTTCAGGATTTCTTTTTCTGGTGAACACGCCTATGAGCTTGCCGTCCCTTCGCGATTTGGTGACAGCCTGTTCCGCCTGTTGTTGGAGAAAACGCAGAAATTGGGTGGCGGACCTTACGGGATGGAGGCACTAAACACGCTACGGATAGAAAAAGGTTTTATTACTCACGCTGAAATTCACGGGCGGACTACAGCGTTCGATATTGGAATGATGCGAATGATTTCGGAAAAAAAGGATTGCATAGGTAAAGTAATGGCAGCTCGTCCAGGCATGGTGGGTGAACACCGTGAACAACTCGTAGGCCTACGTCCGGTGGATCCTGTGAAAGAGATTGTTTCTGGCGCACATCTCTTCGAAATTGATGATATTTCTGAACGAAAAAATGACCAGGGTTATGTTACCTCCATGTGCTATTCACCCTCTACAAAAAGCGTTATAGCGCAGGCATTTCTACGTAATGGGCGCGCGCGGATTGGTAGCAAAGTGAAAATGGTAGATCATTTAAATGGAGTTGAGACAATTTGTGAGGTCTGTAATTTAGTTTTTTTTGACCCAGATGGAGGCCGGTTGCGTGGTTGATTTAATTGCGGTGAATCCCATGAGGGGGGCTATATCATTGAAGATTGGCACTGTTGCGGTTGAAGAAGTCCAAACTTCACTTTTTACAGTGGGTGTCCACAAGGAGATATCAAAGAAGTTATTAAACACGATGAAGTCAGTAACAGGTATGGACTGGCCAAACGTATGTCAGATTAAGTCAAAGGATAATATTTCCTTGATGTGGTTTGACCATACGCATGTCGCAATTATGGGAATTACACCAACACTACAGCTTAAAAAAATTGCAGCTGTTACCGACGTTAGCGACGCCTGGTTAATTATTGACATAGATGGCATTGATGCTCGCAAAGTATTGTCACGAGTTACGCCGACAGATATGCGTGAACAACGTTTTAAAACAGGCATGACGCAACGTGGTGATTTGATGCACATGCAAGCCAGCATCTCGTGCATTGAAGAACATCGTTTTCGCATTATGGTCTTTCGCTCAATGGCTCAGACGCTTGTTCATGAACTAACAATAGCTATGAAATCAGTGGCGGCGCGCACTAGGGAGGCCTAAGAAAAACGGATGTCATTGCCAGCAGGATTTTTGGATGAATTGCGAAGCCGTACCTCAATAATACAGGTAGTCGGTCGGAAGGTAATGTGGGATACTCGTAAATCCAATCAAGGCAAGGGTGACATGTGGGCACCTTGTCCCTTTCACCAAGAAAAAACTGCCAGCTTTCATGTTGATGATCGGAAAGGTTATTACTATTGCTTTGGCTGCGGAGCTAAAGGTGATGCACTTGGCTTTGTAAAGGAAACTGAAAATGTATCTTTTATGGAAGCTGTAGAAATCTTATCCCGAGAGGCGGGTATGCAACTACCGGCGCTGGATCCAAAATTAAAGGAAAAATCTGATAGACAAACGAAATTGGCTGAAGTTATGGAGCAGGCATTAAATTTTTTTCGTTTACGGTTGAACACCAGCAGCGCCGCTAATGCACGTAGTTATTTAAGTGAACGTGGTCTGACTCAAGAAGTTTTAGATCGTTTTGAGATTGGATTTGCTCCTGACTCTTGGCAAGAGTTATGGGATCATTTGACCGAAAAAAGTGTAGACGAAGAACTAATTTTGGCAGCTGGGCTAGCCAAGCCCTCTAACAAAGGGAAACGGCCCTATGACACATTCCGAAACCGTATAATCTTCCCCATTCGTGATCCTCGCGGCCGCTGTATTGGATTTGGTGGACGGGCGATGGATCCCACTGATAGTGCAAAATACCTTAACTCACCAGAAACAGAATTGTTTGATAAAGGTCGCAGTCTCTATAACTATGGACCGGCAAGAGAGGCGATTGGCAAGGGCCAAATTTTGATAGTAGCAGAAGGCTATATGGATGTAATAGCGCTTTCGCAGGTCGGCTTTAATGCAACTGTAGCTCCTCTCGGTACTGCAGTAACGGAAGCCCAATTACAATTAATGTGGCGTGTATCTGATGAACCAATCATTGCGCTAGATGGTGACAAGGCTGGAGTTCGAGCGGCCCAAAGGTTGATAGACTTGGCTTTGCCTTTACTTCAAGCGGGAAAGTCTTTGCGCTTTGTAGTTTTACCGGAAGGGCAGGACCCGGATGATTTAACTCGCCAGGAGGGTCCTGGAGCGATGCAAAGACTATTAGATAATGCACAGCCAATGGTTGAATTGCTTTGGGAACGTGAGGTCCATGGTAAGAACTTTGATAGCCCCGAACGCAAAGCAGCGCTCGACAAAATTCTACGGGAAAAGCTCAGACTAATAAAAGACACTTCAATTCGTGGATATTATGGGCAGGCGTTAAAATCGCTGCGTTGGGACCTTTTTCGACCAAAATATAGATCTCAAACCTCCAAGCCTCAAGGCCGCCAGCTCATATCACCGCAGGCATCTACACGGTCCTCGTCATTGGTTATCTCAAGTGAAAACAGCCATGTGTTGCGTCAATCCGTCATTCTGGCAAGCTTGCTTAAAGCTCCTGAGGCAATAGCTTCGGTAGAAACGCAATTGGAGGACTTACAATTCTTAAAACTGGAACACCGTCAAATCCAAATTTTTTTATTGGAATACTCCGGTGCTTTAGATCAGCTTTGGCAGTCTGCTGAACAAACATTTGGTGCTCAGCAGCTTGATGCTCTTCTCAATCTGCCCCACGTACGCATTGCTCCATCTGTCCGAAACTGTGATGATAATGAATTAGTTGTTGCCTGCCTTTTACAGGAGTTTGCACAAATTTCTGCGCTCAATGCACATGGACGCGAGGTCGCTGAAGCTGTTCAAGACCAGTCAGATTTAGATGATGAGGGGATGACTTGGCGCCTCAATGAATCTGCGAAACATGTTCAAGAAACGCTGCAAGGCGGCCAGGATGATAAAACTCATTATAATACCGCCGCTAACGGCCTAAAAGTGAAGTTAGATGAACAAATTAAACTTAAAAATTTATTGGGTGAGATAAATTTTTCAAAACCAAATACAAAGTAGCCTTCTTGGGGTGGGAAATCACAATCGAATCAGGCTAAACACTTACACGAATCGTTTTTATTGATGATTCGGTTTACATAGAGTGTAAATTCCGAGGTATAAGGAGCACGAGCAAATGGCCGCCAAGGATAATGACGACCGAAAGCAAGATGACTCCACCGGTAAAGAGCCGATGATTGATATGAGCCAAACAGCGGTCAAGAAGATGATCGCTGATGCCCGAGATCGAGGTTACATAACCTACGACCAGCTTAATAATGTTTTACCACCTGATCAGGTTTCTTCAGACCAGATTGAGGATGTTATGTCGATGCTGTCAGAAATGGGCATTCAGGTTACCGAGGAACATGAATCTGAAGAAGAGGATAAGGGTCCAACTGATTTGGTTTCCACAAACCAGAACCGTGATTTGGCTTTGGCGGGTGCAAATAATGAGAAACTAGACCGAACAGATGATCCAGTTCGTATGTATTTGCGAGAAATGGGCTCAGTAGAACTTTTGAGCCGCGAAGGTGAAATTGCTATCGCCAAGCGGATTGAGGCTGGTCGAAATACGATGATAGCGGGACTTTGTGAGAGCCCATTGACCTTTCAAGCGATTACAATTTGGCGAGATGAGTTGTTAACAGAAGATATTCTACTGCGCGATGTCATTGACCTTGAAACGACCTTTGGCCGTCATACGGGGGACGAGGAAGAGACTTCAGTCGTTGCTGCCGCTAGCGTTGCTGAAGAAGTGCCTGAGGTCCGCCCAGAATTGGATGCAGATGGCAATCCAATAGTTATCGATGACGATGATGATGATGATGAAGGAGCCAATGTTTCTTTAGCTGCGATGGAAGAAACTTTGAAGCCGCATGTTCTGGAAACCCTGGATTTGATAGCTCATAATTATCTAAAGCTTTCAGAGATGCAGGACCTGCGTATGGCGGCTACATTGAATGATGGAGATAAGTTTTCGGATGGTGCGGAAACAAACTATCAAGACTTGCGGGCTGAAATAGTTGGATCAGTCAATGAATTGCATTTACATAACAATCGGATAGAGGCGTTAATCGATCAGCTGTATGGCATAAATCGACGTATTATGTCCATAGATAGTTCTATGGTAAAGTTGGCGGATCAAGCGCGTATTAATCGGCGTGAATTTGTTGATGCATATCGAGGGCGCGAACTTGATCCAAACTGGGTTTCTGACATTAAAGAACAAGCCGGTCGTGGGTGGAAAATGTTTATTGAGCGCAGCTTAGGTAAAGTGGAGGAACTCCGCGCTGACATGGCTCAAGTGGGCCAGTATGTAGGGCTCGATATAAGTGAATTCCGAAGAATTGTTCAGCAAGTTCAAAAAGGTGAAAAAGAGGCTCGTTCAGCAAAGAAAGAAATGGTTGAAGCCAATCTGCGTTTGGTCATTTCTATTGCTAAAAAATATACAAACCGTGGGTTACAGTTCTTAGATTTAATTCAAGAGGGTAACATTGGTTTAATGAAGGCGGTTGATAAGTTTGAATATCGTCGTGGTTATAAATTTAGTACTTATGCAACGTGGTGGATCCGCCAAGCTATTACGCGTTCAATTGCCGATCAAGCGCGTACCATCCGGATTCCTGTGCACATGATTGAGACAATTAATAAGTTGGTCCGCACTGGTCGCCAAATGCTTCACGAGATTGGACGAGAGCCGACACCTGAAGAATTGGCAACTAAGCTCCAGATGCCTCTGGAAAAAGTACGAAAAGTTATGAAAATAGCGAAAGAACCTATTTCTTTGGAAACTCCAATTGGGGATGAAGAGGACTCTCAGCTTGGTGATTTTATCGAAGATAAGAATGCAGTTTTGCCTCTTGATAGCGCAATTCAGGAAAACTTAAAAGAAACGACAACTCGTGTTTTGGCTAGCCTCACACCGCGTGAAGAGCGAGTATTGCGGATGCGATTTGGTATTGGGATGAATACTGATCATACACTGGAAGAGGTGGGGCAGCAGTTTAGCGTAACAAGGGAACGTATTCGACAGATTGAAGCTAAAGCATTGCGTAAACTAAAGCATCCAAGCAGAAGCCGTAAATTGCGAAGCTTTTTAGATCAATAAATTTCATTAATGCCCTAACAAGGCTTAATTTTTTTAGACAAAATTTTATAAATCTAATTTTTTTCTTAACTTCATTTCAAAAAAAACAAAAATAAAATGAACATTGTTTTTATTATATTATTAGTTAATAAACCCAAGCAGGAGTAGACGTATTTTTTGTCTACCCAAATCGTGGTAAGATATTATAGATATTGTAGAAAAGTAGAAACGAAGTTTTAATCAAAACGTCAAAGGGGATGGGATATGCGCTGCCCGTTTTGTGGAAATGTTGACACACAAGTAAAGGACTCTCGGCCGGCAGAGGATCATGTTGCTATAAGACGGCGGCGGTTTTGCTTGGCTTGTGGTGGTCGATTCACTACATACGAGAGGGTACAGCTCCGTGACTTAGTTGTAATAAAGTCAAATGGTCGGCGTGAAGATTTCGATCGTACAAAACTCGAACGTTCGATCAGAATTGCTTTACAGAAACGTCCAGTTGAGCCCGAGCGAATGGAACAAATGATATCAGGCATTGTACGGCGTCTGGAAAGTATGGGTGATACCGACATTCCATCTACTACTATTGGTGAAATTGTTATGGAAGCATTGGCGCGTATAGACACTGTAGCATACGTACGTTTTGCCAGCGTTTATAAGAATTTCCAAGCAGCTGATGATTTTGACAAATTTGTGTCCGAATTGCGGCCAGATTTGCCACCTGACGAGTGAATTCACTAGTGGACAAACGTTACATGTCGCTGGCGCTCACTTTGGGCAAACGCGGGCAGGGAAACGTTTGGCCAAATCCATCTGTTGGATGTGTTTTAGTAAATGGTGAGCGAATTGTTGGACGTGGTTGGACCCAACCAGGTGGGCGGCCTCACGCTGAAATTATGGCATTACAACAAGCTGGGGTATTAGCAAGACATTCAACTGCGTATATTACTTTGGAACCATGTGCACATCATGGCGAGACAGGGCCTTGTACTGATAATCTGATATCGGCTGGGATTGAGCGTTGCGTTATTGCGACTGCCGATGTTGATCCAAGAGTTTTGGGCAGGGGAATAGAAAAATTAAAATCTGCTGGAATAAAGGTTTTGGTTGGTTGCATGGAAGCTGATGCTAAAGTCTCTCACCGTGGGTTTTTTAAGAAAGTATTAGTTGGACAGCCAAGGCTCACTTTGAAGATGGCGCTGTCTGTAGATGGTCGCATTGGCACCCAAAGTGGTGAGAGCCAATGGATTACTGGTCCACTAGCAAGACGGGATGTTCATACTTTGCGGGCTAGTCATGACGCTGTTTTGATTGGTGGTGGCACCGCTCGTGCAGACAATCCTTCCCTCACGGTGAGGGGGTTAGGCAAAACATTCCAGCCAGTACGTATTGTTGCCTCAACAAGCTTGAATTTCTCTGGAACGGCAATGAAGTCAACCAGGGATCATGCTCCTTTGTGGGTGTGTCATGGCGCGGGTGCCAGAGATACCATGAAATGGGAAAAAAATTCAGATAAGATGTTGGAGATACATAATTTTGTTAATGGAGAATTAGATTTAAATGAAATGCTACAGAAGTTGGGAGCTGAGGGCATTACTTCCATATTCTGTGAAGGTGGTGGATTGCTGGGGTCATCATTGATTAAGGCGGGGTTAGTTGACGATTTAATTGTCTACTCTGCGGGACTTGTAATTGGAGGTGATGGACTTGCCTCGCTTGGAGAACTTGGACTCGAAAAACTTGATGATGGTATTAGATTTTCTCTAATCGATCATAAAACCATTGGTTGTGATTTACGTCACCATTGGCGAGCTAATTAAAAGTTAATCATATTTATTTAATCAACATTGTCATTTACAAATAAGTCGCGCATTTTCAATTCAAAGTGTGACCCTTGTCCCAAGCAAATTGTGGGGTTAGGAAAAGCGAAGAGGTATACAATATGTTTACGGGTATCATAACGGACGTTGGCTCAGTACGCTCTGTCCACAAGGCAGGTGATTTGCGTATTGAGATTGAAACCTTGTACGACATTACCACTATTGATATCGGAGCGTCCATCGCATGTAATGGCGTATGTCTCACCGTTGTAGAAAAAAATGAAAAAAGTTTTTTTGTTGATGTTTCAGCAGAAAGTGTTTCGCTGACTAACGCTGGTGACTGGTCAAAGGGTTCTTTGGTAAATTTAGAGAGAGCCTTAAAGATTGGGGATGAATTGGGTGGTCACATTGTGGCTGGCCATGTGGATGGTTTGGCTAAAATTATTATGATACATGACGAGGGTGATAGTACCCGAGTAAAATTACGTGCGCCCGACTCACTTGCGAGATTTATAGCACCAAAAGGGTCTGTTGCCCTGAATGGAACCTCGCTTACCGTAAATGAAGTAGACGGTACCGAATTTGGGGTCAATTTCATACCGCATACCAAAGCTGTTACGACATGGGGCGATGCTGTGGTGGGCGACCGAGTAAACTTAGAGATTGATACACTAGCGCGGTACGTCGCTCGCTTGAATGATTGGACCTGATGGATGAGTGATCTTCTACCGTTTGAAAAGCCAGGGACCGTGGAGCGCAATTTCTCGGATGTGATATCCCCGATTGAAGAAATAATTGAAGATGCCCGCAACGGTAGGATGTTTGTATTGGTTGATCACGAGGATCGTGAAAACGAGGGGGACCTTGTAATTCCAGCACAGATGGCCACTCCAGAAATAATCAACTTTATGGCAAAATATGGTAGAGGATTAATTTGCCTCACACTGACAAGTGAGAGAGTGACAGCGCTAGGTTTACAGCTGATGTCAACTTATAACTCTTCTCGCCATGAAACAGCATTTACTATCTCTATTGAAGCTCGCGAGGGCGTAACTACTGGAATATCAGCGCATGACCGAGCACGGACAGTGGCCGTTGCAATTGATGCTGGGAATACAGCATCTGATATAGCAACGCCAGGACATGTATTTCCACTCCGTGCGCGAGATGGTGGTGTATTGGTACGTGCTGGCCATACGGAGGCGGCTGTTGATATTGCGCGGTTAGCTGGTCTGAACCCATCGGGGGTTATATGTGAGATCATGAATGATGATGGAAGTATGGCGCGTTTACCGGATCTTATTAGCTTCGCCAAAGAGCATGGACTGAAAATTGGTACCATCAGTGATCTAATTGCATACCGGCGTCGGAATGATAATTTGGTAAGCGTTAAGGGTGAACAGTCAATTCAATCTGAATTTGGTGGCCAATGGCAGATGCGAATTTTTAATGATGAAACTCAGGGCGCTGAGCATATTGCATTAATTAAGGGGGATATTTCAGGCAACGACCCGGTTTTGGTTAGAATGCATTCGCTTGATCCTATGCTGGATATGATTGGGACTGGACCTTCAGGGCGCGCATTCGAATTTTCGGAGTCTATGAACATTATTGCTAATAAAGGAAGGGGTGTTCTAGTGCTGTTACGTGATTTACATATGAAAATTAGTGCGACTGATGATGGAAGCCCTCAAACGCTTCGTCAATATGGTGTTGGGGCGCAGATTTTATCGTCACTTAGCCTTTCGAAAATTACATTATTAACTAATTCACCTGAGCCAAAAATCGTTGGTCTAGAGGCCTATGGCTTGGAAATTACTGGCACTCAAAAGATTTTGGAACCTAAGTGATGGTAGCCTCAAAACAAAATTCCATACTTGAGCTTCCCTCCTTTATAAGTCCTGTCAAACTGCTGATTGTGGTAGCGCCATATTATAGGAAAATTGCAGACAATCTGGTCGCCGGTGCGCGTGCTGAGATCAAACAGGCTGGTGGTTCATCAGAGTTAGTTGAGGTGCCTGGCGCGCTGGAAATACCCACTACTATTGCAATTGCAAGCAGGCAATTAGATTTTGATGGTTATGTGGCATTAGGGTGTATTATTAGGGGTGAAACTACCCATTACGATACAGTATGTAATGATAGTAGCCGTGCTTTACAGCTTTTGGGTTTGCAGGGAGTGTGCATTGGTAATGGAATTTTGACAGTTGAAAACTCAAAGCAAGCTGAAGACCGTGCCGATGTCATGAGACAAAATAAAGGAGGTGGAGCTGCATTGGCTGCGCTCCACCTTATCGCTTTAAGCCAAAAGTGGGGGAAGCCAAAAGGTAAAGTTGGCTTTTTGTCATCTGATGAGACCAGTGAAGCATGAGTGTTTCTAATCTTTCTAAAGATCAAAAACGCCGGATGAAATCAGCCAGCCGGCTTTATGCGGTTCAGGCTCTTTTCCAGATGGAGGCCTCTAGCCAACCCATAGACGCAGTTCTAAAAGAGTTTGAAGACCACCGGATGGGCAGTGAAATAGATGGTGCTGAATTGGAAGAGGGCGACATTAATCATTTTCGGAGAGTTGTCGCTGGCGCAGTTAATAACCAAGCTCGAATTGATCAAATGACTGATCGTGCTCTTGTAGCCAAATGGCCAATAGCACGGATTGATCCTACCCTTCGTGCACTATTTCGGGCGGCAGGTGCAGAAATGATTGAGGGCGATACACCGCCCAAAGTGGCCATTGTTGAATACGTCGAAGTGGCTTTAGCCTTTTTTCCAGACGGTAAAGAACGTGGTTTTGTGAATGCAGTTTTAGACCATATGGCCCGTGAGGCTAAACCAGAAGTTTTTGCATTATGAAAAGCGTACAAAGCCTTGATTGGGCAAATGATTCGATTGATAAATTACGGCAAGGATACCAAAGTAAACGCGCTTATATAGCACATTATTCAGCATCAAATGTTGCAATTGAAGAGGTAGAATTCTCTAGTGGTATTGGCTTAAAATTTACCCCAGAACTACTTAGTTCGGCCACTGATATTTTGTACTTTCATGGAGGCGGTTGGATCGTAGGCAGTCCTTGGACTCATAAAACTTTATGTTCTTGGATGGCCAAATTTACGGGACAAAGAGTTTATGCAGCTCCTTATAATCTGGCACCAGAACATAAATTTCCAGCCCAAGCTAATCAAGCAGCTGAAATCACAAATAATTTTCTAAACCATCGTAAGAAAATCATTTTAGCAGGTGACAGTGCTGGTGCGGCCATGGTGCTTTGGGCTGCTGATGGTGTAATTGAAAAGAGCAGTATTCAGGGTTTAGTGAGCCTATATGGAGCTTTTGGATGTATTGATGGTCTATCATCAGCTAAATCTCATGGTCAAAACTTAGCAGATTTGAATAGTGCTGCACTGCTTGCGATGTATCGTCATCTTGGGTGTGAAGATGTCAGTGAATTTCGCGCTAGGCTTTCACAGTCTGGAGCTCCACTTCTTTTAGTTAGAGCAGAACTTGACCTTGTTGCGCGCGATAATGATTGGTTAGCTGAATATACTAGGCACCCAGTGACCCACCTGCTAGGTATTGGCCAACCGCATGCGTATCTACAAGACTGTGGTAATAATGCCCAGGCTGATGCGTCAATGCTAGAAATCGCAAGCTGGATTAAGGCTTTAGCGTGAAAGAAATTATAACTCAAAGTGGCGGGTCCGCAATACAACCGTGTTGGTAACTTAATTCCCGAGGACCTGTATGTACAGGTGGGTGCCAGATAAAAGAACCAGGATCCTAACAGAGCCAGCTCCCTCGGATTTGCTTAAGGCCACTGGAATTTGACCGCATACGAGAAGGGCAGATCCCGCCAGAAATAGGGTTAGGCCTTTGTTGCAGTTACCGCAAGGGCCTTTAATCTGGGTCCGGAACTCTATCTGTTTCAAAAAGCTCGTCATTTTGGCGCGTTTTGACATAGCGCTGTATTTTTTTAATCAAAGGCAGGTTCAGTAATCACAACTCTTTGGTTCAGTGTTGCATTTATTAATTTTTCTTTCATTGTTTGTATATGAACGAACAAATTAAATCAAAATTGATGCCTGGTCAGCTTCTGTCTCGCGGTGTTTGCCGTCATTTATTATCTTATAATTTTGTTTGTGTCGAAGAATTAGTCCCAACTCCAGGTCGCCGAGTGGATGTTATGGCATTGGGACCCAAGGGCGAAATATGGATTGTCGAATGTAAATCGTCTCGCGCTGACTTTCAGGCTGATCGCAAATGGCAGGATTATTTAGAATGGTGTGATCGATACTTCTGGGCTGTGGATAGGAACTTTCCAATTGAACTTTTGCCTATTAAGTCAGGGTTAATCATCGCCGATGCTTATGACGCAGAAATCATAAGAATGCCGACAGAAAAAAAGCTCAACTCAGCACGCCGAAAAGTAGTTATCCAAAAATTTGCAAGACATGCTGCGCGCCGCGATCAAGCCCACCGTGATCCTGGCGTATCAAAGTTTAATTGATTACTTAGCAATTGCTGCGGCGGCATTTGCTGCGGCAATTATTTCTTGAGCAATATCATTGGCTTCGTCTATCTCAAAGTCCATTGGTATTTCAGCATCACCGGCGCTAATGAAAATTCGTACCATACCACGATCTGTTGGCCCAATTTGCAAATTGGCTTCTATATTTTTTTCTGTGTTTATACTCATACCAAAGCCTCTCGTTTTATAAGTACCGCCTAAGGATTTTTTGATTTTTGATCAAGAGATTTTGTTAAAAAGACTAGACTATTAAATCTAACATCCGTCGGGGCAAGGCTCGGCTGGATTGCTATAAATAAGCTACATTTTATTGGCTAAGCCTTGCATTCACATAACAGGATCGTTAAATCAGCTGGAGTGCCGCCTTAGCTCAGTTGGTTAGAGCGCCTGATTGTGGATCAGGAGGTCCCTGGTTCGAGACCAGGAGGTGGTACCAAGTATTACAAGCGCAATCAATAAATGCCGTGACTTGGCCGTTATTGCTACAACTTAAGGATTAAAAGATGGCGACCTATGAATGCTCATCCTGTGGGATGGCAGTGAATGCTTCCTGCGCCAAATGTGATATGCCTTTGGTAAATGATACCTTGGTTACAGAGAACGGCACCAGTGTTCAAATTTCAAAATGTCCCGACTGCGAAGGCAAAATTAAGTCTCCAATGTGTTGTGGCGCAGACATGAATTGTCAAATATAATCAGTTATTTAAAGTTAATGCGTAGGAGCTGTTCGCTGGTATTCTTTGGCCTGGCGATATTAAAAGCCTTAATATTATTCAATTTGAAAAGTCTGTAACAGGTTTTTTCCGTCAACGCTTAACACAAATATAATTTTTTCTTGGCTGATGACAATTACTTCACTTGAGGTGCGGCTAATTGAAAGCACTTCAGTTTTTTTGGGCAAGGCAAGTATTTCTGGAAACACAGCATTTGTTGTCTGCAACCGGATGACAAGTACAGTAAATATTGCTACTAAGCCTAAAATCATAGTGGCTGTTAGGGTAGTTACCAGCCTCCTTAAAAATCGTAGATTTGCTGGTTCAGCTAGGTCTGCTATAACTTCAGATTGATCTGTCATGGCTGATATCCTTTTTAAAATTGAGGAAAACCCCCCTCCGCGTCTCGATAAGGCCTTAGCGCGAAATATACCAGATCGCGCAATCAGTCGTTCGCGTCTGTCCAAAATGATTGAACAAGGCGTGGTTGAGGTAAACGGGGCTGTTATCACAGATCAGAAGGCCAAAGTTTTTGCGGAAGATGAAATCGTGATTCACGTGCCTGAAGCTTTGGAAAGCCACATGCTTCCCGAAGACATAGCGCTAAATATCATTTATGAAGACGACGACGTAGTTGTGGTCGACAAACCCGTAGGAATGGTTGTCCACCCCGCGCCAGGTACGCCCTCAGGTACTTTGGTCAATGCGCTTTTGGCGCATTGTGGCGATCAGCTTTCAGGTGTGGGTGGGTTAAAACGGCCGGGAATTGTGCACAGGATAGATAAAGATACGACGGGTCTTTTAGTCGTAGCAAAAACAGATGCAGCGCACCAAGGTTTAGCATCTCAGTTTGAAGACCGCAGCATTGATCGTTTGTATCAAGCGATATGCTTTGGTGTTCCCTCTGCTGCAGATCCGAGGTTGATGGGACTTTCTGGAACAAGTTTTGAAACTGGAAACCAGTTGAAAATTACTACTCAATTAGCTCGACACAAAACTGATAGACAGCGTCAAGCCGTGGTATTGCAAAATGGCAAGCACGCGGTGACCAGAGTGCGGGTCATCAAGGAGCTAGCTGGAGGCGCAGCAGCACTTGTGGAATGTAAGCTGGAAACTGGACGTACTCACCAAATTCGTGTGCACATGTCTTACGCTGGGCATGCGTTGATTGGAGACCAAATTTACAGTCGACGTCGAAAGCTTGCTGGTCCTCACTCAGATGTAGCTAAAGAGTTCCCCCGACAGGCATTACATGCAGCCAGTTTGGGATTTAGGCACCCTATAAGTGGGCGAGACATGTATTTTAAGGCACCTGTTCCAGTGGATATGCTGGATTTGATGTCTGCGATGGATTAAGATTATCTGGACGCAGTGTGGGTGTGCAGGCAAATAAAATGATCAGGTTTGTACGTTCCTACCCTTGAAATAGTGTTTTTCCAATCACATATATATACGCAAGAACTTTGTGAGGGAAATGAAATGGCTAATTACGCGAACTTACCGGCACCAACCCCTGAGGGTGGTCTAAATCGCTATATGCAAGATATACGTAAGTTCCCCATGCTGGAGCCAGAAGAGGAATATATGTTGGCCAAAGCGTGGGTGGATCGTGGTGACAGTACAGCGGCGCATAAATTGGTTACAAGCCACCTCCGTCTAGCAGCCAAAATTGCGATGGGGTATCGTGGGTATGGGTTGCCTCAGGCTGAGGTTATTTCAGAGGCTAATGTTGGACTTATGAAGGCTGTAAAACGCTTTGACCCTGAAAAAGGGTTTCGTTTGGCAACGTATGCCATGTGGTGGATCCGAGCAAGTATTCAGGAATATGTTTTGCGTTCCTGGTCATTAGTTAAAATGGGCACTACCTCAGCGCAAAAAAAATTATTTTTTAATTTACGAAAAGCTAAGTCAAGAATTGGCGCCTATGATGATGGCGATTTACGTCCAGAACAGGTGACAAAAATTGCTAATGACCTTGGAGTTAGTGAGTCTGAATTAGTATCGATGAACCGGCGGATGTCTGGTGGGGACGCATCTCTTAACGTAATGGTTGGAGGTGATGAAGATGGTTCAACTCAATGGCAAGATTGGTTGCAAGACGAGGGTGCTGATCAAGCTGCAGATTATGAAAAAAATGATGAAATGTCGGTTCGCAGTGAAATGCTTGACGATGCTATGGGCGTATTAAATGATCGTGAACAAGATATAATGACGCTAAGACGATTGCGAGACAAGCCAATAACATTGGAAGATTTAGCCGAGAAATATAAAGTAAGCCGCGAACGCATTCGGCAAATAGAAGTGCGTGCATTTGAAAAATTACAAAACCGCATGCGTGAGCTAGCTGAGAACAAAGGCTTACTACTTCAAGCCTGAGTTTCATTGAGTTGTTTCAGTTATAGGTGTTAGTAGTAAGTTGGTATATTTAACATTATCTCAAATCGAATGGGGCCTGCTGTGAAAAGGGTCAGCTGGGGAATTCTTGGGGCTTCGACATTTGCCTTGGAGCAGATGGGTCCCGCTATACACATGGCAAAAGGTACTGAGTTGGCTGCTGTTGCGAGCAGAGACGTACGTAAGATTACAGCATTTCAAAACTTTGCGCCAAATTGCCGTGCCATTTCAAGTTACGAGGAGCTTATTAACGACCCTGAAATTGATGTTATTTATATTCCACTACCGCATCATCTTCACAAAGAGTGGGCCATTAGAGCGATGAATGCCGGCAAACATGTTTTAGCTGAAAAGCCAATTGCGATGCATCATTGTGATTTTGAGGATCTTTTAGAAACCCGAAACACTACGGGCCTTCTGGTATCTGAGGCCTTCATGATTGTTCATCATCCGCAATGGCAACGTGCTCGACAGATGGTCGGTAATGGTGCCATTGGAAAGGTGATCCATATCACTGGTGGATTTTCTTACGATAATAGCGACGATCCAAAAAATATTCGCAATCAAGCTGAAATGGGTGGTGGTGGTTTGCGGGACATTGGCATCTATACAATTGGTTCAGCGAGATATGTGATGGATAAAGAGCTAGAAAATATTTCTGCTAAAGTTCGTTTGGAGAGTGGATTTGATGTGTTTGCTTCAATACAAGGCACCATAGGTGATGCTGAATACTCCACTTATGTGTCCACACGAATGCATCCACATCAGGAAATGCTATTCCATGGTAGTGAGGGCATACTAAGATTGACCGCCCCTTTTAATCCTAATGTTTTTGGCGAGGCTCGTTTGGAACTACATCAACCATCTCTTGGATTAAGGGTCGAAAAATTTCCAGCTGCTAACCACTACATAATACAAGTTGAGGCCTTCAATGAGAGCTTACTGACATCTAAGCCGTTGGCTTGGACATTGGAGCAAGCGCGTGGTGTTCAGCGATCCATTGACACGATCCTGGCTGTTGCCACTGTTATACACTGAAATCATTAGCGCGTGATTTGATTTTAATTTTTAAGGTTGGCAGCGCTTCGGCGTTTAGTGACAAAAATCTTACGAAATTCGAATAACTACGCTTCGTACTGTTGTTCAGTAAATTTTTTTATGCGACGTTTCAGTCCTCCATTGCCTCTAATTCGTCAATCATCCCAGATATCACGTTAAGACCTTTATCCCAGAATGCTGGGTCACTAGCGTCGAGCCCAAACGGAGCTAAAAGCTCTTTATGATGTTTTGAGCCACCAGCACTTAGCATATCAAAATATTTTGATTGAAACTCTGGGTCTCCTTCTTCGTAAACCGCATACAAAGCATTTACTAAACCGTCACCAAAAGCGTAGGCATACACGTAAAACGGTGAGTGCACAAAATGTGGAATATAAGACCAAAAAGTTTCGTAGCCATCCATAAATTCAAATATTGGACCAAGGCTCTCTCCTTGAACGCTCATCCAAATTTGATTGATTTGAGCCGGTGTCATCTCCCCTTCTGCTCTGGCTGCGTGAAGTTTACATTCAAAGTCATAAAACGCGATTTGGCGTACAACTGTATTAATCATATCCTCCACTTTTCCCGCTAACAGTACCTTTCGTTCTTTTTGTGTCTTGGTGGCAGCTAAAAGTTTACGGAATGTTAACATTTCACCAAAAACTGAAGCTGTTTCTGCAAGAGTTAAAGGGGTTGATGACAATAACTCACCCTGATTTGCTGCCAAAACTTGATGAACGCCATGGCCTAATTCATGGGCTAATGTCATTACATCCCTCTGCTTTCCCAAATAATTTAGCATAATATATGGATGAACAGTGGTCACTGTTGGATGGGCGAAAGCGCCTGGCGCTTTGCCCGGCTTCACTGCGGCATCAATCCAACCTTTGGTAAAGAATTGTTCTGCAATTTCGGCCATTTTAGGTGCAAATTCTGAGTAAGCAGAGAGCACCATATCCTGAGCGGTAGTCCAGTCAATTAGTTTATCGTCCTCAATTGGTAGTGGGGCGTTCCGGTCCCAGATTTGCATTTTTTCAAGACCCATCCATTTCGCTTTAAGGCTATAGTAACGATGAGATAGTTTTGGGTAGGCGGAGACCACTGCATCGCGCAGAGCCTGAACAACTTCGGTCTCAACATGGTTGGAAAGATGTCGACCAGTCTGCGGTGTAGGCATTTTACGCCACTGATCCTCAACCTCTTTTTCTTTTGCTAGTGTGTTGTGCACGCGAGCGAAAAGACTGGTATTTTCTTTCAATACACGAGCAATCTCGCGAGCTGCCGCTTCGCGCATATCTCTATTTTTATCTGAAAGTTTGTTCGTTGCAGCCTCAAGTGGTAATTCTTCGCCCTTGATTTGAAAGGTTAAGCTGGCAACCGTCTCATCAAAAAGACGGTTCCATGCTGAAGCGCCAACAACTGATTGGTCATGTAAGAATTTTTCAAGTTCATCTGATAATTGGTAAGGTTTCATTGCGCGCATTCGATCAAATACTGGTTTGTAGCGTGCGAGGCCGCTATCTTCGCTCAGTAGGCTAGCAATTCGATCTCCACTAATCCGATTGAATTCCAATCCATAAAATACAAGGGGTGTTGTAAGTTTGGTAACTTTATCCTGCATATCGGACATGAATTTTGTGCGTTGTGCATCGGTTGTGAGTTGGTAATATCTAAGACCCGCAAATGACATCAGTTTACCTGCGACAACCTCGATAGCCTGATAGCGTTCCACCGCATCCAGCAGGCCCATAGCTCCTAACTTGTCTAACTTGCCCTGGTAATCTTCAGCAAAATTTGAACAAGCTTTGCGAAGCCAATCTAAGTCTTTGTTTAATTCAGGATCGTCTTCAGCCTTATATAAGTCGCTTAGGTCCCATTTCGGAAGATTACCAAGCGCACTATAGTCTTGAATATTTCCATCAGCTACCGTGGTGTTTGTAGGCATAATTAGGTCCCCATTTTATCGTTTCTTTAAGGCTTAGTTATTTGGATACTCCAGCTACATAAATGGCCCAAGTTCTTAAAGTCATACAGCTAAATAATTTGTCGTATTTACTGCCTTTAGAATAGTTTGCAAGACGGCAAGTTAATCATGATGCCTCTAAATAATTTGGTACCCAAAAATTCGTTTGAAATTGATCCGTATTCGTGATTCCCTGCGCAAATATTAAAGAATTGGAGATTGTATGCGTATTCAAAATTTTAAGTCAAAAATGGCTAGCCGTACAATTATGGCAGGAACTTTCCTTAAAACGCCAGCTTATGAATTAATTGAGGTCCTAGCAACGAGTGACTTAGATTTTGTGTGTGTGGACATGGAGCATAGCCCATTTGACCGTGGGCGTGCAGACGCCTGCTTGGCGATGGCACGTGCACTTGATTTTCCTGTTCTGGTGCGGGTCACCCATTTTTCATCTGAAACAATTCTTCAGGCGTTAGATATGGGTGCAGTTGGCGTAATAGCTCCTCATATCATAAATGCTAATCAGGCAGCTGATTTAGTAAAACTCTCTCACTTTGGCAACGGTGGTCGTGGCTTTGCTGGGGCAACGCGCTGGGCGGGTTATGGCCAGAAAACTATGGCTGAAGTATTGGCGCAGTCCGACCGCGAGACTGTCGTTATTGCTCAGATTGAGGAACCGGAAGCTTTAGCTAATGTAGAAGAAATTGCTTCAATAGAAGGTATTGATGGTTTATTTTTGGGCCCATCTGACATGAGTGTGTCTATGGGACACTCCAACACAAATTCGCAAGAGTTGCTTGATGCTTTGAAACGTGTCGGCGAAGCCTCTTTGGCTGCTGGAAAGGCTTATATGACTTTCGTGCCTAATGCCGCAAAAGCAGCAGACTGGGCAGAATATGGCCCACACATGTTTTTTGTTGGATCTGAGCAGGGGTGGATGAAGGCTGGCGCAAATGCAGACGCCTCCGGCATTCATTCTATCACTAAAAAATAAACAAAATGACATTTTTTTAATTAAAAATACTAAACTGACTATCTGGTTTAACCTCTAAAATTTAGCAACCTAGTTAAATAACAAGTTCAAAAGTGGTCTAGCGTAATACGTTATCAAGCCCTTTTCCTGATTTTTTAAAAAGGGTCGATAGAGAAACCCTTAACCTAAAATACCAGCCAGCTTCATAGCTAAACCCATGTCGCCATCTACTGAAAGCTTACCAGTCATAAATGCGGCTGTTGAACTCTGTTCACCCTCCATTATCGCTTCAAACACTTCGGCAGATGCTGAAAGTGTAACGTCTGCCTCTTCTTCTGATATGCGTACACCATCGTTGTCAATTATTACTGAGCCTTCATCAGTAATTAAAAACTTGGCAATACCGTCGAACTCTGTTCCATTTAACTTCTCAGTCAAGGCAGCTACGGCTTGGTCTAAAATTGTGGTCATTTGCAATTCCTTTGGTCTATAAAATTTTGTCTAAGAGGGATGACAACCTTTTGGCCTATGTTATGATGGTTTATGAATAATATTTTCTGTAAAATCAAATCTGCCCTAGCGGCAATTGTAATAATATTTTTCAGTCAAACCTGTTTGTATGCGCAGTCCCAAGATTTAGATACTTTATTTGCAAGGTTACTAATAGTTGAGCCTGCTGATGCACCTGAACTGGAAACCAAAATTTTACTTGAATGGTCTAAAAGTGGATCTCCAGCAATGGAGATACTGCTAAATCGTGGAAGAATAGCGTTATTAAATGAGGATTACGATACGGCATTGAAGCATTTTAATGCACTCACTGACCACGCACCAAACTTTGTGGAAGGCTGGAGCCTGAGCGCTGTTGCCTTGCAAAAAATGGGAAAAACGGGGCCAGCTCTCGATGGAATTAAACGAACGCTGGCTATTGAACCGCGACACTTCCATGCGCTTTCTGGTCTCGCCGTTATTCTGGAAGATGCGGGTTTGTTTTTTGAAGCTTATGAAGTTATTAATATAATTGAGACTATACATCCCCACTTTGGAAAACTAGACACAATTAGAAAACGTTTAGCGGTAAAAACCCAAGGGCAAGCCCTATAATCCTCCAAGGGAATGCCCTATGGCCCAAGAAAATCGCATCTTCGCTGTATTAGGTCCTACTAATACAGGAAAAACTCACTATGCAATTGACCGTATGTTGGCTCATCGTGATGGTATAATAGGGCTCCCTTTGCGACTATTAGCGCGGGAGGTCTACGATAAGATTGTGGCGCTTCGCGGTCCTTCAGTAGTTGCATTAGTGACTGGTGAAGAACGTATAGTCCCAGATCGTACTAAATATTGGGTATGCACAGTAGAGGCTATGCCCGATGGTATTGGTTGTGACTTTTTAGCAGTTGATGAAATTCAGCTCTGTGCTGATCCCGAGCGTGGACATATTTTTACAGACCGACTCATGAGGGCTCGTGGCCTACATGAAACATTGTTTATGGGTGCGGATACCATGCGGAAGGCGATTGCTGCTTTAGTACCTAGAGCAGAGTTCATTCACCGCGAAAGATTTTCTGAGTTAAGCTACACAGGACAAAAAAAAATTAGCCGAATGCCTGCAAGATCAGCGTTAGTCTCCTTTAGCGTGGATAATGTATATGGCATCGCGGAACTTTTACGGCGCCAAAAGGGCGGTGCCGCTGTAGTAATGGGCGCGCTGAGCCCACGCACACGAAATGCTCAAGTCGAAATGTATCAAAATGGTGACGTTGACTTCCTTGTAGCAACTGATGCAATAGGAATGGGCTTAAATCTTGATGTAAGTCATGTGGCATTTTCAGCGACAAGCAAATTTGATGGCAACCGTATGAGGCGTCTGATGCCTACTGAACTTGCGCAAATTGCTGGCCGTGCAGGCCGGCACATGAATAATGGTACTTTTGGTGTTACCGGTGAGGCAGCTTCACTCCATGAGGAAGTGGTCCAGGCGATAACCAATAATCAGTTCCAGCCAATAAAAAAACTTTACTGGCGTAATTCAAAGTTGCAGTTTGGATCCCCAAAGTCACTAATTTTTTCACTTGAACTTCAAACTGAGAACGAATGGCTGACTCGGGTTCGTGAGAGCGATGACTTAGGAGCCTTAAAAGCCCTGGTGGAGGATGCAGAGATTAATGCTCGCGCGTCTGATGGGGCGTCTGTAAATTTGCTTTGGGATGTTTGCCGCATTCCTGATTTTCGTGGCGTTTCTGGTCGTGAGCATGCGGACCTACTGAGTACAATATATAAATACCTCCACGAGACACTTGAGGTACCTCAAGAATGGCTAGCAGAACAAATAAATCGTATTGATAATACAAATGGTGACATCGATACTCTGTCCAAACGGCTGGCCTATATCCGCACTTGGACGTACGTTGCGCAACGAAAAGGTTGGGTCAAAGATCAAAACTATTGGCGTGAGGCGACTCGGGCTGTAGAAGATCGGTTGTCAGATGCACTTCATCTTGCTTTGACACAGAGATTCGTAGATCGTCGCACATCAATTTTGATGCGGCGATTGAAACAAAAGGAGAGCCTGGTGGCGGAAGTGAACAAAGAGGGTGAAGTTACCGTTGAAGGACAGTTTGTTGGCAGGATGGAGGGGTTTAGGTTTCAACAAGACTCAAGTACTTCGATAGAGGAAGCAAAAACTTTGAGGACTGCAAGTCTGCAGGCACTCGCTCCAGAGTTTCAATTGCGTGCTGATCGAATGTACAACTCACCTGATACGGAATTTGACTTTACGGAACAAGGAGGTCTGATGTGGGGGACCTCGGCTGTTGGAAAGTTGATGAAAGGTTCAGAGGCTCTTAGGCCGCAGGTTCTGGCATTTGTAGATGAGGAAGCAGGTACTGAATTATGTGAAAAAGTTGCTCGCCGGTTACAGCATTTTATAGATCGTAAAATTTCAACTTTGTTCGAGCCATTATTAAAATTGCAAGGTGACGAGAGTTTGACTGGCATAACTCGTGGCTTTTCGTTCCAGATGATTGAAGGATTAGGCATTTTAGATCGTGCAGCAACTGTGGAAGATGTAAAAGCCCTAGATCAAGATGCGCGGAGTGCACTTCGAAAACATGGCGTTAGGTTTGGGCAATTCAGTATCTTTATACCACTATTGTTGAAGCCCGCACCGACGCGTCTTAGGCTTGTCCTTTGGTCGTTGGCATTAGGTTTAAAAGAGTTTCCAGAAGCTCCCCCCCCAGGCTTAGTAACGATACCAACAGATGATAAATTACCAACGGGCTTCTATTTAAAATCTGGCTATCGGGCAGCGGGAGTACGAGCGTTGCGGGTAGATATGGCGGAACGTTTGGCGGATATGTTGCGTACCCAAAACACTCGAGATGGTTTTGAAGCAAACTCAGACATGCTTTCGATTACAGGCATGACGTTGGAACAATTTTGCAACCTAATGAATGGGCTTGGTTACCATTCAGAAAAGGGCGAGCGGCTTAAAATAAAAACTGTGCCAATGAATGAAACTAACGATCGCGTTGAAAGGGAAGTGGCGGTAGAGGGTGTATTGGCCGAAGAATCTACAAAAGTACCAAATTCTGATAAATACAATACTCTAATGGCACCAACTAATAAAATAGATAAAAAATCTAATATGACCCCTGATCTACATTTGGAACCAGTTTTGGATGCATCCGATGATGCAATTCAATCAAATGAAGGAGCAGCAACAGAAGTATTTTATACTTTCACTTGGGGCACACGTGCACGAGAACGGAGGGTGGATTCAGGGGTTAAAAAGTACAAGCCATCCAATAAAGACCAAGGGAAAGGAGCTAAAGGCAAGGGGAATAAAAATCACTCAAAAAATAACAAAACAGAAGTGGTTAAGGCTACTTTAACTAAGAAAGAAAAACCAATCGATCCTGACAATCCTTTTGCCGCCGCCCTAAAAGGTTTTAATCAAAATTGAATGATGACAACCTTACTTTACGTGTCGATAAATGGCTCTGGCAAGCACGGTTTTTTAAAACACGGAGTTTGGCTACAAAGCTTGTTAAGTCAGGTAAATTAAGACTTAATGGTGTCTTGATATCCAAACCCTCCAGGAGTGTACAGGTTGAAGATATTCTGACTTTTCCAAAAGAAATGGAAATTCGGGTAATTAAAATCTGTGACTTAGGTCAGCGACGCGGCCCAGCGTCAGAGGCACAAAGACTATATCAAGATTTAGCCCCAGTTGAACCAAAATCAAAACCTGACTTTGCCCCAACAGGGAAGAGTAGACCTACATCTAAAGAACGAAAAGCTTTGGTAAAGTTTAAACACGGCCTTGAGCAAAGCTAGTTGAAGCTCAACTTGCCAAACAGGCACTTGGAGTTTAAGCGGACACGAAAGTTATAGGAACGCAAAATTATGACATATGTTGTCACAGATAATTGCATCGCTTGCAAATACACTGATTGCGTCGAAGTATGCCCCGTCGACTGCTTTTACGAGGGCGAAAACATGTTAGTTATACACCCTGACGAATGTATAGATTGCGGTGTTTGTGAACCCGAATGCCCAGCAGATGCTATTCGGCCTGATACGGATCAGGATATGGAAAAATGGGTTGATTTTAATAGGAAGTATTCAGAAGTTTGGCCCGTAATTATCACAAAAAAAGATCAGCTGCCTGGGGCTGAAGAGCGAGACGGTGAGGAAGGAAAGTTAAAAAAATATTTCTCAGAAGTTGCAGGGTCCGGTGGTTGAATTGAGCTGCTTTATTCTCAGATAACTATCTGGTAAGGCTAAATTCGAAAAGAAAGTTTAAAATCAACCCCTAGCGTAAAGAGCGTTTGTTTTAGTTTGGATATCGGTCTGTATTCTGAAAGCGAACTTGCTTTTTTCCGCTCGAAAGGAAAGATATGAGTAAAAAGAAACTTGATTTTAGAATTGACCAATTCGTTGTCTACCCGGCGCATGGTGTGGGTAAGGTTACTGGTGTTGACGAGCAAGAGGTGGCTGGTACAAACTTAGAGCTTTTCGTTGTTTCATTTGAAAAAGATAAAATGACCCTCCGTGTTCCAACAGACAAGGCTATTGAAGTTGGCATGCGCGCTTTAGCTAGTCCGGATGTAGTTGCATATGCCATGGCCACTTTACGCGGAAAAGCAAAGGTAAAAAGAGCAATGTGGTCACGTCGTGCACAGGAATATGAACAAAAAATTAATTCAGGTGACTTAATTGCTATTGCAGAAGTAGTTCGCGATTTGCATCGAGCTGACGATCAACGGGAACAAAGTTATTCTGAGCGACAACTTTATGAAGCTGCCCTTGAACGCCTAATACGAGAAATAGCTGTCGTAAATGTGGCAAATGAATCAATAGCTGCAGAGGAAATAAATACAATATTAACATCCCGCGCCGCATAATATTGTTTAATTGAGTTATACGCCTTATTTGTTAATGAACTTAATCGCCGTAAGCTATAAAAGGGCAGCGATGCAGATTAGTGCGGTGACCTCTGATAGCTGCTGGGTCGCACCGAGTATGTCTCCAGTCTGACCACCAATTTTATTTTTAGCGATCTTTCCTACAGCCCAAGCAGCTAAAATTGCCCCCCCAATTGCAGCCCACGCTCCAGTTAATAAAGCAATAGTTATACCTAGGGTCATTGCCAAAATGATAGTTTGTAATTTTGGTTTTCCTACTTGAGACGAAAGACCGGAACTTCGTGAGTTTTCTAAAAAACCCATAACTGGTACCATTACTGCACGAGATATTGTCATGATACCAATAATTGGCCAAATACTTTGCTGAATGATTTGTCCATATAGGGCTGCTTGCAATCCTGTGGAAATGACGAGCCCTATGACGCCATAAACACCAATGTGGCTGTCCTTCATGATTTCGAGCCTTTGTGGTGCGCTCCAGCCGCCCCAAAGGCCATCTAGAGTGTCTGCAAGCCCATCATAATGCATTGCGCCGGTTGTAATCGCTGCAGCCGTCACGATTAAAAACCCAATGGCAAAACTGTTAAGTTGTAGCAGCAGGCCAATCCAACCTAAGCAACAGCATATAAACCCTATCAATATTCCCACTATTGGAAATGCCCATAGATGATTTGGACCGCGGGATATTAGATGTTGAGTTTCGTTACGGAGTGGTATCCGGCTCAGGAGGCTAATAGCGATCTTTAAATCTGACCATTCTGGGATCCAATTGTCGTGGTTAGACATTAAAAAGGACCTTTCGTAGCTTTCGTAAATTTAAATCTTGGGTAAACAAGCCTCCAGTAGTAATCAATGGATTTCCTAAGTTATGACTAATTTACCCTCGTTAACTTCATTAACTGAATTTCGTAATTTCATGGAAGAGTTGCCTAATTTTGATAAAGCAGCTTATGAACAGGCCGTAGACCGTAATTCGCAATTAACAAAACCACCTGGGGCACTGGGAGATCTGGAGAATTTAGGAATTTGGTATGCGAGTTGGTTCGGGACAGCTAAGCTAAAATTAGAAGCACCCCAAGTCGTAATTTTTGCGGGAAACCATGGGGTTACAGCTAATTTTGATATATCAAAATTTCCAGCTGAAGTGACTGAGCAGATGGTTTTTAATTTCAGAGCTGGTGGTGCTGCCATAAATCAGTTGTCTGGGGTATGTGGGGCGAAGATGGATGTATATGCCCTGGATCTAGATATACCCACTGCAGATTTTACTAAAACCTCTGCAATGACAGAAGCTGAATTGCTAAAATCTTTACAAATAGGTTGGAATTCTGTTGACCCCTCGTCAGACCTTTTTATCGCGGGTGAGATGGGTATTGGGAACACGACATCAGCTGCAGCAATTGCTGCAGCTCTTTTTGGTGGAGGTGGCAAGGATTGGGTTGGCCGAGGTACTGGCGTCGATGATACAGGGCTCAAAGTAAAGAGCGATGTTGTTGATGCTGGTTTAGTTCGCCATAAAAAGGACCTGGACGACCCATTGTCTGTGCTTCGAGTATTGGGAGGCAGGGAAATAGCGGCGATGGTCGGTGCAATAGCGTCTGCGCGCGCTCATAGTATTCCTGTGTTGTTAGATGGATTTATTTGCTCAGCGGCTGCAGCCGTCTTATATAAGATGAACCATTGTGCATTAGATCATACACAGGCAGGCCACGTGAGTGCCGAAGGAGCGCATGCGCAGATGTTGAGTAAGCTTGGCAAAAAGCCATTGTTGATGCTCGGCCTTCGTTTGGGCGAAGGCTCAGGGGCAGCTTTGGCAATTAATATAGTGAAAGGTGCCGTAGCTTGCCTTTCAGGCATGGCAACATTTTCTGAAGCCAAAGTATCCACTAAGACATAGCAATTGATCCAGTTTAACTCTTTGGTAGTTTTAACATTATTGATTTTCCGGATTTTAAGTAAGTTAAAGTGGCCGGACTAATATCTACTACCTGGCCACCATTCAAGCTATCTCCAATGCCAATTTTTACAATTTCGCCATCTAGTAGTCTGACTAATGCAGAGCGTTTTTTTGTAGTGCCATTAACACCAATGAGGTTAATTCTTTCAAAGTTTAATATCTGTTTTGATGTAGCAGTTAGATTTGTATAACTGCCACTTATACCGGTGGGAGGCCTAAACTCAGATGGCTTTATGATTTGTTCAATCGGCATTTTGGCAAGTTCAAGTATTTTAGGTCGTGTTTTGGGTCGCTTGGATAATGAATCCGTTGGATTATTTAGAGTAATATCTTTTCTTTGCATCACTTTAATAGTCGACGGCCTGACGGTTGGACGGAAAAATACTAAGCTTTTGTTTTTAGTTGGTGTATAAAATTTGTGTTTACCAATTTTTGTGGTTTCGTA
This sequence comes from Planktomarina sp., assembly GCA_017856985.1. Classification (GTDB taxonomy): domain Bacteria; phylum Pseudomonadota; class Alphaproteobacteria; order Rhodobacterales; family Rhodobacteraceae; genus Planktomarina; species Planktomarina karensis. The sequence continues at coordinate 34,683 of JAFMEA010000020.1, forward strand.
GAACTTTGATGACCAAAACGGTTTCACTGAAGTAGAATGATAAAACGTAGCTCCTCCAACTAGTTGGCGTAAACCGTCCTTAATCATGATTTCAGCGATCTTGCCTGCGCGAGCATAGTTCTCATTCTTTGGAATATTTTCATGAACCCCGTCACATTTGTAGCTAAATTGGCAAGCATGCCTACGTCCAGAGCCCTGATCAACAACAGCACAAATTGTATTAGGAAACTTTGAGCTGTCTACACGATTGAGGATAACCTCTGCCACAGCAAACTGTCCGACCACTTTCTCTCCTCGAGCCTCGAAATACAATGCCTCCGTCAGGCACGTCCATTCTGGATCTCTTGAGGTTGGAGCCGCAAGGTTATTCAACCAACTCTGCGTGTAATTGATAGGCCCGCGCTTTGCTTTATTTTTTTGTTTTTGAATAAAAGCTTCGTCAGAAAAGGGCGTGTAAACCGTATTTTCGAGTTCTAATGCTGCTCGTAAAAGAGGTCTCTTGTCTGGCGCGCTCATATTTATAGCTAACCTGGTCAAAGGCCTCACTGACTGTGGTGCCATTTCCTTTGCAGGAAACGGCTCTTTTATTTGTAGCCGTGAACTCTGTTTCTCCAACAGTTCTGCTGATGAAACAGCATCTAAGTTTGCGAAATGATCTGATTGTGACGGTGCTAAAGACCTATCATCCAGAGTAGCGTATATGTTCACTTTTTGTATAGGATTCGCCGAAGAAATGGGTATGGGGGGTTGAATTGAAACTCCTGTGATAGAAAAACTTTTCTCCTCACTTTTTGAATAGTTTAGTATGTTTAAATCTAATGATAGTGATGGAGAAACGCCGTGTTTTACGCTGAAATAACCTGGCTTGATGGATTTCTTCAATCCATGAGTGCTGGTCAGCGCTGTTACATCATCGCTTACTGTCGGAGCTGGGAGTTGCTTAATTTTTGCAGGCCGAATTTGATCAAATAATAATTCTTGACCACTATCGGCAGTAATTTGTCGCTTATTGGAGCTTCTAGAATTGACCTTGGGTCTGTAATTTGGTTCCTGAACTATTTGATCACTTGGCTTTGCGCTAAAATTAGTGACATCGGTTGAATAAAGCCAATTAGAAACGGTTTTGTGACTGTAGATTGCTGTTAATGATGTGATTGATATCCAAAAAGTGATGGTAATTGATGCTACTTGGAAACCAGAAAATTGTGGTTTGCCTAGCTTGCCAAAAACTGAAAAATTGAAAAGTAATTGAGAGCGGTTTGGTTTGACTGTTCCCGATAATTCTTCGTACCAACTTTTTTGAGTATTAATACCAAGCCATTGTTTGGTCTCATTTACAGCTTTTTCTGTTTCAGAACGTTCCCCCCTAACTTCAACCAATCTTGTCTCCAACCCGGTGTCTCGGTCATTTTGTGCTGCTGATACAAAAATCTT
>JAFMEA010000069.1 GCA_017856985.1 Planktomarina sp.
GATGCAATTTTACATCTGAGATTAAATGAAACTGAGGTTGGTTTATGGATATTTCGGTCCGAGGGCGATCCGCAAATTTTAGCGGCCCACGAAAACCTCCTAATGCAAAACATTGATAATTGGCTGGCAAATGAGGTGCGCCAATATCTAAAACGAATTTTGAAGCGAATTGACGTGACCTCCCGTTCAATGGTTGCCTTAATCGAACATGGTAGTTGCTTTAACGGGTTTTTTGCCGAGTTACTCTTTGCTGTTGATAGAAGTTACATGATGGAAGATGAGTTTGAGAATGATCCTCGTCCGATCGCTACGATTACTTTGACGGATGATAACTTTGGAACATACCGGATGGCTAATGGGCTTAGCCGTATTGAAACCCGGTTCTGGGGTACGCCTAACTTTGTTGAGGCGGCTAAGAAAAAAATTGGTGAGCCGTTAGAAGCTGCACTCGCTGATGACTTAGGCTTAGTAACAGTAATTTTGGATGATATCGATTGGGAAGATGAAATCCGTATATTCATAGAAGAACGCGCTAGTTTTAGCCCAGATGCTATGACTGGAATGGAGGCTAACCTTCGTTTTGTAGGTCCAGAAACGATGGAAACACGTATTTTTGGCAGGTTAACAGCCTGGCAAAATTGGATATTTATTAGGCCAAACGCAGTTGGACCTGATGGTGCTTTGCAACGTTATGGATCTGGCAAACGTGGCAATTACAACATGGACCGTGTCTAGCGGATAGGAGATTAAAAATGACAATTTTAGATGTAAATTATGACACCTTAATTCCCAATAATGTTGGGCTTTCTCAAGATAGAAAAGTATTAAAGGCTTTGGAGAAGTGGCATCCCGGTTACATCAGCTGGTGGAACGATTTGATCCCTAAAGAGTTTCAGGAAAGTATGGTATATTTACGAACGGCTGTAAGCGTTGATCCGAAGGGTTGGACCAAGTTTGATTACGTAAAAATGCCAGAATACCGGTGGGGTATTCTGCTGGCTCCACAAAAAGAAGAGCGCACAATTCCCTGCGGAGAACATTTCGGAGAACCTGCTTGGCAAGAAGTCCCTGGTGAGTACCGGAATATGTTGAAAAGGATGATTGTAATCCAAGGTGATACGGAACCGGGTTCCGTAGAACAGCAACGATTTTTGGGTCTTACTGCACCCTCACTTTACGACATGAGAAACTTGTTTCAGGTGAATGTAGAAGAGGGCAGGCATCTTTGGGCGATGGTTTATTTACTACAAAAATACTTTGGTAAAGATGGTCGTGAAGAAGCTGACGACATGTTAGTGAGGTCGTCTGGTAGTGAGGAGGCTCCTAGAATGCTGGGTGCTTTTAATGAGGAGACGCCAGATTGGCTTTCATTTTTTATGTTCACTTATTTCACTGACAGGGACGGGAAAATGCAATTGGAGAGCCTAGCCCAGTCTGGTTTTGATCCTTTAAGCCGGACGTGTCGTTTTATGATTACTGAAGAAGCCCACCATATGTTTGTTGGAGAAACTGGTGTTGGCCGCACCATTCAGGCCACAATTGAGGCGATGAATGCGCATGGAATTACCGATCCTTATGATATCAACAAGGTGCGTGATTTGGGCGTAATTGACCTGCCAACTATTCAGAAAAAGCTAAATCTTCATTACTCTCTTTCTCTTGATTTGTTTGGCCAAGAGGTATCAACCAACGCAGCCAATGCCTTTAACTCTGGTATAAAAGGTAGGTTCATGGAGCAACGGATAGACGATGATCATCGCTTGGCTGGTGACACTTATATGGTGCGAACCATTAAGGATAATAAAGTGGTTGCTGAAGAAGTCCCAGCGCTGACCGCAATTAATATGCGTTTAAGAGATGATTATGTGCGTGATGCATCTGGTGGTGTAGGACGGTGGAACCGGATGATTGCTAAGGCAGGTGTAGAGTTTGAGATGCGACTTCCTGATGAAGCGTTTCATCGCCAGATTGGGGTTTTCTCAGGAATCAATGCAGACACTGATGGTAACCTCATAAGCCAAGACACATGGGAAAAGCAGAAAAAAAATTGGCTGCCGACCAAGGGTGACGGGGATTATATTCAATCACTAATGAAACCCTGTGTAAAACCTGGTGAATATGCCAGCTGGATTGCACCACCCAGAATGGGAATTGACAACAAACCTGGTGATTTTGAGTATGTAAAACTTCATATGGCTTAAACTTAGAGCGGACTTAACGTTATGAACAAACCAATAAAACAACATGTCATTTGTCCAGAGGTTTGTATCCGTTGCTACACGTGTGAGATGACCTGCCCAATTGGTGCGATAGAGCATGATGATAATAATGTCGTCGTAAACGCGGATATTTGTAATTTCTGTATGGAATGTATTCCAGTATGCCCCACTGGCTCAATTGATGAGTGGAGAATAGTACAGGAACCCTATTCGCTAGAGGAACAATATGAGTGGATGGAGTTGCCTGAGCAGGAAAAGTTTGCTGACAGTATGGAAGATGGAGTTGCAAATCTTGTTGACCCAGCAATTGAGGCACTTTTATTAGAAGCACACATTGGAGCTGGTGGAAAAGCAATGCCACCAAAATCTGCTTCAAAGCCTGTTGTTGCCTTATACGGTACCGAAACTCCGGCTCAAGTCGTTGTTCAGGGTAATTACCGGCTGACTGATGACCCAAACCATGATGTACGCCACATTATATTCAATGTGGGCGATACGCCCGTTCCAGTCCTTGAGGGCCAAACAATAGGTGTAGTGCCGCCCGGTAACGACGCTAATGGCAAACCGCATAACGCGAGACTTTATTCAGTTTCAAATCCACGAGATGGCGAACGGCCGGGTTATAATAATATTTCACTAACAGTAAAACGTGATGAAAAGGGGGTTTGCAGCAATTATATCTGTGATCTTGAACAGGGTGACGTAGTAAATATTATTGGTCCGTTTGGGTCTACCTTCTTGATGCCTGATGACCCCTCAGCACATTTGTTGATGATTTGTACTGGAACTGGTGCCGCACCCATGAGGGCCTTTACCATGCGTAGGCAACGCGTTGCAGCAGGTGCTTCTGGTGGGATGACGTTATTTTTTGGTGCACGAAGTGCTGGGTCCTTACCTTATTTTGGTCCTTTAGCGAAAGTGCCGCAGAGCTTATTGACACAGAATTTAGTGTTTAGTCGTGATCCGACACTGCCCAAAGAATATGTGCAAGATAGACTTTTGGAAAATACTGATACCGTCGCTAATCTTTTGATGAATCCATCTACATATATTTACATCTGTGGTCTTCGCGACATGGAGGCTGGGGTAGAAGCGGCTATGAGTAAGATCGCCTCTAACTCTGGCCAAAACTGGAAAGACCTGCGCGATCAGATGCGCACTGATGGCCGATATCATGTGGAAACTTATTGATGGTCGGTTCTGTGGATTATTTATCTAAGAAGCAGACGGATGATCAAGCCGATGTGTTAAAAACTTTGGCTATAAACTTACGTCAGAAACGGAAGGCAAAGAAATTAAGCCGGCGAGTGCTGGCAGAAGTAGCCGGTGTTTCGCAAAGGTATTTGGCGCAAATTGAAGTTGGAAAAGGCAATGTTTCCGTTGGAATTTTAAACAGAGTTGCCTGTGCGCTGGATAGTAGTCTATTAAAACTTCTTGGTGGGGTCGAACCGGTAGATAAATTCTCAGAAATATTTTCTGCAGCTCCAATGGAAACTCAAAATGCTGTTTTACAGCTCTTATCTATACCAGATAAGAAAAAGCGCATTGCACTACTGGGCTTGCGCGGTGCAGGAAAATCTACTCTTGGCAAACAGGCCTCAGCCATTTTAGATATACCTTTTATCGAATTGAACGACGTGGTAGAACGTCTGGCTGCTTTGCCAGTAAGTGAAATAATAGCTTTGTATGGTCCTGATGGCTACCGTAAATTAGAAGCTGATGCGCTAACTGAAGTGTTGGCTAAGCATGACAGATGCATTCTTGCTGTCGCTGGTGGAATTGTCACCAACCGTGAAACTTATAATAGATTAATTAACCGATTTCATACAATTTGGGTTCAGGCTTCGCCAGAGGATCACATGGCGCGTGTACGCGCGCAGGGTGATTTGCGTCCAATGGAGGGGCACGTGCAAGTTATGGACCGGCTACGTGACATTCTAAAAACCCGAAAATTTGATTATGGACGGGCTGACATACACCTAAATACTAGTAATGCCCGGGAACCCATCGTTCTAAGATCACTTTTGGAAATAATTAGGCAAATAGGTGCTAAGTAGTATAAAATTGGTCGATTTGAAAAAATGATTAGTTTGAGGCTAAAAGGTTTATTGAGTGAAAATAATTTATGTTCGCTTGACCCCATTACTTAGAGTTTTCAATATACTTTGATCCCTTTTTGGCCCGATAGTTTCTGGTCGAGATTGGTAAAAGGTTTAATTTTCAGTATAACGATATACGTAATTTTAATTCACAGTGCCAAGTAGCTAGGATAGAACGTATCTGAAAACTAATGGATTTTTGTAATGTTAGAAAAAAGTGAAAACCCATGTATCCTTTGCTGTGCGATAACAGGCTCTGTGCCGAAAAAATCTGATAATCCTGCGGTGCCGATCAGCATTGCCGAGCAGGTAGAAAGTAGCCATGCCGCAGTAGAAGCCGGCGCATCTATTATTCATGCTCACGTTCGAAACCCAGATGGAAGTGCTAGCAGTGACCCCGAAAAATTTGCTCGTTTGCAAGAAGAGTTGAGGCATCATTGTCCTGAAATAATCATTCAATTTTCAACTGGTGGGCGATCTGGTTCAGGACGTGAACGAGGTGGGATGCTATCGCTTTGTCCCGAAATGGCTTCGTTAGCAGTTGGATCGAATAATTTCCCCACTCGGGTTTATGAAAATTCACCTGATCTTGTTGCTTGGTTAGCAAGTGAGATGCAAAATTATAAAATAGTTCCAGAGGTTGAAGCATTTGATCTTTCCCATATTTTTCGGGCGATAAAAATGCATGATGAGGGACAGCTATTTGGGCAACTATACGTACAATTTGTAATGGGTGTAAAAAATGCTATGCCGGCTGATCGATCTGTCTTTGATTTTTATGTATCCCTGATGCGCAACCGTGCGCCGGATGCCGCGTGGTGCGCCGCTGGCATAGGTGCTAATCAGATATTAGTTAATGAGTGGGCAATCGCAGCGGGTGGTCACACTCGGGCTGGGCTCGAGGATAATGTCAGGCTTGATCGTAATACTTTGGCTCCGTCTAATGCGGCTCTCATTGCTCGTGCAGCTAAAATTTGTGAAAAGTATGAGCGCCCCGTAGCCAGTCCAGTGGAAGCTCGAAAAATTTTAGGTTTGCGTCTTACTTAGGAATCTAACTTTCTGACCATATTTATTTTACCTCAGAATATTAATAGAAATAAAATCTACAATCTTACAGGGTTTCAGTAAAGCACATGCAGTCACCAGAAAAAGACATTATTAAATTATCATTTCAAACTGATGCTGGTATTGGAAGTCGCGCCCGTATTGGACTTTTAGTCCTACAAACAGACCAAACTATAGAGCATGAAGTGGCACAATTGACGGCATTCGATGGAGTGGCATGCTATCATGCAAGACTGCCTAATGATGCAGCGGTTAGTTCAACTACACTAGAGAAAATGGAACACGAACTTCCCCAAGCTGCTCGGCTTCTTGCGCCTGAACTCGGATTAACTTCTATAGGTTATGCCTGTACTTCAGGCTCGAGCATAATAGGTGAGGCGCGGGTTAATCAAATTCTAAAAAGCATACACCCTGGGGTTCCATCTTCAAATCCTCTTGAAGCTGCAAAGGCTGCGTTTTTGGCCCTAGATGTCTGTCATATTGGTCTGGTTACCCCTTACACGGCTGACGTGACGCGATCGGTCGAAGACAACTTTTCTAAATCGGGAATAGCAGTATCAGTGGTTGGTTCATTTTATGAAAATAATGACCTAAAGGTTGGAAAAATTACTGAAAAATCAATTTTAAAAGCCGCTATTTCTGTGGGTCAAGACCCGCGCTGTGAAGCGGTATTTATATCTTGTACTAGTTTGCGTTCTGCCAAGGTCATTGCCAAGGCAGAAGCTCAATTGGGAAAGCCAGTTATATCAAGTAATTATGCTTTAGCTTGGCATTTACTGCGTTTGGCAGGTATTCATGATAAAGCACCTGAAGCAGGGACACTTTTTACTCGAAACTAAATCTAAATTAGCCATTAGCAACTTTAAGTATCAGGGAGCGATAATTGGGCTCGCTGTCAATTTGCTTTTCAGAGGTTCGCTACCTACAAAGTTTGTACCGTGTTCGAACCAACTTTTTGGCGCAGCTGCTCCCCAAAGGGTTTGACGTTGTGGGTCTTTAAGATCCCACTTAAGCGGTTCGTGGTCTGGATCTAAAGTTTGATAATCAGAGCAATAGATTTCAATTCGGTGGCCATCTGGATCAAGAATGTACAGAAAAAATGCGTTAGAAATACCGTGTCGACCCGGCCCACGTTCAATATTATTAACGTAACCTGTACTAGCCATCAAATCTAAAAGATCAATTATATTTAGTGGGGTTGGCACCCAAAATGCAATGTGATGCATTCGAGGGCCTGTTCCATTTGTAAAAGCCATGTCATGGACACCTCCTTTACGGTGCATCCAGGCCGCCCATAACTTTCCACTAACCTCGTCTTCTGTGTATTCAGTTACACGAAAGCCAAAGCTATTGTAGAACTCAACTGAAGCGTCCACGTCGGGTGAAAAGCAATTAAAGTGATCAATCCGTAAAGGTTTTACTCCCCGATACAACGCATACTGCTGATGGATCGAGGGAAGACGATCCATTTTGTGATAAAACTCTAACGGGATTCCGATATTGTCTGAGGTGAGTAGTGTGCGGCCTTGGTATGGCCTCTCAACCCATTTGGTGGGTCTGCCCTGTGAGCTGAAATGTAATTTGGCTTTATCTAAATCGTCTTCATCAAAAGTTTTGAAGCCCATCACTTCTACTGTTCCAGGTTGATCAGACAGCTGCAAAATAACGCTGTGATGCCCACGTTCCTCCATAGCGCGAAGATAAATATTTTTTGGAGTTTCGTCTGTAACCTGCATGCCTAGAATTTCAGTATAGAATTTCTTTGATTGTTTAAGATTAGCAACATTCAAGCAAGCATGGCTGAGCCTCACCGTATTAAAACTTGGGTAAAGGTTAGGTGCGGGAACTGGCATCTCGGCCTCCTTTAACTTTTTACAATTATGCGCCGAGGCGCGAAATTTTGTGGTTTCCCAAAGCGAAGCCGATGTGTTTTTGTTCCATATAAAATTCGAAGCTCCAATCGCCGCCATCGCGCCCAATGCCACTGGACTTTATGCCGCCAAATGGGGTTGGCAGGTGCCGTACATTTTCGCTATTCACCCAAATCATGCCTGCCTCTAATTTATCTGTAAAGCGTAGGGCTCTGGTCAGGTCATTCGTCCATAAATAACCTGTCAGCCCATATGGAGAGTCATTAGCTATTTCCAGGGCCTCTTCTTCACTTGAGAATGGAATTGATGTCAGGACTGGCCCAAAAATCTCTTCACGCGCAATACGCATTGAGTTATCGGCTTCGGTAAATAGTGTTGGCCTAACAAAATATCCAGTTTCGCCCAATTTTTCTCCACCAGCTGCAATACATGCTCCATCTTCTTTTGCGATATCAAAATAGGAGGTCACTTTTTGATAATGTTCTTCATTAATTAGAGGACCAATTTCGGTGGCAGGATCTAATGGGTGTCCCACTTTTATATTATTTACCCGCGAAATAAGCTTGGTTTCAAACTCTTCACGGATATTTTCATGAATTAAAAGTCGAGACGATGACGTACACCGCTCGCCATTGATTGAATAGATCATAAAGATCACTGCATCCAGCGCACGTTCAAGATCTGCATCTTCAAAAACAATTACTGGGTTTTTGCCACCAAGTTCAAAATGCGTACGCTTCAGAGTATCAGCACCTTGCTTAGTAATCATGGACCCAGTGCTGCTTTCGCCCACAAATGCTATAGCCTTTATATCTGGATGCTCTGTCAAGGCTTTACCAGCGTCTTCGCCAAATCCGTTAACAGTATTTAGGACACCTGGTGGCAGGCCAGCTTCTTCAGCGATTTCAACGAGCAAGCGGGCAGTGAGAGGCGATGCCTCCGCTGGTTTGTGGACTACTGTGCAGCCCGCAGCCAGTGCTGGAGCGATTTTCCAAGTAGATAGCATGAAGGGGGTATTCCATGGAGTGATTATACCTACGGGCCCGATTGGAACCCTGGTTGTGATATTCATTAGGGTTGCAGATTTTAAATGCTTTCCATCGCGCGCTGCCGAAATCTGGTCAGCAAAGTATCTAAAATTCTCAGCACCGCGCAAAGCGGCCTTTGACATAAAACGCCAAGCTTGGCCGGTATCCCAGCACTCACACAGCGCTATTTCCTCTGCACGAGCTTCAATCCCCTCCGCAATTCGGATCAAAATGGCCTTTCGTTCTTTTGAGGGCATATCTCGCCAGTCGGAAAAAGCAGATTTTGCTGCCTGTGCTGCTTTATGTATGTCCTCGGCATTCCCTAGCGCGACAGTACATATTTCAGACTTGTCTACTGGTGATATTGATTTGAAGGTTCCAGAATTGCCCTTTACGTCTTGCCCTGCAATACGATGCTGGATACCATTTCGACTATAATGTTCTAGGTACTTCTTAAGTTTTTTTAAATTTTGTTCGAGAGGGGACATACTAGGTTTCTATTTCCAACATAGTTATTAACTTTAAAAAATAAACTTGATTACTAAGTTTTTGCTTATCATGTTAAGTAATTATATCTTTATTAGCTTCTGGTAAATAGTCAATATTCTTTAATTAAATATAAAGTAATTGGTAATTAAAATCATGAGTAAAACAAAACCTCAGAACCTTATAATTGGGTTACCGTCTACGAGGAGGTCACTACCAATTGCGTTGATAAGATCGCGTGAAAAGGTGATGGGGCCCATACGGGATATGTTGAAAGCGTCTGGCATCACTGAGCAGCAGTGGCGTGTTTTAAGAGTTTTGTCTGAGTCAGGACCACAAGACATGACCCAGATTTCTGAGAAGGCAGGTTTGTTGTTGCCAAGTCTTTCCCGCATCATCCGAAAGCTACGTGGCGATGGTTTTGTTGTTAGTTCTACCAATAGTACTGATCGTCGTCGCCAAGCTGTAGTGATTACGCCAGATGGTCAAAAAATAATTGATGACAATCTACCACAGGCGAAGAAAATTGCT
>JAFMEA010000070.1 GCA_017856985.1 Planktomarina sp.
ATTTGCCAAATCATAGTTCTGCATATCAGTGCTTCCAAAAGTATACGGTTGCAGGCTCGGGTTCCCAAATTCTTGCGTTCTCGATGCTTGGTAAGTTCACCAGGGCTCGATATTCGCTGCCAAATGCAACGTATTGTTCTGTTTCCGCCATAACTGCAGGTTTGCAGGCGATGGGATCACGCACAACACCAAAGCCGTCCTTAGTGCCAACGACAAAAGTGAAGAACCCATCTAAATCTTCTAGGCTACTCTCCAATGCTTCACCCAGCGAGCTACCTTGTTGCATTTTCCAGGTAACGTAAGCGGCGCCGACCTCGGTATCATTTTCAGTTTCTATGTGTACTCCGTCTCTGCGTAGTTTTCTTCTCAGAGAATTGTGGTTTGATAAAGAGCCATTATGTACGAGGCATTGATCGATACCAGTGTTGAACGGATGTGCTCCCATTGTTGTTACCGCTGATTCGGTGGCCATGCGAGTATGGCCAATTCCATGGCTACCGGACATATTTTTTAAATTAAAACGTGATGCTACGTCTTTTGGTAGACCCACTTCCTTGTATATTTCCAAGCTCTCACCGGTACTCATTACGCGGATATTTGGACGTATGGATTTCAGCGCCGTGCGCGCTTTGCTCATTTGGTCAGCTTGTATTTCTAAAACTGCATGAGTGCTTTGTACTCGTATCTCGAGGCCACCTTGTATAGTTTTTACTAATTCTGATTTTAGGTCCAAGAAGTCAGTTTCCGGTGTATCTGATTGCACAGTTAACTTAGCATTATCTGGCACTTCATTGCCATATATAGCAATACCGGCACTGTCAGGACCTCGATCAGTCATTGTGATCAACATATCTGTCAGTAGTGCTCCAAGTTGAGGCTCCATCGATTTATCTTTTAAAAAAAGACCAACAATCCCGCACATGCGGTGTTCCTTTCAAAAATAGGGATACACTTTAAACGTGAGTCGAACAATAACATCAAAAAATTCTCCCCTCAACCATGAGGAAACTTTTTTTCATACTGTGCAAAAATAGTACTTTGTAGATCACACAATTCATGTTTAATTTGGGACAGGCCTAGATCCTTTAAAAATGAGATTATTAAAAAAGGCCAGTGCAACAACGCAGGGAGGAAAACGTGGAACAACAAATTGCTGAGCTTACTGCTCAAGTGGAAGCTTTAACAGCGAGTGCCGGTGTGACTAACACCAATTTTGCTGAAGCTTATTATTATTTATCTATCCCGCTCATGATAATTATTCATGCGGGATTTTTAGCATATGAGATGGGTGCGTCCCGCGCGAAAAATGTGCTGTCGTCAGGTGTTAAAAACCTTTTGGCTTTTGCGTTTATGATACCAACTTTCTACTTTTTTGGATGGTGGGTTTATTGGGGTTTCCCAACGGGTTTGACCTTCAGCGAGGGCCCAATGGGCATTTCGGGTGCGGCTTATGCCAGTTCTATAGCCTGGGGATGGGGTGAATCAGCTGCTTACATGGGTCCTAATATAACAGATCAGGCCTCTGGAGTTTTCTTTGGCGCTTTTGCAATGTTTGCGGCGACAACGGCTTCGATTATGTCTGGAGCTGTTATTGAACGCATCCAAACTGTTGGGTTTGTCATACTGGCTATCGTGCTGGGCTCTTTTGCCTGGGTCGTTGCCGCGGCTTGGGGTTGGCATGCAGACGGCTGGCTCGTGACCCAATGGGGTGTACACGATTTTGGGGCCGCTGGACTTGTTCACGCTGTAGCTGGTTTCTTTGCACTTGGAGTATTAATGCATCTTGGCCCACGGATTGGTAAGTTTAATGCTGACGGCTCGGCCAATCACATTGCTGGCCATAATATGCCGCTTACCGTAACTGGTTTGATGCTTATTATTGTTGGTTTCTGGGGCTTTCTGATGGCCTGCGTTATAATACCTGGGGAAGCTTGGTCTTGGTTTGCGGACAAGCAATCTACAATCTACGGAACACCGATAACACTGTCTTCGTTGGCATTTAATATCCTGATGGCAATCGCTGGTGGTATTATTGGAGCTTGGATCTGGACTAAAGATCCTTTTTGGATGATGTCAGGTGCGCTTGCAGGGATCATTTCTACAGCCTCTGGGTTGGATATCTACTATCCAGCATTAGCATTCATCATCGCGGTATCAGCGGGTATGATACTCAAGCCGGCAGCTACATGGCTCGAAAGGCGAGGTATTGATGACGCTGTTGGTGCGGTGACAGTGCATGGTACAATTGGCCTATATGGCGTGATTATGTTGGGTGTTTTTGGTTGGGGCTATCCTGCCTTGGCAATTGATAATGCACCGGTAATTACATTATACGGTCAAATTGTAGGTGCGGTTGTATTCTTCCTACTTGGCTTTGTGCCGGGATACGTATGTGCTTACATTTTAAAAGCACTGGGCATGCTGCGGGTACCTGCGGCTGCAGAAGAAGCCGGTCTTGATACTGTCAAAGTGCCAGCGCAGGGATATCCAGAAGGTATTTCACCCTCTAGTCCAGCGTCTAGCTAATCAACATTAAGGAGAAATATAATGTTTCCATATGATACAGCAGATTGGTCCGTCGTTGATGGCCCAATGTTTATGTTAGCCGGCACGCAGTGGCCGGGTATTTTTACAGCCATTGCGGCCGTTATTTGTGTTTGGGTTTTGGTTGTGGGCAATCAATCGGAACACGCTCAATACAAAAAATCTGAGAAGTAAGTTTTATAAAAAAACAAAAGGGCCACTGGAAAGTGGCCCTTTTTGTAGTCACTTGGGTAGAAAGTCAGAGTTTTTACTTGATAGATTCTACCCAGATATTGTCAGGCAGTAGTGCCAGATATTCAGGTTTGATTGATAAAAAACCTCCCCTCTTAGGAAAATATTCTCCCTCTTAGGAAATTAAGTAATCTCCCAGTATTGATTTATCGTTCCCACCGTGGTGACTGAACCTAGAACGGGAAATATATCAGGAGATTCTTTCATGTCGATAATTTGGAGATCATCTGCGCTGGCACATCGTCACGCAGAGATTGGTGGTGAGCTTGAAGATTGGAATGGGATGGGTACCGCATGGTTTTATGATCACACTCCAGAACGTGCGAAGGCAGACTATGAATCAATCCGCACCAAAGCGGGCTTAATGGACGTATCTGGTTTGAAAAAATGTCACGTTGTTGGCTCCGATGCGGCTTATGTAATTGACCGTGTAACAACTCGTAATGTTGAAAAAATTATGCCAGGCCGTTCGACGTACGCCTGTATGCTAAATGATCAAGGAAAGTTTATCGATGATTGTGTAATTTATCGACTGTCACTTAACAGTTGGCTGGTTGTGCATGGCACTGGTACTGGCATGGAGCAGTTATCAGCTGTAGCTGCCTCTAAAAATTGTGAAGTCATTTTTGATGATGATATCCACGACATGTCACTGCAGGGCCCCGTTTCTGTTGATTTTCTGGCAAAACACGTTGCTGGAGTTCGTGACTTAGCATATTTCGGTCTAATGCAAACGAAGCTTTTTGGTCGGCCAGTTATGATTTCGCGAACAGGCTATACTGGTGAGAGAGGCTATGAGATTTTTTGTGGGGCCAAAGATGCTGTCCACTTGTGGGACACAATCTTATCGGAAGGTACTGAAATGGGTATTCGCCCAGTTCAATTTTCAACATTAGATCTGTTGCGGACTGAAAGTTATTTACTTTTCTACCCTGGTGATAATTCTGAAACTTATCCATTTGACGATGAAACTTGTGGCGATACACTTTGGGAGCTTGGTCTTGAATTTACAGTATCACCAGGAAAAACTGGTTTTATAGGTGCTGAAAACCATTATTCGTCTAAAGGTAAAGAACGCTTCAAGATCTTTGGAGTTAAACTAGATGGAACTACGCCCGCTGATGAGGGTGCGGACCTAATGAAGGGTGGCCAAAAAGTAGGTGCTGTTACATTCGGAATGTACTCTGATGTAAACAAGCACAATGTAGGAATTGCCAGAATGCCTGTAAATTGTGCTGTGGCAGGCACAGCCCTAACAGTGCGTAATTCGGATGGCGCTGAGATTGCCTGCGTTGCAGCAGAAATGCCGTTTTATGATTCTGACAAGACGATCCGAAACGCAACGGGTTAATTTTAAGGAGCTCAAAATTTGAGCTATTCGCGGGTTTGCAACTACTTGCAAACCCGCATTTTATTTGCCCAAATAATCTATTTCTTTCAAATAAATTATTATTATTTGACTACCTTTATAAGAATAAAACTTGATTTTTAGGAATAATATGGGACTGTTGTTAAGATGAAATGCTCTTTAAGATTTATTTAGAAGAGAAGCAAAACAACTAAGGTTTTATAGGTGATGTCGACATTTAATTTTCCAGAAAGCATAAGAAGCAGACCCGTGTATGGCACCCTGCAAGCACAGGTTGGTAAATCACATCTTATGATTGCTGACGCACATGGAGCGGAAGCAGTTTTAGAAATGGCGGCCAAAGAGCCTGCAATGATGGCACAGTCTCATATTATTTATATTCCTAAGGGCACGCAGTTTGGACTGCAGATCCAGGCGCTAAAACCAGCGCAGTACTACGAGGGTCCAAGTTACGCTGCTGCTGTTAGTCGCATTAAACGTGTTTTATCCGATGCGGCCATGGGTCTTCAAATATATCTGAGTGGTACCGAGGGATTAATTGGGCAAGCCCAATATGAGGTAATGCAGGCGGGGTTTGACTACACCGCTATTCAAACAGAGCACCGTGGTTCTGTGGCCCGCAGAATGCAGTGTGTTCATTGCAAGGGTATAACGGAAGACGTAATGATAGATCCCTTTCAGTGTAGCCATTGTGGATTGAATCTTTTCGTGCGTGACCATTACTCTCGACGTTTGGCAGCATTTCAGGGTGTCTGCATTGACGCTGAGGAGCCGGGTAATGTGCCGCTGTCCGTGGAGCTTTACTCATGAATGTGCCAGCCCCTAATTCAACAGCGCCAAAACTTACTGGTGCAGAAAAAATTGATGTTACTATTACTGCCATTGTTCCACTTAATGACCTTGTAACTCGCTTCGAGTTTAAACGTTCAGATGGCAGCCTTTTCCCCACCTTTTCTGGAGGGGCTCACACAGTAGTTGAGATGCAAGATGGCGATCGCAAGAGGCTAAATCCTTATTCGCTAATGTCTGACCCTGCCAATCGAGAGACTTTTGCTATTTCGGTGCGTCGTGATGATGAGGGTAGGGGCGGCTCTTTGTTTATGCATAACAAAGTAAAGATTGGGGATCCTATGGTCATTAGCTACCCGGTTAATTTGTTTTCGTTAGACCTAAGAGCGCGCAAACATTTATTTATTGCTGGTGGCATTGGTATAACGCCCTTTTTGGCGCAAATTAAACAACTAGTCCGCACTAACGGAAATTGGGAACTTCACTACAGTTGCCGAAATGCTAGTTTGGGTAGTTATGTGGACGAGTTGACCCAGAAATATCCTCATTCAGTGCACATACACTACGATGATGAGAAAGACTTCATTGATCTGGAAAACCTTTTGCATGGTCAACCCATTGGCACACACCTCTATGTCTGTGGTCCGAAGGGGATGATTGAATGGGTGCGTTCTACAGCAGGGGCTGCTGGATGGCCCACCGCCCATATCCATTATGAAGAGTTTTTAGCGCCTAAGCCAGGAAAGCCCTTTGCAGTTCGGTTGGCTAAGTCCGGTGTCACCGTGAAGGTTGGCGCACACGAAAGTTTGCTTGAGGCAATTGAAAGATTGGGTGTTGAGGCGCCGTACTTATGTCGTGGTGGAGCCTGTGGGCAATGTGAAACAGATGTAATAGAAAGTGATGGTGCTTTTATGCATCGGGATCATTGGCTGGAAGATGAAGAGAAGGCTTTGGGGGTAAAAATTATGCCCTGCGTTTCCCGTTTTGAGGGAAAAACTCTAGTGTTGGATCGGTAGGGGGATTACTTAATGAATATTCAGTTTAATGATGAAACGTTCCGAGATGACTACTCTTTTAAAAACTCCCAGCGGGCTATCGACCGCTTCCCGTTTCCTTTTCATGAAGATAGCTACATGTACTCAGTAAACATGGAGCAGCACCAAGGTGGTCCAGTAGATAGTGTTTATGAGAAACGTTTCGACGTCGATGAGCATTACGTTTCTGAAATGCGTGATAGGGAAATGGTTCTAGCTGATGATCCGCTGAGATGTCAGTCATTGCCACATATGACTTTGGCTGGGTGGGATCTGCTGGAATTAATTATGGTATCCAAGTCGGAAGATTACCCTGAGCTGTTTGAACTGCACCGGGAGGGAGCAAATTGGCATTGGATAAATAAACCCTTAGGTATAGATGATCGTTTTGTTTTTATGGATGATACAACACTCCCGTATGGGCCTATGGAGTATATTACGCGTCAAACACAAGGTGATTTTTGTGTACTTGATCAACGGGAAGAAAACCTATGGATGGATGCGGGTATAGTTACCACCCAGGCTGATTGGAGCTTAGATTTTGATATTGGAATGAACTTCTTTGAGTGGCATGCGCCAGTTCCCTTGGCACATGAGAAAGGCATCTTTAAGAGAGCACTGAAGTTTTTGTTAAATATTCAACAAGGCGCACCAGCCCGTCGCTTGAATTGGACCATGACAGTTAATCCACTATTAGACACGAGCCCCGAGAACTACCATAAATGGGGTGTACAGAAAATGTCGCTGACGCCGCAGAATTTGGCAGAAAAACAATATTTGCGCGTGGAATTGCAAACATTTTTTCGTCTCCCAAGGTCGAATGCCTTGGTTTTCCCTATCCGTTGTTATTTGATGTCGTTCAAAGATATTGTCAGTAAACCTAAATGGGGTCGGCGGTTACATAGAGTTGTGCGGGATATCCCTGAGGAATTAGCTACGTATAAGGGATTTATCGACAATCGGCCCATGATGTTGGAGTTTCTTTCACGCTATGATGACGGTTTGCCAACATCTTTTGGTGTTTGGCCTGATAGCCATACTGAGCCTGCTCTAATTGAAAGTACAAGTTAACATAAAATAGCATTGTCTGTTAAATTTCCAAGGCTAGTTTGATTGCTCTGTTAGGTGTTTTGTGGATAGCTGATGATAGACAGGTAGCGTGCAGGTAATCGTATTAACCGTTCGGGACCGTGCGGACTGTCCGCATCGAAGAATAGGGTATCACCAGGCTTTAAACAGTGAACTTTCTTACCGTGCCGATAGTCAACTTCGCCCTCTAACATATATATTGTTTCTATCCCGCCATGTTGAAACGTCGGAAACACATCCGACTCAGTTGACAATGTGATGAGGTAGGGCTCCACGATAACGCCACTAGAATTTGCGCCAATGTGACCCAGAAGATTATACTGGTGACCTGCTCGAGTACCTGCCCGTTCCATTTCTACCCCTTTCCCAGCCTTGGTATGTACTCCTTCACGGCTTTCCTCAAATTGGCGAAAGAAAGAGGTGAGGGGTACTGACAGAGCATTTGCCAGAGTTTGCAGTGTTGTTAACGAGGGCGAGGTGTTGCCATTCTCAATTTTTGACAACATTCCAATTGAAAGGCCTGTAGTAGTGGCTAATTCGGCTACAGTAACTTCCTGACGGCGGCGAAAGACGCGTACCTGCCGCCCAATCGCGACTTCTAACACTTTTTCACGTTCTTCGCGCACGACGTGTGGGTCTTGGGTTAACTTGGAAACCATTTCTGGGGCAATTTTTTCAATTTTCATACATGATTTCCAATCCTAGGTATCTGGTCTCTTGATCTCAGCACCAGTTTTCCTGATAGTAGTATAAATATGAATGATATGAAAATCCAGTCAATTGGCTTCTTGATTTTTGATGGCTTTCCAATGGCCTGCTTAACCTCAATGATTGAGCCCCTGCGCGCAGCAAATGAGATTTCTGGGCAGGATGCATTCTCTTGGACACTTTTGGCGGAAACTGAAGATAAAGTACGTTCAAGTGCGGGGGTCAGCTTTGAACCAGACGTAACCATAGTGGATGCGCCCAGACCAGATTACCTAATTCTTTTAAGCCCTCCAATGGGAGGATTTGAAAACTCTAAGTCTGGATATGGCGTTCTACGAAATTTGGCACGGCATGGCACTATGCTAGGAGGTATCAGTGGTGGAGTTTTCCCACTGGTTCGTTCGGGAGTGATGGCTGGGCAGAGGGTTTCTGTGCATTGGTGTTACGACGCGGCGTTTAGATCTGAGTTCCCTGAAATTTCTGCCTCAAATCAAGTGATTGAGTTGTCTGCGCGTAGCTGCACAGCATCGGGTGCTGCAGCTGCATTTGATTTATCATTACAACTGATTGAAGACAGCCTTGGTTCAAACGTCGCTACTGAGGTTGCGTGTTGGTTTCAGCACCCCTTGATGCGAGGCGAGGGTGTACGCCAGAGTATACCGACATATCGCCAATCCTCTACAGATGCGACACTGCCCCCCGTAGTGGCTAAGGCTGTAGCTGTATTTGCTGCGAATTTGGGTGAGCCCGTATCTGTGGCAAAGGTGGCGTCTGACGTAGGAGTTTCTGCCCGACAAATTGAAAGGAGTTTCAAAAAAGAAACTGGTCAAAGTCCATCACATTATTATCGATCTATGCGCATGAATGCGGCACGCCAATTAGTTATGTATTCTAAAGACAGTATGGCCCAAATTGCATTGCAAGTGGGGTATGGATCAACGACCCCTATGGTTCAACATTACCGAATTGCATTTGGAATTTCTCCACAGGAGGATCGTCGTCGCATTAATCTATACCGCGTGCAGGATAATATCTCACTACCTTCTATTTAAAAAGGTCTAAAATAAGAGTATGGGAAACGTAGATTTCAACTATTTTTTAAATAACAGTAAAGCATTTGAAAGCTTTATTTGGTCTTAAGCCTTCCCGTTTAAACCAATATCAATCTATGATTTCACTGCATAACGGATTTGCAATTTTGTATGTTGTTGACTGACTGCAGGACGGGTTACGCACGCTGTAGCAAAATATTCCTCCCGAAACTTTTGCAATAACTTAAAACGGCGCTCTTGAGCGTCGTTTTTTTTATTAAAATTCACAGAAATTAATTAATATGCTGAAGTCATTGCAGTTAATAATGTGTGATGAAGCGACTGGGCTGAAGAGCGAGGGCCAATTATGGATAAGTGTTCTA
>JAFMEA010000071.1 GCA_017856985.1 Planktomarina sp.
GATAGATTTGTCGAGGTGATGGCATACCATCAACATATCGAGATGCTCTTCGAGGGTGTTCACAGTATAAGGACGCGTCGGGTTGGTGGAGGAGGGTAAAACGTGCTCCTCGCCACAAATCTTGATAATGTCGGGGGCGTGTCCACCGCCCGCACCCTCAGTGTGGAAGGCGTGAATGGTGCGGCCCTTCATCGCTGCCACAGTCGTTTCAACAAAACCTGACTCATTAAGAGTGTCGGTGTGGATCATAACTTGCACATCCATGTCATCGGCGACAGACAAACAACAATCAATCGCTGCAGGAGTTGTGCCCCAATCCTCATGCAGTTTTAGTGCACACGCACCACTTTTTACCATTTCAACCAATGCATCGGGCTGACTGGCGTTGCCTTTTCCTGCGAAGGCAAGGTTCATGGGAAAGGCATCTGCAGCCTGTAACATACGCCCAATGTGCCACGGACCTGGTGTGCAGGTTGTCGCCAAAGTGCCATGTGCTGGGCCAGTGCCCCCGCCCAGCATGGTGGTCAGACCAGAATGCAGCGCTTCTTCGATCTGCTGTGGGCAGATAAAGTGGATGTGGCTGTCAAAACCGCCCGCTGTTAAGATGCGGCCCTCTCCAGCAATGACTTCAGTTCCAGGACCTATGATGATATTTACGCCTGGTTGCGTATCGGGATTCCCAGCCTTACCAATCCTGTGGATGCGACCATCGCGCAGACCCACATCAGCTTTGTAAATTCCTGAGTGATCAATGATCAGGGCGTTGGTAATAACGGTGTCCACAGCACCCGCTGCACGGGTCGTTTGGGACTGGCCCATCCCGTCGCGGATGACTTTACCACCGCCAAATTTGACCTCTTCACCATAGGTCATGCCGTTATTGCCATTGGTGAGTTCAGCAGTCAGGTCGCGTTCGACCTCGATAATCAAATCAGTATCGGCCAGGCGAATTTTGTCACCAACAGTTGGACCAAACATTGCTGCATAATCGTTGCGGTTAATAGACGTGGCCATTAGAGGTCTCCCATTACTTTATTGTTAAAACCAAAGACACGGCGCGCACCTGACATCTTGATAAGATTGACTTCGCGCCGTTGGCCGGGTTCAAACCGTACCGCTGTACCGGGTGCAATATCCAAGCGGCGGCCATAGGCGGCAGTGCGATCAAAATCCAAGGCAGCGTTGCATTCTGCAAAATGGTAATGGCTGCCAACTTGCACAGGCCGATCGCCCGTATTGGCTACCATGATAGTGACGGCCTCGCGGTCTGCATTTAGGATAAGGTGGCCATTGGCGGGAAAAATCTCTCCGGGGATCATAACACTCTCCTATCGAATTGGGTTATGGACAGTGACAAGTTTTGTCCCATCAGGAAAGGTGGCTTCGACCTGAACGTCATGGATCATCTCGGAGATGCCCTCCATGCATTGATCGCGGGTGATCACATGGGCGCCAGCCTCCATCATATCTGCGACAGAACGACCATCCCGGGCTCCCTCAACGACTGCGTCAGCAATCAATGCGATGGCTTCGGGATAATTAAGCTTTACCCCACGGGCGAGTCGTTTTCGCGCCACTTCGGCAGCCATTGCAACTAGAAGCTTGTCTTTTTCACGAGGGGTCAATTGCATGGTTTAAAGTCTCCAATTTTTGGGAACTGAATTTTGGGTTAGGTGTTCAAGGACTGGGAGTAATATGTTGCGCAGACCAAAACTGTCAGGGGAAAGCAGACGAACGACAAGGATATTGTCGGCTAAAAGGCTTGATCCAGCACTGGCCGGAAGCAAGGCACGAACACCCTCAATCATCGTTTTAGCCTTTGGATCGACAAGGACAATACTGGCCATGGCACGCGCGCCATTTGCTACAGCAGATCGTTTCAACGTTGATGCGACGTCACCATTCAACTTAACCCGGTCGACATAAATTGGTTTTCCGCAGGATACGATAGAAACACTGTCATCAAGCGAACATGAATGGAGGTTTTCCCCAGAGGCTTCTCTGCCAAAAACGAGCGGTTCAACCATTAAAAATTTAGAATTTTTAGCAACTTCTACTTCTAAAGTTCGGTTAAGACGCGACCCTTCATACAGGATTGTCTCTTGGGGTAGCCAATATAGCTGAGCGTTTTGTTTTGCTTTGAGACGGGCGTGCATCGAGCCAGCTGTTTCATCAGCTGCGCCATAAATACGTTCAGCGGCTTGGGTTGTAACGCTTATTCTTGAGTAGTCGTTTGCTGTAACAGTTGTTGAAAAATGATCGCCGCCTGCGACGCCGCCAGCAGTATTGATAATCACTGCTTCGATGTTGCCTTTTATTGGCCGAGGAAAAATTGCGCGGTAGGAACCTTGTTGGTAAAGATCTTTCAATCGTGAAGAACTGTTAGAAGAGCACAAAGTGCTGATTTTTAACGACCCGCGAGCACGCTGGAAGATGATATTCCTGTCTTTGGCAAGATGTGCAGTCATTGAGTCCTCTAAAGGCCTATCTAACACGATCTTTAAGTGGACTTTTATTTTGCACAAGAAATGGATTGGATGCTGAGTAATATCACGCCATTTTTTTGTTATCGGCTAAAAAGTAGGCGTATATGATAAAAAATAATCACTTTAATAAGGTATGCGGAATGGTATGCCTTTGGTAAATAAGTCCTGATTGAGAACATCAATAATGTTTGGATCCAGTTTAACCCAGGGTCAATTAAATTTTGTGCAGATCAATTTTATTAAAACATCATAAAAGATATTAGGGTCAAATCAAATCTACTTTTTTAGGTTAGATTTGTCTGGTCTTGTCTGAGAAAACGGCGTGAAGCGTTCTGGGCTAATTTGTAGCCTCTCCTTCTTTACGTTTATAACTCAAGCTCATTACTGGATATTTTTTTGTGCAAGAATTAGACAAGCCTGTGATATTCGTTTATTTCCCTGCTCAGTGGACCGATAGCTCAGCTGGATAGAGTACCTGACTTCGAATCAGGGGGTCGGGGGTTCGAATCCTCCTCGGTTCGCCACCTCTCCTCGGATATGAATTTCAAATTAAACTGTGGTGCTGCTCATGCCATGGGGTGTAAATTATCAGGCGTGTTGATTTAAGCTGTGCTGGCAATATGATGCAAGTTTCCATCAGTCTGACAGTACCGACACTATCGCCCCAAAATCCTGACACCTTTAAATTAGTGGAGCTAAACCCTAAACTAACTGTATTTTTGTCCCCACTCTTCCACGGCCTTCAAAACTGGTTCAAGGTCGCGTGCTTTCTGGGTTGGTATATATATTTTTAAACGTCTATTTTTTTGGTCAATACTTGAAGACAGAAGTTTTTCTTTTTCCATCATTTTTAATCTATTGGCTAAAATATTAGTGGAGATTTTTTCAGGGGAGTTAAGAAATTCATTGTAGTGCTTTTTTTTATTAAACAATATGTCCCGTAGAATGATCAAAGACCATCTGTCCCCGAGAGTGCTCACCATATTGGCTATTGGGCATGCACACTTTTTAGGCATTTGAATTCTTACGTAAGGTCATCGTAGTTCATTATCATTTTTTGCTGGTTAATTTCAACTGATTTAAATAACTGCCTTTTTGCAAGTGATTGATAAACTGCTTTTATTATATGCAAGCAATATAGTGTAATTTGATCGACTTAAGGGCACAAAATAATGGAAAATAAAAATATCTTTGGAGAATTCGTATTAAGAAACAGAATTCTATTCCTTTTAACTCTATTGTTTCTTACCTTGCTGGGCGCATCAGGAGGACAATTCCTATATTTTGATAACGATTACAGATCTTTTTTTGGCAAGGAAAACCCACAATTAAACGAATTTGACAAGTTGCAACAAACTTACACTCAAGTGGACAATGTCATCTTTGCGTTTGAGCCATTAGAGGGGCAGCAGGCGAATTCACCTGAGGTGTTATCCGCTGTCGAAGAATTGACTGAAATGGGTTGGCAGTTGCCGTACTCAATAAGAGTGGATAGTCTTTCAAACTACCAACACACCGAAGTGGATCAAGACGACCTTATTGTTCGTGACCTTTATTTTGACGCGTTGAACATGAATGACGAGGACAAGAGACTAGTTGAAGTTATTAGTACTTCTGAACCCTCATTAGCGGGCAGAGTGCACGACATTGCGCACCGCAGTACTTCGGTAAGTGTAACGGTTCAAATTCCTGGAAAAGATCCACAAGAGATTGCTGATATTGCGGCTGCTGCAAGAAAAATGGTCTCCGAAATTGAGGCAAATTACCCTGTAAAAATACGAATGGGTGGAGTCGTCTTCCTCAACAACGCTTTTCTTGAGGCATCCATGTCTGACTCCGCAACGTTGATACCAATGGCATTCCTTGTGATTTTGGTTATTTCTTATGCGCTTCTAAGATCGATTGTAGGTGTCATAAGCGTTTTTGTTGTTTGCATATTGAGCATACTATTTGCTATGGGGAGTGGCGGCTGGATGGGTGTGGGACTAACCCCACCTTCGGCGTCGGCGCCAATTATTATTGTAACTTTAGCGGTAGCAGACTCTATCCACCTGTTAGTATCGGCTCTGAACCGTATGAGAGCCGGTTATACGCAAAGAGACAGTATTCTATACAGCATGAGAGTAAATTTTAAGCCGGTTTTCTTGACTAGTCTTACTACAGCGGTTGGCTTTTTATCGTTGAATTTCTCAGACTCACCGCCTTTTCACGATCTTGGAAACATATCAGCAATCGGAGTAATGGCGGCATGGCTTTATTCAATCACGTTACTCCCAATACTGGTTAGCTTCTTGCCATTAGGAAAACCAAAAAATACGATAAAAACCTTAGATAACGTGATGAAACGGTTGGGCACTTTTATAGCTGATCGCTATAAAGCCGTTTTGACCGTGGGTGTAATTGCTTCTATTGGCCTTGTTTCTTTAATTCCACTAAATGAAATTAATGACGATTTTGTGAAATATTTTGATGAATCGACTGAATATCGCCAAGATGTAGATTGGATTAGTGGCAACTTGACAGGCGTAAATATCGCGCAATTCAGTTTCCCGTCAGGTGAACCTAATGGTATCAGCGCTCCGGCATTTTTAAAGAAGGTAGCCCGTTTTGCCGATTGGTCTCGAGCTCAGGAAGAAGTGACTAATGTAATCGCAATTTCAGATGTTTTTAAAAGGCTTAATCGAGATTTGAATTTAGGTAATGCAGACTATTACACCATTCCTGAAAGCCGAGAGTTGGCGGCTCAGTATTTGTTGCTTTATGAGCTATCGCTGCCGTTTGGTTTGGATCTGAATAATCAGCTGGATATTAATAAATCGTCAACTCAAGTAATCGTTACTTTGAAAGACATGACAACAAATGAAATGCAAGCATGGATTAAGACTGCGGAGAGCTTTATTTATGATGATGCTTCGATAGAGCTTAAAGCTGTTGGCCCAACAGTAATGTTCGCTTACATCTCTGAGCGTAACATTGAAAGTATGTTGACTGGGACGATAGTGGCCATATTCATAATCAGTGGCCTAATTTTGATAGCATTGCGAGATGTCAGGCTTGGTTTGATTAGTTTAGTTCCAAATCTTTTGCCGATTGCATTAGCTTTTGGTGTTTGGGGTTTATTAGTAGGCCAAGTCAATTTGGCGGTTTCTGTCGTGACAGGATTAGCCCTAGGAATAGTTGTAGATGATAGTGTGCACTTTCTATCTAAATACCAGTTAGCTCGTAAAGAATTAGGACTAAATGCAAGAGAAGCTGTCATCTCAGCTTTCACTGCCGTAGGAACCGCGCTCGTAGTTACAACTATTATTCTTGTTGCGGGGTTTTCTGTTCTCGCTCAGTCCACGTTTGGATTAAATAGCATAACAGCAACACTTACAGGGATTGCTATTTCAATTGCTCTGATTGCTGATCTTAGCCTTTTGCCTGCTCTTTTAATTAGTTTAGATAAAGATGGCAAAGAACCCGTATCAAAAGAAACTGACGCTGAATTAAATTCGTCGATTAAATCTAAAGCAGCGAATTAAGGAGAAAATTATGAGAATATTTTTTGCAATATTGACGGCTGGATTGGCTAGTTCTTTCGTGATGGGCACTCCAGTGCTTGCCAATAAAGGGTTGGAAATTGCTACTGAAGTCATTCAGCGTGACGAAGGCTGGGGTGATACATCTTCCAAAATGACAATGATCCTTAAGGATAAATATGGGCAATCCACTCAGCGGTCTCTTCGGAATAAAAGTTTGGAAGGTTCTATGGAGGGCGATAAATCTCTGGTCATTTTTGACACGCCTGGTGATGTCCGTGGAACTGCTTTTTTATCGCACACAAAGAAAACAGGCTCTGACGACCAATGGCTATACTTACCAGCCTTGAAGCGGGTAAAAAGAATTGCCTCGTCCAACAAAGCCGGCCCGTTTATGGGCAGTGAGTTTTCCTTTGAAGATATCGCTAGTCAAGAGATCGAAAAATATACTTATAAGTATCTAAGTGACGAAAAATATAATGGTGTGGATTGCTTTGTTGTTGAATATGATCCTGTTGACCGTAAAAGTGGCTATTCAATTCAGAAGACATGGATAGATCAATCCAAATATATTGTCCTTAAGACCGAATATTATGATCGGAAGAAATCTCTTTTGAAAACGCTAACTTTTGACGGTTACAAAAAGTATGACGGAAAATTCTGGCGTGCAGATACATTCCTTATGATCAATCATCAGACAGGTAAGGAAACAGAATTACAGTATGAAAACTGGGTATTTGGCACTGGATTATCCGAAAAAGATTTCAATAAAAGTACGTTAAAGAAGGTCAAATGAAGATAATTTTTGGAGTATTGGTTTTTATTGGGGTGATGCTTGCCCAATTGGTGGTTGCAGATGGAAACTTTAATACCAAATTAATCGCAGAGTTTCGATCTTATCCAAATAGTAATCCTGGTACGATCGATAGTGGCCAGTCTCTTGAGCTGAACATTGACGCATA
Organism: Planktomarina sp.; assembly: GCA_017856985.1. GTDB lineage: Bacteria > Pseudomonadota > Alphaproteobacteria > Rhodobacterales > Rhodobacteraceae > Planktomarina > Planktomarina karensis. The sequence goes on from JAFMEA010000071.1 coordinate 6,970, forward strand.
CAAGGATTTTGGTACAGCTCGAGGCGTGATTGAACTTGTCGCACGCATTGACGACCAAGACTCCGGCCGCCGTATCCTAGATGCGCGTCAGGCTTACATAGGTGGTGAGATTGGGGGTTTTGAAATCTACGTTGGCAATAGACAAGAATTCTGGGGTAAAGCCGAAAGTACAAACATAGTTGATGTCGTTAATCAGCGAGATGGAGCTGCAGACCAAGGTGGTGCTGGGAAGCTAGGAGCCCCTTCTTTGTCAGTTGAAAGATATACAGAATATGGCGACCTTCAGGTTTGGTACATGCCTAATTTCCAGGAATTAACATTTAATGATTCAAATGCTCATCCGAGTGGAGGATTGCCGATTAAACCTGCGCGATATCAACGGTCTGAAGGAAAAAATGCTGATGACCTTGCCTTCAGGTTTTCAAGCGTTGTGGATGACTGGGACTTGGCTGGAAGTTTGTTTTACGGGACTGTACGAAATCCAATATTGTCGGTTGTAGATATTGGAACGGCCTTAGAGCCGTACTACCCCAAACAAAAATCACTTGGTCTTGAGGCTCAATATACTGGTGATGCAACTCTTTTGAAATGGGAAAGTTTACATGGATCGCAAGATAACAAAAACTTTTTTGCTGCTGTGGCCGGTCTAGAATACACCCTTTATGGTTTGTTGGATCAGGTCTGGGATTTAGGACTGCTGGTAGAGGCGCAACATGATGAACGGCCGCAAGCTGCGGCTAAACGGATTTATGTGGCAGGTTTGCGCCTGACATTAAACGACGCTAAAGATACTAGCCTGTTATTTCTAACATCGCAGGACGAGGATTGGGATCAATCTCTTATCTCATTTGAAGCATCCCGAAGACTAAATTCATGGTCTAGCATTGACGTTGGTGCAAAGTTTTTTGATGCAAAAACCCCAACTTCCGCATTTGGTAGCCTTGATGATGATGATACTATCAGCATTAAGTTAAATATGTTTTTTTAGAAAACTAGTTCTTATACTTTTCTTCTTAAATACATCTTTGATTACGTTCATAAAGTTAAACGATGTCTGGGATTCGATGCGTGTTCTCATTCGTCTAACAGTGTCGCCGTATAAGTCATTTAATATGCCGTTCCATAAAGTAAGTTTTATCGAGCCACTCCGCTGGAAATTCAGGTGGATGAGGAATATCCATAAAACCGGCAGTTTCGTACATCGCCCTTGCATGGGTCAGAAAAGTAGCCGAGGTAAAGAACACCTTATAGAAGCCATTTACACTTAGTCTGGCGAACATTGCTTCAAGCATCCGAAGGCCAAGACGGTGACCGCGACCCTTTTCGTTCACATATAGTCGATTGAATTCCGCAACTCCTGGTTCAGCCTCGTGATACATCACACAGCCAACTGCCTGTCCGTCCACTAACCCAATTAGTATGCCACCTGGAGGTTTATGAAGAGATGGTAGGTCCTGCATAATAGCTTCAAATCGAGACGGATCCATTGGATGGTCTGGTCCTGTTGGCCAACCGTTCGGGTAATGGCGCCAATGCCAATCCAACCATTCGCGGCATAGAGTGCGGGCTGCTTTAAAATCATTGGCGTCTTCCGCCAATCTGATTAAAACATTAGACAAAGGTGGCTCCAGATAACTTTTTATATCAAGAATCTTGAGCATGATATTTCTTAAAGTCAACAATGATGAGGTGGAGCCTACACGCCCATCCCTTTATCGTTTGTTAAAATTCGTTACTTATGCCTGTAACGTGGTTTGTATTCGCATTAGTCTGGTAGCACCCTTCAGATAGGTGGGGCTGCCCGTTCAGTGAATAATTGCTTAGCAGTGACTCTTTCGCGGTATATCATATATAGCCCTGCGACGATTATGATCATAATTCCAATCAGACTGAGTGTGTTTGGGAAATCGTTAAAAACTAGATATCCAAAAAGGGTGGCCACTGGTAGCTCGAAATATTGTAGGGGGGCTAATGTGGCCGAGGGTGCCAACGACAATGCGTAAGTTATCATCATGTGGCTTACTGTGGCGAAGAAACCAACCCCGAGGAGCCACAACCAAGTAATCCCTGTGGGCCAAACGG
>JAFMEA010000021.1 GCA_017856985.1 Planktomarina sp.
GCCTTTCTGCTATTATTTGTACAAACACAACTATTGATCGAAAAAATCTATTTTCACAGCACAGAAAACAATCTGGAGGTCTCTCAGGGCGACCATTGTTTGAAAAATCTACGCGAATTTTGGCTCAGATGAGAAGTGCCACCAAAGGCCAAATTGATTTGATAGGGGTCGGAGGCGTAAGCTCTGCAGAGGACGCCTACACAAAAATTCAAGCAGGTGCCAGCGCCGTTCAGCTTTATTCAGCCCTAATCTACGAAGGGCTGTCGCTGATACCAAGAATTGCAGATGGCCTAGATAAAATATTAATTTCCGAGGGAATTGACAGGCTCGATACAGCTGTCGGAGTTAGTACGGAGAAGTGGCTGTGATACCAATCCTCAATTAGTTACGGAACGCTCCAATGCTGGATACCTGAAAGCCAAAGTTAATCCCCGCAGAATGAAAAACCCATTCATTGCCATCCAGAGCCCATGATTGCCAAATGAGGGCAATAGCAGCGCTATAAAAATGCAGTAGCCTAAAAATGAGACGATCATCATGTTGCGCATATCTTTCGTCCGGGTCGCTCCGATAAATACACCATCCAGCATCCAGGCCATCGCACCCAAGATTGGTACCAACGCGACATGCGGGATGTAAAGCCTTGCGGCGGCCTGCACATTTTCATCTTTAGCCATTAAGTCGATAAAAAATGGCCCTGCAAACCAAACTATCAACGCGATTATGATACCCGCACTAAATGCCCAAACTGCCGTAACTATTGCGGCCCGTCGAAGCTCCGCCAAGGCTCGCGCTCCTACGGCTTGACCGACCAGTGCCTCACCCGCAAAGACAAACCCATCCATGCTGTGGGATGCCACATGTACAAATTGTAGTAGAACTTGGTTTGCGGCAAGAGTTACGTCACCCAAGTTCGCACCAAAGAATAAAAAGCTTACAAACCCAGCCTGTAATAAAACTGAACGAATTAAAATATCGCCATTGACTTGCGCCATCCTGACAAGACGACTTTGATCCATAATTTGCTGCCACATTTTCCACGCAAAGTTACTGAAAACAGAGCGGCAAAGATATAATCCCAACGCGAGCCCAAACCATTCTGCAATTAAAGTGGCTATCGCGACACCCTCGACACCAAGACCAAGGCCAAGCACAAACCAAATGTCCAATATTATATTGCCCAAATTCATTAGCAATTGAATAGCCAAGACGGCACCAGTTCGCTCCTGCGCTATTAACCAACCACTAAGGCCATAGATGGCAATTGCAGCTGGTGCGGACCAAATACGGATACTCATGTATTCACGTGCAAGTAGTTCAACTTCGCCAGATGCCGGAGAAATCCAAAAGGCTGCAGCAAAAAGTGGCCACTGAAATAGAATGAAGCCAACACCTGCAATCAGGCCAATGCCCGTTACACGAAAAAAGAGAGCCGCCACCTCACTGTGATCTTTGGCGCCAAGGGCCTGACTAGTGAGGCCCACCGTTCCCATCCGCAGAAATCCAAAAATCCAATACAGAGCCCCTAGAATTATAGCCCCTATGCCAACTGCACCAATTGGGGCTGCCAGCCCCATTTGACCAATAACACCTGTATCCACCAAACCTAGAATGGGTACAGATGCATTAGATATTACAATTGGGAAAGCAATAGTCAAAACCCTGCGGTGGGTAATCCCATTAGTTTGTTCAGCCATCTCGTTGTGGCATCAAAAAATGGCCAGATGCCTGTGCAAAAAGCCGATCTCGATTGTCCTGCCAACCCTCCACATGTACGGAGGCGTATCGCCGCCCTGAGCGATTAACTCTAGCGCGCGCGTAGGCATCACGTGGGAGACCTGATCGCAGATAGTCCACCGTAAAGTCGATAGTTTTAGGTAGGGCTAATTCCCCAGCTTGTAATGACTTAACATTCAAGCGCTCCGTTTCTATCTCATCCCAAAGTGAAGTCCATGCCAATCCAACTATTGAGGTAATTTCTAAAAAGGCTGCAGTGGCTCCACCATGCAATGCAGGCAATTCAGGATTTCCAATTAAATTCTCATGAAACCTCATAGTCGCAGTGAGCTCGTCGCCGTGCCTATCAAAAGTAACGCCAAGGAAATTGATGTATGGGACTTGGTTGACGATGACACTAAGGGCCAGGTCCCGTCTGCGCTTCACCTGAGTAACTGGTTCAGGCTTTTTCATTTCAGCGCCGTGGGTACAGTGAAAGTCCCAGTCGCAGTAGCGACTGGACGATCCATATCTGCATCGCAGGCAGTAGCGCGAACAAACGCAACCGTCCTGGTAACGTGATAACATTCGGCTGATGCAGTGATTGCCTGCCCAGGAGTGGCTGGACGCATGTAGTCAATCCTCAAGCCAAGCGTGGCTGTGCCCACGCCTGCTGCGTGATGGGACACAACAGCGGCGCCACTTGCTGTATCCATAAGTGCAGATACAGCACCACCGTGAAGTACCTTTGTAACTGGGTCACCTATTAGGGCTGGATCATAGGGCATTTCAACAACCGCTTTACCATCCCCTATTTCAACAACTCTCATCCCCATCTTACGGGAGTGCGGGATTGATTCAATAAATTGGCGTGCTTTGCCTAAAACTATATTATTCATACTTCTGGTTATTGGACTTACGCCGTAAAATTCCAAGCAGTTTATTTGCACTTGCGAACTATTCTCAATTGCAATAGGGGTATCTAAATGAATACAAATCCAAAAATACAAACTTTTATTGCCACAGATATGCTTGGTCCGTTTCGAAGCAGACGGCTCTTTGTTTTATGCGTTGTCTTAGCTCTAGCTCTGGCCCCAGGGTATTTAGGAACGCTTACCCGTGAGCTAATGGTAGACGCGTATGTACAGGTTTCGTCATTTGTTGCGGCAACCCTGCTGCTTTTTTACGGTGCAGAACGTTTATTTAATTTTGACATTGGGTCAGCTTTGAAAAAAGCCCGCGGCCTGCAGGTCCCATTAGCCGCACTGCTGGGTGCAACACCTGGATGTGGCGGTGCTGTTATAGTTGTGGCCGCCTATTCTTCAGGCAACGTTGGGTTTGGGGCGGTCGTGGCTACCTTAACTGCAACAATGGGAGACGCTGCATTTCTGCTAATCGCAATTCGTCCAGAAGCAGCACTTGTAGTACTTCCACTATCGTTCACTGTAGGAATAGTCGCTGGTTGGATTGTTGATCGCTTTAATAAAATCGATCTCACCCCAGATCCGTCTAAGCATTGTGAGATTGCCCCTGTCATTGGAAAGGTTCGCTGGCAAGACTACGGCTATGCGCTTATTGCTGCGCCCGGACTTATAATTGGTATCACTCAACTCAGTGGAGCCAACATTTTCGCAATATATAATCCATCTCTAATTTTCATTATTGCCTTAACAGGCACTTTCCTTGGGATCTTTATATGGGCAACATCACCATTAAAAGCGATGACCAACCTGGCGGATCATCCGTTAACGCGTATGGCAGAGGAAACTTCTTTTATTTCAATATGGGTTATTGGAGCATACTTAGCATATGATTACGCCGATGCATTTGCAGGTTTGGATTTAGAAGCAGCATTTAGATCTGTTGGTCCGTTACTACCTTTACTGGGCGTCCTTGTTGGCTTCATTCCAGGATGTGGTCCACAGGTTTTAATCGCAACACTATACATAAATGGGGTGGTTCCATTTGCGGCTTTGATCGGGAATGCAATCTCCAATGACGGAGACGCATTGTTTCCGGCAATCGCGCTTAACCCTAAGGCCGCCATCGTAGCTACAGCATACTCTGCCATTCCAGCACTGGTGGTTGGGTATGGATTTTACCTCCTTGCACCCGAATTCATGAACTGAGACCTTGACCCCAACGCCTAGTGTAATAACTTCCAATCAGGGGAAGTCATGGATAAAGAACAATTATCTTTCAAAGAAATGTGTGCACACTTTGAGGTAACTCCTCGGACCTTGCGATATTATGAATATATAGAATTACTGCAACCAGAGCGTGACGGTCGGTCAAGATTTTATAATTCGCGAGACGTGGCGCGAATGACCCTAATCATGCGGGGCCGACGCTTTGGCTTTAGTCTCGAAGAATTGCGCCAATGGTTGATGATCTATGATAAAGAGGGGAACGAAGCTCAGATGCAAGCTTGGGTTCCAATAGCTCAGGGAAAGCTTGTCGAGCTTCAAAAGCAGCAAAAAGAAATTTCAGAGGCTGTTTTAGACCTATCTGAAATGATTGATTCAGTATCCTCAGATTTAAATCAAAGCTAAAAGTTACCTCTGATAGTGGCCGTTATAATTCGCCAAACGTAAATCAAAAAAATTAAATTTTAAAAATAGAACTAAAACTACTGTTTTCTTGTCATTGTCCTAATTAATCTTAAGTTGACGTTAACGTTAAGCATTGGTTAAATTAAAAAAGCAGTATTTGGATCCTATCTTTGAAATGAGAAAGATGACTGAAGTCACAAAAACCATTCAACAAATGTGCGAGATCTTTAAGGTCACTCCGCGCACTTTGCGCTTTTATGAATCCAAAGAGCTTTTGTTTCCAGAACGGCAGGGAACGCACCGCCTATTTACTCGCAGAGATTCAGCACGCTTAAAACTGATTTTACGTGGTAAAAAATTTGGCTTCAGCCTAGAAGAAATTCGTCAACTTCTCAACATGTACGATCTGGACGATGCGCAAACAACACAGCTACAGGAAACTTATCGGATAGGTTGCGAGCGCTTAACTTACATGAAGCACCAGCAAGGTGAGCTAAAGGATGCGATCAGCGACCTTAAATCTCAGTTAAAGCAAATCCAAAATATTTTAAAAAACCCGACACCTGCGCATTCAACCATTCATAACCAGAGGAAGTATTAATGCCCACCTATTTTGCACCCGTTAAAGACCAGCAATTTGTTTTACATGATGTTCTAAAATTAAGTACTTCCAATATTCCTGGATACTCGGATCTTGACCACGCATTCACAGCCGCAATTTTAGAGGAATCTGGAAAGCTGGCAAATGAAGTTATGGCACCACTAAATGTGGTTGGCGATAGGGAAGGCTGTCATCTCGAAAATGGTGTTGTCCGCACTCCAGACGGTTTCAAGGAAGCTTTTGAGCAGTTTAAAGCTGGCGGTTGGGCTGGCATTGATATGCCTGAAAAGTACGGTGGCCAGTATATACCAGGCGTTCTGGCTTCAGCAGTTAATGAACATTTTTTAGCCTCCAACCAATCGTTCTCTATGTTTCATGGACTAACACACGGCGCTGCATCAGCCATTTTGGCCCATGGGACAGAGGGCCAGAAAGATATGTACTTGCCTAAAATGGCGTCATGCGAATGGACTGGAACTATGAATCTGACAGAGCCACAGTGCGGCACAGATTTGGGCCTGATGCGTACGAAAGCGGAACCAAATACAGACGGTAGCTTTTCTATTACTGGCCAGAAAATTTTTATTTCTTCAGGCGAGCACGACATGGCTGAAAACATTATTCACCTTGTGCTAGCGAAAATTCCTGGAGGTCCAGACGGAATAAAAGGTGTCTCGTTGTTTATTGTACCCAAATTTATGGTAAAATCTGACAGTAAGCTGGGTGAACGGAACCGTCTATCATGCGGCGCGCTTGAACATAAAATGGGCATTCATGGCAATCCAACTTGTGTCATGAATTATGATGGCGCCACCGGCTTTCTATTGGGTGAAGCACACAAGGGAATGCGGGCGATGTTTACCATGATGAACGAAGCGAGGCTAGGTGTAGGAATGCAGGGCCTCGGTCAAGCAAGCATCGCATACCAAAACGCTGCTATTTATGCCAAGGACCGTTTACAGGGACGCGACGTGACTGGTACAAAAAATCCTGACGGCCCTGCCGATCCTCTTATAGTTCACCCAGATATACGCCGCAGTTTAATGGACCAGAAAAGTTTTGTTGAAGGTGCCCGCGCACTGATTTTATGGGGCTCCACCTGGATTGACCAAGCTCATCGGCAGAACGACGCTGAAGCGGATGGTATAATCTCACTAATAACGCCCGTAATAAAGGGGTTCCTGACAGATCAGGGATACGCAATGACCATACAGGCCCAGCAAATTTATGGTGGGCACGGCTACATAGAGGAATGGGGGATGTCACAGTTCACCCGTGACGCAAGAATTGCAATGATATACGAAGGAGCAAACGGTGTTCAGGCTCTTGATTTAGTTGGCCGCAAGCTGGGGCAAAATGGAGGCAAGCATGCGTTAGCTTTTTTTGATTTGATCAAGACGTTCTGTAAAGAAAATTCTGATATCGAGCCCATGGATGCCTTTGTAACGCCACTCAAGAAAGCTTCCAAAGATTTACAGGCTGCAGCCATGTATTTCATGCAAAACGGATTGAAAAACCCAAATGATGCTTTGGCAGGCTCTAATGACTTTATGCACATGTTTGGCCACGTCTGCCTTGGTTTAATGTGGGCCAAAATGGCCAAGGCGGCACTGTTCGCCCTAGACAACAAAGCTACGGATACCGAATTTTATCTAACTAAATTAACAACAGGGCGCTATTACATGGCTCGCCAATTACCAGCTACAGCACTACACCTTGAGCGCATCACATCAGGTTCAGATACAGTCATGGAGTTAGAAGCCAGTGCGTTTTAACTCCTGCGATTTAAAAGCTGTAAAGGCTGTTGACCTTTTTACGTTATGGAGACGAAAAGATTAGCCCAATATTGATGAGTATTTAAAGTAAATTGAATAAATGCCACTTTGAGAACCCCTTCGATTTAATACCAGGCAAACCCTCAGGCCAGGAATAAAGGAACACACTATGAACGACGCTTACATTTATGACTCAGTTCGTACGCCACGAGGTAAGGGACGGACGGACGGTAGCTTGCACGAAGTAACTGCACCCTACCTATCCGCAACGATTCTCAACGCCTTAAAAAAACGTAACAACCTAGAGGGTCACGCTGTTGAAGATGTGATCTGGGGGAATGCAACTCAAGTGATGGAACAGGGCGGTTGCCTTGCTAGGACTGCAGTTCTCGCATCAGAACTTGATCAAAGCATACCCGGGCTATCCATAAATCGATTTTGTGCAAGCGGAATGGAGGCGGTTAATCTTGCTGCCAATCAAATAAATGGTGGCGCAGGTTCAGCGTACATTGCTGGCGGCGTTGAGATGATGAGCAGAATTCCAATGGGCAGCGATGGTGCGGCAATTGCAGTAGATCCGTCTATTGCAATGGAGCAGTATTTTGTTCCTCAAGGAATATCTGCAGATATCATTGCAACCGAATACGGCTTTTCCCGTGATGATGCGGATAGCCTTGCAGTAGAAAGTCAAAAACGCGCTGCCAATGCCTGGGCTGATCATCGTTTTGATGGCTCAGTCATATCAGTAAATGACTTAAACGGTCTGTCTATTTTAAACCGTGATGAATATCCACGACCGGACACAAACATGCAAACACTTGGCGGATTAAAACCAGCTTTCAAAGATATGGGGGAGGCAATGCCAGGCTTTGATAAAATCGCCCTAATGAAGTATCCCCATCTAGAAAAAATTAATCATGTGCACCATGCCGGCAATTCGTCCGGTATTGTTGATGGGGCAGCTGGTTTGTTAATCGGCTCAAAAGAATATGGAAAACATTTCGGCTTGAAGCCCCGTGCGGTTATACGAGCAACAGCCAAGATAGGCACAGACCCTACAATTATGTTAACTGGCCCAGTTCCAGTGACAGAGAAAATCCTAGCCGATAGTGGAATGTCAATTTCTGATATTGACCTCTTTGAAGTAAATGAAGCGTTTGCGGCAGTTGTACTTCGCTTCATGCAAGCATTTAATGTGACCGATGACAGGGTCAACGTAAACGGCGGCTCAATAGCTATGGGTCATCCACTAGGTGCGACTGGAGCTATCATCATTGGTACATTACTTGACGAGTTGGAGCGTAGTGGAAAAGGAACGGGACTAGCCACACTTTGCGTCGCCTCAGGTATGGGCGCCGCCACTATAATTGAACGTATTTAAACGCGAAAAAAATTCGTCAGATTTACCAAACTAAAAATAGATGCGCCAATTGATGGAACGGTGCAGCAAGATCTAATTTGAAGGGACCTAAGATGTCTGATTTTATAAAAACTCAAGATGATGATGGCGTTGCAACTATTACCTGGAATTGCGTTGACCGGCCAATGAACGTTATGAGCGAACAGGGGTTTTCTGATCTCAACGCCCTAGTCGATGACTGTATTGCTGACGATACAATTTCTGGTGTAATTATCACCTCTGCCAAGAAAGATTTTGCAGCAGGAATGGACTTGGGGGTAATAGCCAAAACTAAAGAGAAAAATCCAGAAAATCCTGCTCAAGGCTGCTTTGAGATGGTGATGCAAATTCATCAAATCCTTCGAAAAATTGAACTCGCTGGGATGGATTTCAAGTCAAAGAAGGGTGGCAAACCTTTTGTGGCAGTTCTTCCAGGCACAGCACTCGGGATAGGTTTTGAAATACCACTCGCCTGCCACCACATTATTGCTTCAAACAACTCAAAAGCAAAAATAGGTCTTCCTGAAATTAAAGTTGGAATTTTTCCAGGAGCTGGTGGTACCACCCGATTGGTACGAAAAATGGGCGCAATGGGTGCCAGTCCTTTTCTTTTGGAAGGCAAGCTGAGCAATCCTTCAGCGGCAAAGGCTGCCGGTTTGATCGATGCGGTTAGCGACCAGCCTCTGGCAGATGCTAAATCATGGATATTGGCGGCAACAGATGCAGATCTAGTTAAGCTTTGGGATGCAAAAGGATATAAAATGCCCGGCGGGGCTCCCTATCATCCCGCAGGTTTTATGACATTTGTTGGCGCCTCTGCCATGGTGAATGGCAACACTCTGGGCGTTTACCCCGCTGCCAAAGCTCTCCTGAGTGCAGTCTATGAAGGTGCATTGGTACCATTCGACACAGCCTTAAAAATAGAAGCACGCTATTTCACTTCAGTTTTAGTAAATCCATCTTCTTCCAATATGATACGCAGCTTATTTATAAACAAAGGAGCATTAGAAAAAGGAGCTGTCCGTCCAGATGGCATTCCTGATCAATCTGTACAAAAAGTGGGAATTATGGGTGCTGGAATGATGGGTGCTGGTATCGCACTAGTGACCGCACAGGCCGGAATTGACGTTGTACTGATCGACCAAGTTCAAGATAGCGCAGATAAAGGTAAAGCCTATATTGCATCCTATTGTGACAAAGGCATTAAGCGCAAAAAAACAACTTTAGAACAAAAAACAGCGCTTCTTGACCGGATAAACGCGACTACAAATTATGCAGCTTTGGCAGATTGTGATTTAATTATTGAAGCCGTATTTGAAGATCCAGACGTCAAAGCTGAAGTAACTAAAAACGTAGAAGCTGTAATTAATTCAGATTGTATTTTTGCTACAAACACCTCAACCCTTCCAATATCCGATCTAGCGAAAGCCAGTAGTCGCCCAGAGCAGTTCATCGGTATTCACTTCTTTAGCCCAGTAGAAAAAATGTTGTTGGTAGAAATTATCAAAGGCCAAAGTACCGGTGATCGTGCTGTAGCAAAAGCTTTGGATTACGTACGACAAATAAGAAAAACGCCAATTGTAGTGAGCGATGCACGCTTTTTTTATGCAAACCGGTGTATAATTCCATACATCAACGAAGGTATACGTATGGTCAAAGAGGGCATTGAGCCAGCCTTGATTGAGAATGCTGCTAAACTGATGGGTATGCCGCTTGGCCCTCTACAACTAAACGACGAAACGTCCATTGACCTAGGGGTAAAAATTGCAAAGGCCACGAAGGCGGCTATCGGCGATGCCTATGATAATGAGGATGCTGACGAGGTAATGTTCTGGTTGTTTGATCAAGGTAGATTAGGCCGCAAGTCAGCGGCTGGCTTCTATGAATATGACGATCGGGGCAAAAGGATTGGCATATGGCAGGGCCTTCGAGAACAATACATAAAAGAGGATGCTAATCTGGATCTACTTGACGTCCAACATCGACTTATGTTCGCTCAGGTTTTAGAGGCAGTCCGCGCTTTAGAGGAGGGCGTTTTACTAGATGTCCGCGAGGGCGATGTGGGCGCTATTTTAGGCTGGGGCTTTGCTCCTTGGTCAGGCGGACCGTTATCGTGGTTTGACATGCTAGGTTCAGGATATGCCACTGCTAGATGTGATGAATTGGAAGCAGCATATGGGGTCAGGTTTACTGCACCTAACCTTTTACGGGAAATGGCGAAGGAGGGCGAAGCCTTTTATGATCGGTTTTCATGAAGGCATAAGGGTGCTGACGCAGGAAACGTTTCATTAGGTTTATAACATCACTCAGCGTTCCTTAGAACGAATAAGTACTACTGTCCCAGTAATAATTATTAACCCAATGCCTAGAACTCCTAGAACGCCTACCTTATCACCAAATACAAACCACGCAGTTAGAGTAGCAAAAATTAACATCGAATATTCAAAAATTGACACGTAGGTAACTTCACCAATTAAATAAGCTTTCATAATAAATCCAAGGCCAATAAGCGAAAATACTGCCTGAACCCATACCCACAACCAGACCTGAAGGGATGGCCAAGCCCAGCCTCGAGAAAGATAATTTGTCGGATCACCAGGGAAAAAGTATAAATAGAGAACCCCCAACCCACCAAAAATTAACATTAAAAATTTATAAGACCACAATAGTGCAGTGGCACTTTCTCCTTCACACCATTTCCTAGTAGCTACATTGCCGAATGCGTACATAAGGCCAGCTAAAACTGGAATTAAATTAACCCAACTAAAACTACCGACGTCGGGCTTAAGAACTAGAATAGTTCCAAAAAATCCAAGTAAAGCGGTTATAATTCGTACCGGACCTATTCGCCGTCCAGACCAAATCGCATCTATTACGAGAACCAAAACAGGAGCTGTGAACAACCCAGCAGCAACCGCGGCAATTGGAAAAAATCCCAGACACCCAAAGTAGATGAACATTGCCCCAGATAAAAACATGTTGCGCCCAAGAACGGGCCAAAGCCGTTTTGGTTTCAGATCCCACCCTACGACCAATCCAAAAACTACAATGACAGGGACGGCAATCAAGCTCCTTAAGAAGTGAAACTGCCAGAGACTGATTTCGACAGCGATGAACTTTATAAAGTTATCAATAATGCCGACAATAGCCATTCCAGTAACCATAAAAATTATTGACATCGCTGTATTCGAATTTTGATCCATCACGTATGCATGAACTCTTGAAATCTCCCACGCAAGCACGATACTGCGCATTAAAAGGGAGGATTGCGACATGGGATGGATGACTAACGAGACCGGGTTAGATAAATGTCAGGCAAATTATGTGCCCCTGACCCCACTTTCACACTTGCAGCGAGCTGCAAGTGTGTTTGCAGATCAAACAGCGGTAGTTTATGGGGCGCATCGCGCAAGCTATCGTCAATATCATGCTCGAGTTAGTCAGTTAGCGAGTGCACTGGCTGGCATTGGAGTTGAACCTGGTCAGGTTGTAGCAACACTCATCCCAAACATTACGGCACAGATTGAATCAAGTTTTGGAGTGCCCGCCTGTGGGGCTGTTTTGAACACCATCAATACTCGGCTCGATCCAGATACAATTGCATATATTTTTGAACATGGCGAAGCAAAGGTAGCTTTAGTTGATACTCAGTTTCTTCCATCTGTTGAAGTGGCAATCGCCAAAATGACGGGAGCAACTCCAGTTATTGTCGAAGTATGTGATCCTGAAGTTAATTTCAGTGCAAGTGGTAAATACCCAGAATATGAGGACTTCATCGCTACTGGAGATCCAGACTATCAATGGCTTATGCCCCAAGATGAATGGGAAAGTCTTGCACTTAATTATACATCGGGCACCACTGGAAGACCTAAAGGGGTAGTGTACCATCATCGCGGCGCATATTTGATGACAATGGGAACACCAGTGAGTTGGCGAATGACTATGAAGCCAGTATTTATGGCAGTTGTTCCTTTATTTCATTGTAATGGCTGGAACCACACGTGGATGATGCCATTATTAGGAGGTACTGTTGTTGGGTGCCGGGATATCTCAGCTCAGGCCATTTACGATGGCATTGCTATCGAGGGCGTCAGTCATTTTGGTGGTGCCCCCATCGTGTTAAACATGATCATAAACGCGAACGATACCGATCGTAGGCGCTTTGATCATACTGTTGAATTATTCACAGCAGGTGCGCCACCGGCACCTGCCACATTAGCTGGGATTAGTAAGCTGGGGTTCAATGTGACCCAAGTTTACGGATTAACAGAAACCTATGGGCACGTCGTTGAATGTTTATGGAACAGTGCGTGGGATGACATTCCAAAAGAGGAACAATCTAGTATTAAAGCGCGTCAAGGGGTAGCAATGCCCATGATGGAAGCCACTACTGTTGTGGACAAAAACTGCAAACAAATTCCAATGGATGGAACCACGCAGGGTGAAATTGTGATGCGTGGCAATTCAGTAATGAAAGGCTATTTCAAAAACCCAGAGGCCACAGCAAAAGCTTTTGAAAACGGATATTTTCATTCAGAAGATATAGCAGTCCAGCATCCAGATGGAATGATGCAAATTGCTGATCGGATGAAGGATATTATTATCTCGGGTGGCGAAAATATTTCAAGTATAGAAGTTGAAGGTGCTATTATGGGCCACCCAGCGGTGTCACTTTGTGCAGTTGTAGCTAAGCCCGACGAAAAATGGGGGGAAGTTCCTTGCGCTTTTGTCGAACTCTTACCAGGCCAATCAACCAATGAGGCTGAAATAATAAAATTCGTGCGCAGTAAGCTAGCTGGGTTTAAAACTCCTAAGCAGGTGATTTTTCAAGAACTCCCAAAAACATCAACTGGTAAAATTCAGAAATTTGAATTACGCGCTATTGCTAAGACAGGATGACCGCACTCAAGAAATATCAACGCCTAGAGTGTATAGGTCTCTGGCGCAGTGATCTATCTGCCCAACGACGTGAAGTTATTTTATCATTTGGCAAAGCCACCCTCGTACTAACTGACTCCCAAAACCGTGTTCTATCCCATTGGTCATTGGCTGCAGTTGAAGTTCAAAAAGGAAAAATGGGGGAAGCCACTTTGAGGCCAGGCGCAGAAGCCGAGGAAACAATTGAAATAAAAGATAAAATAATGCTCGAGGCACTCCTAAAGGTTAGGAAAGAAATCAACCAAACTGGGCCCCACCCTGGAAAATTGCGCCTAATCATAGCGATCGTAACATTAATAGCTATAAGTTCAGTTACTATATTTTTAGGCCCTCCAGCACTTGTAAGTTATGCAAGTAAAGTTTTACCGACTGCCAAGCGATTGCAATTGGGACAAGCAATAAGGCAACACATTGGCCAATTAGCTGGCCCTTATTGTGAAAACCCAGAGGGCACTATTGCAGTACAAAAACTAGCAAAACGCCTGAACTCCAAAAACCTAAAACAGATATTAGTACTACCGGGTTATCGTGAAAAAGCGATTGTAATACCTGGAGGCATAGTTATCCTCTCTGAAAATATGATTAAAACTACTAGTAACCCTGAGGTAACAGCGGGATATATTTTGTCCGCTCTTGCAGATTATGAAAATGAAGAACCCATACAATTACATTTATCAAAAGTTGGTTTCCCCATTTCGTTAAGCCTAATTATCTCAAATGAGCTCTCAGAAACGCAAATCGACAAGCTCGCCAAAAACGCTTTGGCCCTCTCACCGCATCCAGCGTCTAATTCATCAATCTTAAATAAATTTCGTACTACCCAAGTAAGCAGTACCCCATTTGCTCGCATATTAAGTAACAAAAATTCTGAGTATTTAATTAATAATGACCCATATCCAGAAAATTCACCAAATTTGGTTCTACCAGATGGTGCGTGGCTTGGCCTCCAAGCTATTTGTTTAAAAATGTAGGGTCACACTGAAGATCTAGGTTTATCAAACTAAAAAATTAGTTTTAGAACCCAAAGTAATTCATGCAGCCTATCGACTTTTTTATTTAGTGCCAAACATGCGGTCACCCGCATCACCTAAACCAGGCAGTATGTAGCCAATTTCACTAAGCTTTTCATCGACAGCGGCAGTTACAATATCTACGTCTGGATGAGCCTCTTGCATTCTAGCTATCCCCTCAGGAGCAGCAAGCAGACATAAGAACTTAATATCACGCGCTCCTGCATTTTTCAGGAGATCTATTGCCGCCACACTAGAGTTCCCCGTTGCGAGCATAGGGTCAACAGCGATTACTACGCGATCTTCCATCCCATCAGGAACTTTAAAATAATACTGAACAGGCTGAAGTGTTTTCTCATCACGGTACAAGCCTACAAAGCCTACCCTAGCTGAAGGAATTAACTCCAACACCCCGTCCAATAGTCCATTGCCCGCCCTTAAGATTGATACAAGGGCAAGTTTCTTTCCCGCCAAAACCGGTGCCTGCATAGAGGTCATGGGTGTCTCAATAGATTTATTTTCGACAGGCAAATCCCTAGTTACCTCATAAGCTATTAAATGACTTATCTCACGCAGTAACTGTCTAAACTGATTAGTTGGGGTGGACTTACTCCTCATTAAAGTCAGCTTGTGCTGCACAAGCGGATGATCGACGACAGTTAGGGTCATAAGGCTTCCAATCTTTTTGAAATAACTTCTTTTGTATCCAAATCGCAGAATGCAACTTCAAGCGCGGTTTCATTTAGGACTTTGAAATCTTCAGCACCCCAGCCGTATGCAGACTCCAACTCTTCAAATTCACGGGTCATTGTAGTGTTAAAAAATGGAGGATCATCAGTGCTTACAGTCACCTTAACACCGGCATCCCTCAATCTTTTTATGGGATGGTCTATCCAACTTGGATATACACCAAGTGCTACATTTGAACCTGGGTTGATCTCAAGGGCGACCCCTGTTTCAGCAAGGTGCTCTACTAATTTGGGATCATTTATAGAGTGAACTCCATGGCCTATGCGTTCTACCCGAAGGTCTCTTAACGTCTCCCAAACGGACTCCGCCCCACACCACTCACCAGCGTGACTTGTCAGCCGTAACCCTGCCTCACGAGCCATATCAAATGAATAAGAGTAATCTTTAGCACGACCAACATTTTCAGCACCGGCCATCCCAAAACCAACCACCCAATCTCCCGCAGTTTCAGCTGCACAAAACGCAGCTTCACGGGCTTTTTCAGGACCAAGGTGGCGAATACAAGTCACTATTCCTCTCAGGGTAACCCCCTCAACATGTGCTTCCCGCATGGCAGCCAAGTATTCACGCCAGGCTCCCAAATCCCGGTCACCACAAAAATCAGGAGATATAAATGTCTCTGCATAAACCACATTATTTTCAGCCAAGTTTTCTAAAACTGATTGCGTAAGCCGTTTAAAATCTTCAGGGCTTTTTAAGGCCTGCGTCGCATTTTCATAGGTAGTCAAAAATTCATTAAAACCATCAAATTTATATTTCCCATTTTCATCAAATATTCCACTAATATCCAAAGATTTTTCAGCAGCTAAACCACGTATAAAGGCTGGGTCCGCAGCGCCCTCAAGGTGCAGATGCAATTCAATTTTTGGAAATGACTTCCAGCTCATAAAAAATTCCTACCACTGCCTCTTGCGGGTATACGCAAATGTGCCGCGACGCTAGCAGCTACATCTTGAAATTGTATATCACCAATCGTCCCAATCTCTGTCTTCATTTTTTTATAATAAATTAGGACAGGTACTTGTTCACGCGTATGATCTGTTCCAGGCCAGGTTGGGTCATTGCCATGGTCCGCAGTAAAAACAATTAAATCATTAGGGCGGGCCTTCTTTAAAATCGTACCAATTTCATAATCAAACCACTCT
Organism: Planktomarina sp.; assembly: GCA_017856985.1. GTDB lineage: Bacteria > Pseudomonadota > Alphaproteobacteria > Rhodobacterales > Rhodobacteraceae > Planktomarina > Planktomarina karensis. The sequence continues at coordinate 15,887 of JAFMEA010000021.1, forward strand.
AAGGCTTTGGCATAGCCCTCTGGATCACGTCGGTGTCCGTACAGACTATCAAACTCAACAAAGTTGGCGAAAGTCAGACTGCCCTCGAGCGCATTTTCCATCCGATCATCAAGATGTTTCATGAGTTGTTGATCGCTACCTTTCTGGCAAGAAGTAATACCACGCATCGAAAAAATATCACCAATCTTTCCAATTCCAAAAACACTTCTACCTGCGTCAGTAACCCAGTCACATAGTGTTGGAGACGGCGGGTCTATAGAAAAATCTTTACGATTTAGGGTGCGTTGGAAGCCCTGCTCAGCGTTGCCAACAAATGGGCGCGCAATAACACGCCCAACCTTCATCTCGTGCAACATCGGTGCCATTTTAGAACATAGGTCGTAAAGTCTTTGTAAACCAAACGTATCTTCATGCGCAGCAATTTGAAAAACACTGTCGACAGATGTGTAACAAATTGGAAATCCAGTTTTCAAATGTTGATCCGCAAATACGTCAATCACTTCAATTCCAGAGGCATGACAATTAGCCAAACTACCACCCACAAATTCAGCAACAGATTGTATGATTTTAGTTGGGAAAGCTGGAGTTTCATTTTGAAAGTAATGCCAATCCCAAGGGACCGGAACACCTGCGAGCTCCCAATGGCCTGATGGGGTATCCTTACCTTTAGAAATCTCACGTGCCACAGCCCAGCCACCATGTCTCGGTTTGGGCCATGGAGAGGGCAAACCACTGGAGTGTTTCAACGCCTCCCCCAAGCCCAGCCCAGCTAAATTTGGCATATTGAGAGTTCCGTTTCTCTCTTTTAAGATATGACCCAGAGTGTTTGAACCCGCATCTCCAAAAGCCTCTGCGTCAGGTGCGCCCCCACATCCAAGAGAGTCTAATACAATTAAAAACGCACGGCTCAACGCGATATCCATTCAATGATTAATGGCGAGGACTTGGGAGGCTTGGGACCTATTAGGATTGCCTTCCGGACTAATTCTGCAGCGCGAGCAGCCACATTAGCATCGTGACAATGTACCAAGGCCATACATTGACCTCGTTCAAGTTTTTTTCCAATTGGTGAAATCTCAGACAGTCCAACCGAGTGATCAATTTGATCATTTTCGCGTTGCCGTCCACCCCCAATATCCACCACTACTTTACCTAATGCAGTGCCATCCATCGATTGTATATATCCACCAATTGGCGCCAGGATTTCAAAACCAGGCGCTATATTGAGGTAATCCTCCCAGCGGTCCGCAAAGTTTTTAGGACCGCCTTGGGCTAAAATCATCTGGCCAAATTTTGCCTTAGCGCGACCATCCTCAAGGCATTTCATCAGCTCAGAGCGGGCACCTTGCTCTGTGTAAAATACATTGGCCTGTTCAAGAAGCTTAACCCCAAGTTCAATCACAACATCTAAAATCGGTCCACTCTTGCTGTCGAATGAGCGCATTACATCAGCAAGCTCAACAGCATTCCCAATGCTGGGTAATAACGGTTGGCTCATATCTGTAATGACTGCGCTGGTTGGGCATCCCGCACCATTTGCGGTGGCAACCAAAGCCTTTGCCAGCGCACGAGCCTCATTAATATCCTGCGTTACGGCTCCAGAACCTGTTTTTACGTCAAGAACTAAGGCCTGCAAACCAGCAGCTAACTTTTTTGCTAAAATAGAGGATGTAATTAAATCAAGAGAACGCACTGTACCTGTTACGTCACGGACTGCATAGAGCCGTTGGTCCGCTGGTGCTATATCAGAGCTAGGGGCCACAATAGCGCAACCAACGTCCACAACCACTTTACGAAATTGCTCTTCTGAAAACTGGGTTCTTACTCCTGGAATTGATTCTAATTTGTCCAAAGTCCCACCAGTATGCCCGAGACCTCTTCCCGAAATCATCGGGACAAACACGCCAACGCAAGCAAGTAATGGCGCCAATATAAGTGAAACTGCATCGCCAACGCCACCAGTTGAATGTTTATCAACTACTTTACCTGGAAGGTCCCATGAAAGCACTTTCCCACTGTCACGCATTCCTAAAGTTAGAGCCACTCGCCCATCATCATCCAAACCTTGCAGGCATACCGCCATGGCAAAAGCTCCAGCTTGCGCGTCGCTCACGGAATCACCGCCAAGACCACTGCCAAACGCACTGATGGCTTTTGGAGAGACCGCTCGGCCTTCACGTAAGCAGAGAATTAAATCACGCGCATTCATTACGAACCTGTAGCTGTGACACCAGCGTTAAGGCGCTCCAAATCAAAAGCGCCCGGCAAGAGATCCGCTACCGTGGTAGTTTTTCTACTGCCACCAGCCGCTACCATGGTCACCAATACATTTCCTTTGGCAAATTCTGAAATTTTCTGTCGACAACCCCCACAAGGCGAGGAAGGTTCATCACCACCGGACGCTACCGCCACTTCTGTTATCTCATATTCTCCCGCTAAACACATCGCCGCAATTGCACCCGCTTCAGCACAAGTACCCTCGGGATAAGCGACATTTTCCACATTACAACCAGCGAATATTGCGCCACTGGGTGTGCGTATTGCCGCGCCAACGTAAAACTTTGAATATGGGGCATGCGCGTTATTACGTGCAGACTTTGCAGCCTCAATTAAATCTTCGTTCATATTAGTACCTCTAAATATTTTGTTAAAAAGCGTAAGACACGCTAAAGCGAATTATTTCTTCTAAAACGGATACTTCACCCTACGTCTGTTTAATTACAACCTTAATTCACTTGCGTTTTAAAATCACCGGGCAAACTCACTTCTAGTAATTCGATATCATTTGAGGGGTTTGCATAACGCACCTTCATTTGGGGGGGGATTACAAAAGCATCTCCTGATTTCAATTCTTGAGCCGGTTGGTTTTCTCCCTCCAATGTAAGGCTTCCTTCCAGCACAAAACTGAAGTGAATATCACTTGTATGCGAAGCCCAGACAGGAATACCTTTACCGCGCTTGATCACATGAACTGAAGCAACGCCCTGTGTGTTTTCACAAATCGTTGTATCGCGTGAGATAAATCCTGGTAGCCGCGATTGAGCCCAATCGGCATCTAAAGCCTTTGAGTGGACAAATTTCTGCCTGCTAAATTCTCGCTCTGGCAGGAAGTTTGGAGTTGGAAGCTCCAAATCATGATCAATTGTGGTAACGTGTTCAGCTGGAACTCCAATCTCTATTACCTCAATATTATCGCTGGCAAAAAGGACCCTATGTCTTATTTCTGGTGGCTGTATTACACAGTTGCCAGCGTGTAACCTAAATGGTGGGCCCTGATCTTCGTATACAAGGTCGACCCAACCCCGGTAACAATAAATCAGTTGAAATCCAACTGAATGAAAATGCACCATGTCAGGTACAGGACCACCATCTGGGATCCGGATATGACTTGCTATTATTGAACCACCAAGGCGACTAGGAACTAAATCACGATAATGCATTCCCGCCCGGCCAATTACCCAAGACGCCTGGTCAGTCATTTTGCGTACGACAAACTCGTGTGAAGTTGGCGGCATCACCACAGGTGCTGCCAGTGGCAAAATCTCTATGCGAGTACCATTTGGGGCCAAAAGGCTAGTCTCTCCACCTGCTATTAGAATGGGGTCATCACACATAATCCGTAAGACGCCCGGCCCTACATCTGCTCCGTTTTGAATTCGCACTCGAAGACCAAAACCAGAAAAAACGGCAACTTTAGGGTCATCCGCTGGAAATATTTCGTCCATCCGCATACCTAAAACTTTAGTAAAAAACGGAATGTCGTCCCTTAATTCTTTAGTAGACAAGAGCACTTCGGCACGGATGTTCTGCATAGTTTGGTTCACCCTATTAACAAGTAGATAAAATATACATTTTATGAGTTTGACATCTGTTATGATAGCACATCAGTTACTTAAATAAACCCGTGGCCATAACCTGTTTCGATCATGCAAAACTGCGAAACATGCACCAGAATTAGCCCAAGAATAAAAATAAAAACTGAGGGGATCCAATAAGTGTCATTTAAAGATGTTTACGAAGGTTGGAAATCTAACCCTGAAGGTTTTTGGATGAAAGCCGCAGAGAGTATAGATTGGATAAAGCCACCCTCTAAGGCACTTTGGGATGATGACGCTCCTTTTTATGAGTGGTTTAAAGATGCAAAGGTTAACACCTGCTATAACGCTGTGGATCGACATGTCATATCAGGGTGCGGGGACCAAATAGCTATTATTTATGATAGTCCTCTAACCAATAAAAAAAGTAAAACTACATATTCAGAGTTAAAATCCCAAGTAGCGGCATTCGCAGGGGGCTTGGCCGCCAAGGGAATCACTGTAGGGGACCGAGTAATAATATATATGCCTATGGTACCAGAGGCTCTGATAGCTATGCTTGCCTGTGCTCGAATAGGTGCAATTCATTCAGTTGTATTCGGTGGCTTCGCAGCCAATGAACTCGCCGTCCGAATTGATGATGCCACACCCAAGGCAATAATTTCAGGATCTTGTGGAGTGGAGCCTGATCGTATCGTTGAATACAAACCACTTCTAGACAGCGCTATCGAAATAGCTCACCACAAACCTGAATTTAACGTAATTTTCCAACGACCTGAATGTATAGCTGATCTTGGGACAATTGATGTGGAATGGAATGCGTTGCAGGCAGGTACAAAACCTGCGCCATGCGTACCAGTTTCCGGTGACCATCCTGTTTATATTTTGTACACGTCAGGTACAACGGGAGCACCTAAGGGTGTGGTGCGTCCCACAGCTGGACATTTAGTTGCCCTGCATTGGACCATGAAAAATATTTACAATGTTAACCCTGGTGAAGTTTTTTGGGCCGCTTCCGACGTGGGTTGGGTGGTGGGTCACTCCTATATTTGTTACGCTCCCCTAATTCATGGAAACACAACTGTTGTATTTGAGGGCAAGCCAGTGGGTACGCCAGATGCTAGTACATTTTGGCGCGTCATTCAGGAGCACAATGTGCGCAGTTTTTTCACGGCACCAACAGCGTTCCGAGCAATCAAGCGCGATGATCCAACCGGCGCAATGATCAAAAAATTTGATATGGCAGGTCTGCGCGCGCTCTATCTTGCCGGGGAAAGGGCAGATCCTGACACTATTGCTTGGGCCCAGAGCGTCATGGGTGTCCCAGTATATGACCATTGGTGGCAAACAGAAACTGGCTATACAATTGCGGGTAATCCAGCTGGGATAGAAAAAATGCCCGTTAAGATTGGATCTGCAACTGTTGCAATGCCCGGATATGATGTTCGAATTTTAGATGAAGGTGGTCAGCAAGTTAAGCCAGGCGAATTGGGTTCGATAGCTATAAAGCTTCCACTCCCACCCGGCACCTTGCCCACACTTTGGAATGCACCAGAGCGAATGCTAAAATCATACCTAACTACCTTCCCGGGTTATTACGAAACCGGTGACGCTGGCAGCATAGATAATGATGGGTATCTTTACATAATGTCTCGCACTGATGATGTCATTAATGTTGCCGGCCACCGCCTCTCTACCGGTGCCATAGAGGAAGTTTTAGCGAACCATCCTGACGTGGCAGAATGCGCGGTAATTGGCGTTGCAGATGAATTGAAAGGGCAACTGCCTCTTGGCTTTGTATGCCTCAACAATGGGTGTAATCGTTCCCAAGCTGACATAGTCTTAGAAGTTATCGGCCTTGTTCGGAAAAAAATTGGCCCAGTTGCTGCATTTAAATTGGCCTGTGTCGTCGATCGACTTCCCAAAACACGTTCAGGGAAGATCCTCCGCGCAACAATGGCAAGCATCGCGGACAGCAAACCCTTCAAGGCACCCGCAACAATTGACGATCCAATAATTTTGGATGAAATACGAAGTGCACTTCAATCGCTAGGTTTTGCTAAATAAGTTGTCGCCGTTACTTAAGCAAACTGCTCCTGGATGAGCCTCTCTTCCAAGCCATGTCCAGGATCAAACAAAAGACGATGCTCAATATCTCCAGCACTCTCGATCTCAACAGTGACCACGTCCTGAACAGATCGACTGTCCGCATCTGCCATAACGGGTCTCTTTTGAGGTTCAATTATTTCAAATCTCACTTTTGCATTTTTTGGTAGGACGGCACCTCGCCACCTTCGAGGCCGAAACGCAGCCATGGCCGTGATGGCCAAAACTTCGCAGCCAATCGGCAAGATCGGCCCGTGCGCTGAATAATTGTAGGCCGTTGAACCTGCGGGCGTTGCAACCAAAGCTCCATCACAGTGCAGCTCACTGAGCCGCAGTCGATCATCAACAAAGATTTTTAATTTTGCTGCCTGAGGGCCCTGCCTTAAAAGTGAAACTTCGTTGATGGCAAGCTCTGTGTGGGTAATGCCATCGGCACATGTAGCATGCATACGCAGAGGATTAATTACTGCCTCTTCTGCATCAGCCAGTCGATCTGTCAGATGCTCCAGTGAAAATTCATTCATCAGAAACCCAACAGTACCCCGGTTCATCCCATATACTGGAATATTTAGATGCTGAGTTGAATTTAACGTCTCCAACATAAAGCCATCACCACCTAGGGCGACAATAACATCAGCTTTGCCTAACTCACAGTCACCAAATTGGTTTACAAATGTACTCTTTGCTGACTGAGCAACCTCTGTACTGCTGGCTAAAAAAGAAATACGTTTACGGTCTGTCGCAGGCATTTTGGAAACTCCATTTCTGCACCCTATGCCAGTGCAGCATTAAAACGCAAGTGAGGCCCAGGGACAAGAAATTTAGGTCAATAAGTCGCGCTACTAATCTTTGACATTTCTTATCGGAAACAAGCATAAGCAACTAACAGAGCTAAGGAAACAAGAAAATGACAGTCAGCAATCACAACTTTTTTAATGCAGATTTGGCAAATACTGATGCAGCTCTAGCAAAGGCAATTGACCAAGAGCTTGAGCGTCAGCGCGATGAAATTGAGCTTATAGCTTCTGAAAACATTGTATCCAAAGCTGTTTTGCAGGCGCAGGGGTCAGTTATGACCAACAAATATGCTGAAGGATATGCCGGGCGTCGTTATTACGGCGGTTGTGAATATGTGGACATTGCAGAAACTCTTGCGATAGAGCGTGCCTGCCAGCTTTTCAATTGTGGGTTCGCGAACGTCCAACCTAACTCTGGCAGCCAGGCCAACCAAGGCGTTTTTCAAGCACTTTTGCAACCAGGCGATACCATCCTGGGAATGTCCCTTGATGCCGGCGGCCACCTATCCCACGGTGCCGCACCAAACCAATCAGGCAAATGGTTTAATGCAATACAATATGGCGTACGTCGACAAGATAATCGCCTCGACTATGATCAAGCTCAAGCGCTCGCTACAGAACATAAGCCCAAGCTGATTATTGCGGGGGGATCTGCAGTTCCACGACAAATTGACTTAAAGCGTATGCGCGAAATTGCTGACAGTGTGGGTGCCTATTTGCATGTCGACATGGCGCACTTTGCAGGTCTCGTCGCCGGTGGTGAGCATCCAAGTCCGTTCCCCCATGCCCACGTGGCAACAACCACAACACACAAGACACTACGCGGACCACGCGGTGGAATGATTTTGACTGACGATGAAACATTGGCGAAAAAGTTTAATTCTGCCATTTTTCCAGGCATACAAGGCGGGCCCTTAATGCATGTTATTGCCGCAAAGGCGGTTGCATTTGGTGAGGCACTACAGCCTGAATTTAAAATATACATTCAAAATGTGATTAAAAATGCACAGGCACTCTCCGATCAGTTGATAAAAGGTGGCTTAGATACAGTTACTCACGGTACAGATACACATGTCGTACTTGTAGATTTGCGCCCCAAAGGCGTGAAGGGGAATGCAACTGAAAAAGCTCTTGGTCGCGCCCGTATTACTTGTAATAAGAATGGTGTTCCATTTGATCCTGAGAAGCCGATGGTCACGAGCGGAATTAGATTGGGTAGTCCAGCGGGAACAACTCGTGGTTTTGGTGAAGAGGAATTTCGTCAAATTGCCGACTGGATTATAGAAGTTGTTGATGGGTTGGCAAAAAACGGTGAAGACGCAAATCATGCCGTGGAAGAAAAAGTTAAAGCTGAAGTTGGTTTATTATGTGCAAAGTTCCCACTCTACTAAATAAAACTACATTTCTGGGCTGGACTTAAAAAAAAGTTCATCCAGCCAAAAGCATTACTTTTCCGTTTTGGGGTTTGACAGGCTTGGTACATCTCTATGTGCTAGTTTAGCTAATGCATCAGCGACATGAATATCGGAAATAGATAAATCACCATTCGCCACGCGAATACGGTGCGCTTCAAATAAAACTCGTGCACGACTTACACCTTGGGGAGATGTAAATTTGTATGCAGCCAGTTCAATCAATAGCCCCAACGGTTCTCGAAAATAAATAGAAGTCATAAAACCTCTATCCTTCAAACCTGAGTGCCCAATGCCCAGGCTATCTAGCTTTTCTGGCAGATGAATTGATACAGCCTGGCTCACCTCGAATGCTAAGTGGTGCACCGCACCAGGCACCATTGGTGTGTTTCCTTTTCGAGGTTCTCTCGTCTCATCACAGAAAACAGTAATTAAGCGATCATCACCCGGATCAAAATAAAGATGGCTTTCCTCTGGGTTATCAAGATTGGGCTGCTCAAAAATAAAAGGCATTCCAAGTACACCTTCCCAGAAATCTAAAGTAATCTGCCTTCCCGCACCGGTAAGTGTGATGTGATGAAGCCCCTGCGTGGGGATGGTGTGTTTATGAGTAACCATCGTTATTACCTTAATAAGATTTTTCACTCTCATAACTGGGCTAGCCAGTCATTGAAAGCCATCATAAGTTATCACCATGTTAAATATGATTTCGCACGGAAACCATTCAGGTACACCACTGGTTATTGCCCACGGCTTATTTGGTTCAGGACGAAATTGGGGTGTAATTGCCAGGCGACTGTCCGATAAGCGGCGAGTTTTTACCCTCGACATGCGCAATCATGGCAGCAGTCCATGGCTACCGGATCACAGTTACGCGGCAATGGCCGCTGACCTATCTGAGGTTATCACTAAGATCGACGAACCCATCGACCTACTCGGCCACTCGATGGGAGGAAAAGCTTCAATGCTGGCCGCCCTGACAAATGCACCCATTCGACGTTTAATTGTCGCTGATATTGCGCCTGTGGCATACGCACATACCCAACAAACCTTAATTGATGCAATGCAAGCGTTGCCCATAGCCAACCTCAGTTCACGCCGAGACGCTGACGCAGCGCTCGAAAAGACAGTCAACGATCCGAATGTTCGCAGCTTTTTATTGCAAAGCTTGAACTTAAGAGAGTGCAAATGGCTACTAAACCTTGATGTTTTAACAGAATTCATGCCGCAAATCATTGGCTTCCCTGAAATATCTGGGAAATTCAATAGGCCAACATTATTCCTAGCGGGTGGGAATTCTGATTATGTCCAAAGAGACCACCGGTCAAAAATTAAAACCTTGTTTCCAAATGCCCATTTTGCCAAAATTCCTAATGCAGGGCACTGGTTGCACGCCGAACGGCCTAGGGCATTTGAAGCGGCGGTTAGGGTGTTCTTGGCGGAATAGCACTAAGACTGCAAAGTCTTTATGCAACGATTAATCAGTTGTGAACCTGCTCTCTTAGGAAGATGTAGTAAGTTGAGGCTATAATAATAAAAGTACCAATCAGAAATTTTACCGTAATAACTTCACCAAAGAATAATATACCCACACACACAGCAAACGGAATGGATAAGTAGTGAAGAGGTGCAAGGACTGAGGCCTCAGCGTACATATGACTTTGGGCCAAAAAGAATTGCTGGAAACTCGCTATTACGCCCAGGGTAATAAAAACGTAAATAGCCTGGGAACCATCTAAATTTATAAGTGGCGTAAACCCACCAAAAATATAGGTTAAAATACCAGCCAAAACTATACCTACCGAGTTATACCAGATTGCTGTGGAAACTGGCGGGTCACTGCGCCCCAGTATTCTTAAATAGACGAACATTAAGGCAGCAAACAGGGCGCCAAGGAGAGCAAATATAGCACCCCAAATATTAAGCTCAGGATTGATCGGTAGCAATAACACTAGAACACCAAAAAATCCAAGGATAACAGAACCCAACCGTCTTACCCCTACCTGCTCTTTAGCAATCACAACTGAGAGGCCAGTGATGAAGATTGGCATTGTCATTAATAGCGCAGTAGCAAGACTAATATCGATTTTAGTTATTGCTAAAAACCACATTAATAGGCCAAGAAATCCAAAGCTAGACCTCAGAGCTAGCCCCTTAATATTTTGAATTTTTAGGAAGTTATATCCTCTAGTATAAACCGCATACGCGACAAGCAGTGGAAGACAAAATAAGTACCTAAAAAACAAAATCAGAAATACTGAAAAGTCAGGCTGAAGAATTTTTACTATACTTGCGAGGACAAAGGTGACAAAAATTTCTGCAATAAGGTAAAGCCCGCCCACCTTATTATTTTTCTGAGTTAAATCAGGCATCACCAAAAGTATTTCCACTTTTTATTTAAACAAAGCGACCTGGTGATTGATGTCAGATAATCAATATCACTGTAAGCCAGCATAAAACTCTACAATTCAGTTAAACAGGACCACAAGAATACAACACATACAATGTTTTACTCTTTTATTAACAACCCAAAATACTCGAAGTTAAATAGTCATTATAAATATCTAAGCCCAGCTGTGATATGCTGTAATCATAGTAATAAAAAAATATTTGGATTTTAAATTACGGGGCGTATGGTGCTAATTCCTGCACCAGCTTATTTGTACTCTTCTTGAAGGCAAAGAAGCCTTTTGTGGCGTGGGGCCAAAAAGTTTGATCATATTTTTGCCGCAAAAATGACAGTTCAATACCAGCATTTTTTAATAAAGGTTTAATACCCTGTAGCTTAGTGTTTACCGGACCAATTGGAGTATATGCGGTAACAATATTTTTCACCTTTTTTGAGCGTGCCAGTTCGATTATCGGCTCAGCCCATTCTTCACAAATCAAGACCTCGCCAGTGCTACTAATGCGCTCCACCCCATCCGTTACCGCACCATGTGAAAAGTTGAAGACAGCATCACTCCTTTCAAAAACTTCAGATTTTTCTGGAAGAATTAATCCAAGGGCAGCCACTGGAAATTGTCCAGTCAAATCCACGCTATTGCAATCTTCCTCTGTGACTAACAATAGAAAGTCATCACTTGGCAGATTTTCCAAACGCGGTAGTGATTGGATTGGGTGTTCGGTCAGTTCGGTTAATGGATTAGCAGCTTCATTTAGATGTGCCTCTATCCTAAATCTACCCAATGTAAATTTATCAATATTACTTGATGTGGCTAGATAATTTTTGCCTTTTGTGTGCAAGCCCGACACCCATCTCCAGCTCAAAGTGTTTGAGGCAGGATCTCCATCCAATAGATATTTCATGAAGAAGTTAGCGCCAAGTTCCCATGGCAATTTGAGCGTGAATATCCAGATAGAGGCGAACCACAATCTGGCATGATTATGTAGGTATGAATGTTCCATCAGTTCGGTTGCCCAACTATCAAAACAGTCTATCCCAGTTTGGCCTGTAATTGCTTTTTCATACACACGGGCCCTGCTTTGGTCGGATGAAACTTCATTTAGGCCACTCATAACCCCCTCGTTGTAGGCATTCCAAACAGTTGGGTGCTGCTCTAGCCAGCCCTTAAAATAGGTTCTCCAGATAACTTGCTGTATGTATTTATCGGCAGCACCATGGGAATTAGTCTTAAATAACTTTTCAATTATTTCCTGTTCAGAGATTAACCGGCGCCTAATCCACGGTGATAGGGCAGAAATATTGGATCGGTCTTCTGGCCCGTAATCGTAATTACGCCCATCTGTGTATAATTTAAGCCCTGTTGACGTAAAGTTGCTAAGCCTCTCCAGACCTGCGGCCCGAGTTGGGGTGGCTTTTGCAAGCCGGGAAGACCCTGTGTTATTTGAAGTCACTAGTTCTTCACTCATCTTGAGCCACTACATTTTTTGGAGCAGTACAAAACTTCATCCCAAACTTTGGCCCATTTTTTTCTCCATGTAAAAGGCCGTGCACAAGTTAAACAAATCTTTGTTGGAAGATTAGATTTCTTAACTGTCTTCACTTGTAGAATTCCCGACGAGTGCCAAACTCATGAACCCTCTTTCGCCAAGCCCGGTAGCTCCCAGTCTTTAAGTTAGAGCGCATTAGACGTACAACCTGACTTTCTTTCAGCCCATAAATTTTTTCAATATTGGTAAATGAGACATGGTCAGACAGCGCCATTTGAATAATATCGCTTACTTCCTCGGGTTGTAGGTCTACAGTTGTCTTCTTCATTTACCTTAGCCTATCTAAGTGGATATAGATGGAACTAGCAGGCTACCATGAAACTAAAAGACCAGCACCAAAGTTTTATTTTGTAATACATCGCCACGCAGTCATCAAATGCTTGAATTTTCAGGTCTCTGGCCTAATTACAAGAAGTCATGAAAGCGACGGGGGAGAGTTTCATTGCCGGCATTACGGGTAGTCCTAGGCGATCAACTCAGCAATGAGATTTCAAGTCTAAACAACATAGACGCAGAAAATGACATTGTCTTAATTTGCGAAGTCTTTGCTGAGGCGACATATGTAAAACATCACAAGAAAAAAATCGCATTTTTGTTTTCTGCTATGCGGCATTTTTCTGAAGAGTTACGCAATAAGAAAAAATACCAAGTTGAGTATTTTAGACTGAGTGACCCAGAGCCAATGAGCTCTTTTACTCAAGCAGTAGAAAAAACCCTGGCGAACCATAAAATTGATGAAATAATTGTAACCTCACCGGGAGAGTATCGAGTTCTAACCGAAATCAACGGCTGGCAAGAACTCTTCGGGGTTCCAGTTGATATCAGAGAGGACGATCGTTTTTTATGTAATCAATTTGAATTCAGAAAATGGAGTAAGGATCGGAAAAACCTCCGAATGGAGTATTTCTACCGTGAGATGCGCAAGAAATACTCAATATTAATGGATGGCGATCAGCCCGTTGGCGGCAAGTGGAATTTTGATATTGAAAATAGAAAGTCACCCAATTCAAATTTTGATGTACCCGAAACTTTTTCTTCTGAGCCAGACAAAGTAACTTTAGATGTCATGAAATTGGTTGAAGATAAATTTTCAGATCACATGGGCGTGCTCTCCGGCTTTCATTTCGCCGTCAATGCAACCCAAGCGAAGCTAGCATTGACACAATTTATAGACGAGCGGCTTAAATATTTTGGTGACTTTCAAGATGCCATGATCCAGGGCGAGCCGTGGATGTATCACTCACATATTGGATTATATTTAAATTGTGGATTGCTCTCACCATTGGAGTGTATCCAAGCGGCAGAGCAGGCCTACCACGACAATCACGCCCCCCTAAATGCTGTCGAGGGTTTCATTCGTCAAATTCTGGGCTGGCGGGAGTTTGTTCGTGGGATTTATTGGAGTGAGATGCCAGACTATGCGGCACTGAACTTCTTTGAGGCCAAACGTGAGTTGCCTGCGTTTTATTGGGACGCAGACACAAAAATGAATTGTCTGCATCAGTCAGTTAAAGAGACATCACAAAACGCCTATGCACATCACATTCAGCGCCTGATGGTTCTAGGAAATTTTGCTCTATTGACGGGAATTAATCCAGCGCAGGTGAACGCTTGGTTCTTATCCGTTTACGTAGACGCATTTGAGTGGGTGGAATTGCCAAATGTATCTGGAATGGCTTTATTTGCAGATGGCGGGTATTTGGCAAGTAAACCATACGCCGCCGGTGGCGGCTACATTAATAAAATGTCAAACTACTGCAAAGGTTGCAGCTACAACGTAACCAAAAAAAATGGTCCAGACGCCTGTCCCTTTAATTATCTCTACTGGGACTTCCTCAAACGCAACCGCAACAAATTGGGTAACAATCACAGAGTAGGTATGATGTACAAAGTTTATGACCGTATGAGTGACGAAAAAAAAGAATTGATTGCAGAAGACAGCGACAAATTTCTGGCAAGCCTAGACGATAACACTAATCCAAAACACTAATCCGAGATTAATTTGAACAAACCCATTCCCAATGCTCCCCTTTTATTAAGCCTTGCAGGACTGGCACCTTTTTTTTGGGGAGCGCTGACCCTAGCAAATACGGACTTAATGGCGTGGAGCCAAATGTGGCTTGGGAAAGGGTTTGTGGGAGCTCAAGTTCAGATAACTTATAGCGTTGTAATAATGAGTTTTATGTCTGGAGTTCTTTGGGGCTTCTCTACAAAAACGACACAGTTAAAAGCTGCTATCTGTTATACTTTATCAGTGCTGCCAGCACTGGCGGTATTCTTTTTAATTTCAACTAATTCTGAAAATAAAATAGAGTTTCTTATGGTCGGGTTTTGTTTGTTAATTGTTCTAGACCTTATATTTTTTAGACTTGACCTCACCCCGCCCTGGTGGCTCCACTTGCGGATTGGTATAACATTTCTGGTACTCCTCTGCTTATCGGCGAAGTTTGCCCTGGCCTAATTTGAATGTCCCAAGGTCAGTCTAGGTGATAAGATAAACCATCTGAATGTTGAAGTCAGACAACTCCGTGGCTTTGAGTAACAACTGGACAACTGCGCCCACCATAACTACCTAGTGTATAGCGCAATCTTGGTCTTACACTGACAATCATAAAGATAAGAATACGTAAGGAAATAGATGTATTTAGGTTTAGACTTAGGAACTTCTGGGCTCCGGGGACTTCTTGTTCAAGAAGATGGGCGCATTGTTGCATCCGCTCAAGAAACCTATGGCGTAAATCATCCCCAAGCCTCCTGGAGCGAGCAAGACCCTACCGACTGGACTACGGCATGTGAGGGCGTCATCAATTCACTGCGAACAAAATATACGGATGCGTTTTCTGACCTAAAGGGCATCGGCGTCTCAGGCCATATGCACGGAGCCACATTGATTGACAGTAATGGCAGTGTACTACGACCCTGCATGCTTTGGAATGATACCCGCGCCCACCTTGAGGCGGAGCACCTAGACGCCCTTGAAGGTTTTCAGGAGATATCAGGAAATATAGTTTTTCCAGGTTTTACTGCGCCAAAAGTTTTATGGGTCGCAAATAATGAACCCGAGATCTTTGCTAAGATTGCCAAAATCCTACTGCCAAAAGATTACATGAATTTCTGGCTTACTGGAAATTACGTGTCAGATATGTCTGACGCCGCCGGGACTTCATGGCTCGACTGTGGGGCCAGAGAATGGTCGCCAGATCTCTTGTCAAAGTCCGGGATGCGGCAAGACCAAGTTCCTGACTTATTTGAAGGATCAGCCCCGATTGGAAACTTGCGCTCCGAACTAGCTGAACGCTGGGGGGTTGGGCGTAACGTAATAGTGGTTGGCGGCGGCGGCGACAATGCAGCTGCAGCCTGCGGGGTCGGCGCTCTCAGAGAGGGAGACGCCTTCGTCTCACTTGGGACCTCCGGAGTTCTGCTAGCGGCAAAGGATAGTTTTGCACCAATGCCCTCCTCAGCAGTACACACCTTTTGCCACGCCGTTCCAAATCGGTGGTATCAAATGGGCGTCATCTTAGCTGCAACCGACAGTTTGAATTGGCTGTCACAGATCCTTGACGCAGACGCAGCAGACCTTGCTGGAATTGTTGGCACAAGTATAAATGGACCAAATGATATGCAGTTTCTGCCTTACCTGTCGGGTGAGCGTACGCCCCACAACGACAGCGCTATTAGGGGGGCGATGTTAAATATCGATATCGCATCAACCCGCGGCGATATGGTTCAGGCAGTTATGGAGGGCGTAAGCTTTGCATTGCGCGATAATCTTGAGGCATTAAAATCAACAGGGACCAATCTCTCGCGAGCGCTTGGGATCGGCGGTGGGGCCCAGTCACCTTTTTGGGTTGAGCTTGTTGCGACCGTATTGGACATGCCGATTGACTTACCCGAGAAGGGTGAGTTTGGTGCGGCACTTGGCGCTGCACGCCTGGCAATTGTTGGGAAAACAGGGCGCACCCCTCAAACTGTAATGACACCTCCAAAAGTAGCGAAGACGATTTTACCACGCAGTGAATTAACAGCAAAATATCAATTGGCGTACGAACGCTACAAGATGACATATCCAGCATTAAAGGCTCTCGTATGACACAATTTTTTCAAGGCATTGATAAGGCATCTTTTGAGGGGCCAGACAGCAATAACCCAATGGCCTTCCACCACTATAATCCCGATGAGATTCTTATGGGTAAAAGAATGGAAGAGCACCTGCGTTTTGCAGTGGCTTACTGGCACTCCTTCGCCTGGGAGGGTGGTGACCCCTTCGGTGGCCAGACCTTTGAGCGGCCGTGGCACCCACAAGACAATATGGAGCGCGCTCGTATAAAGGCGGACGTGGCCTTTGAAATGTTTGAGTTGCTGAATGTCCCATACTTCTGCTGGCATGATGCAGATATACGGCCCGAGACGGGGCATTTTGATACCAACCGCAGCACGCTGGATGAAATTACCGATTACTTTGGTGAGAAAATGCAATCCACGGGAACTAAGCTCCTTTGGGGAACGGCTAATATGTTTACCCACCGCCGCTGGATGAGTGGGGCTTCAACTAATCCGGATCCCGATGTTTTTGCGTTCGCCGCAGCCACCGTTAAAAGTTGCCTCGACGCTACCCATAAACTCAGCGGTGAAAATTATGTCCTCTGGGGAGGGCGCGAGGGATATGAGACATTACTCAACACCAACATGGGGCTTGAGTTGGATCATATGGGCCGCTTCCTATCGATGGTGGTCGATTACAAACATAAAATTGGCTTCAAGGGACAGATATTAGTTGAGCCAAAGCCACAGGAACCATCAAAACACCAATACGACTATGATGCGGCGACTTGCTTTGGCTTCCTACAGAAATACGGTCTGGAAAAAGATATAAAATTAAATCTTGAGCAGGGTCACGCCATTTTAGCCGGCCACTCATTTGAGCATGAGATAGCGACGGCAGCATCATTGGGGGTCCTCGGCTCAATCGACATGAACCGCAATGACTACCAATCAGGTTGGGACACTGACCAGTTCCCCAACAACGTTCCCGAAGTCGCCTTGGCTTATTACCATATTCTAAAAAATGGAGGCCTGGGCTCGGGCGGCACTAATTTTGATGCAAAACTCAGACGCCAGTCACTCGACCCAAAAGACCTGATTGCCGCCCATATAGGCGGCATGGACGTCTGCGCGCGCGGGATCAAAGCTGCGGCTAAGATGCTAGAAGATGGCGGCCTAGAGGAGGCTCTTAGGGGTCGCTATGCAGGCTGGGAAACTCCAAAAGCGCAAGAAATGCTAAACAGTGACCTCGCCAGTATTGCCAAATCTGTCACCGACAGTAAGATTTCTCCTACACCAGTATCCGGAAGACAGGAAATCCTAGAAAACTACGTAAATAGATTTGTGTAAAAAAATAAAAATAAAGTTGGAAAGTTTGTCCCAACGTCATATTTGTTAAGTGTTGCCCTCATTACTTTAGACCTAATATCAAGGTAAAAAATTTTAAGAGACCCAGATTGGAGAGTATAATGGACGGAACAGACGCACCAGAGGGCGGCAAATGCCCAGTAATGCACGGTGCTGCAACTAATGCAGCCTCGCGCGGTCGATCAAACACAGATTGGTGGCCAAACCAGTTAAACCTTAAGATCCTGGCTCAGCATTCCAGCCTGTCTGATCCAATGGATGCGGATTTTGACTATGCAGAAGAATTTAAAAAATTAGATCTTGATGCGGTTAAGGCCGATCTGACAGCATTAATGACTGACAGCCAAGACTGGTGGCCAGCAGATTACGGACACTACGGTCCTTTCTTTATTCGTATGGCCTGGCACAGCGCAGGAACCTACCGCACCGCGGATGGCCGCGGCGGTGCAGGCGCGGGTCAGCAGAGGTTTGCCCCACTCAACAGCTGGCCTGACAACGGTAACCTAGATAAATCTCGTAGGCTACTTTGGCCAATTAAGCAGAAATATGGCAAGGCCCTATCTTGGGCAGATTTGATGATTTTAACAGGCAATGTTGCCTTGGAATCCATGGGCTTTAAAACCTTTGGGTTTGGTGGTGGCCGCGTTGATGTGTGGGAGCCTGAAGAAGATATATACTGGGGCACCGAAGACATCTGGCTTGATGACAATCGCTACAGCGGCGAGCGTGAACTCGAAAATCCACTGGCAGCAGTCCAAATGGGTTTGATCTACGTCAACCCCGAGGGCCCTAACGGTAATCCTGATCCAATGGGATCTGGACACGATATCAGAGAAACATTTGCCCGTATGGCAATGAATGACGAAGAGACAGTGGCACTCGTTGCCGGCGGACATACCTTTGGTAAGGCTCACGGAGCAGGCGATCCTGAACTAGTGGGAGCAGAGCCTGAAGGTGCGAGCATCGTCCAGCAGGGTCTCGGATGGAAGAATGACTTCGAGAGTGGCGTCGGCGTTCACACCACGACAAGTGGCGTTGAGGGTCCTTGGACCTCCAGCCCAACCAAGTGGGACATGAGCTACTTCGACCTGCTTTTTGGATATGACTGGGAACTAACTAAAAGCCCAGCCGGCGCAAATATTTGGCACGCCAAAGATTTGAGCGACGAAGACCACGCGCCACAAGTGGACGGGTCCGGTGCGAAAGTACCAGTGATGATGACCACGGCAGATATGGCAATGCGTACAGACCCTGCCTATGAGAAAGTTTCACGTCACTTCCACGCTAACCCAGATGCATTTGCAGATGCGTTTGCCCGTGCATGGTTCAAGCTAACGCACAGAGATATGGGACCTAAAAATCTCTACCTCGGGAACGATGTACCTGCGGAAGAGCTAATTTGGCAGGATCCAATTCCGGGTGGAAGTGCCGCGTTGGGTGCAGCAGATCTCGCAGATCTGAAATCTCAAATTATGAGTGCTGGTCTGTCAATTTCCGAATTGGTGTCTGCGGCGTGGGCGTCAGCCTCAACCTTCCGCGGCTCTGACAAGCGTGGTGGTGCGAACGGCGCACGGGTGAGATTGGCCCCTCAAAAAGATTGGGACGT
>JAFMEA010000001.1 GCA_017856985.1 Planktomarina sp.
TTAAGTTTCCTGAGCAGCCTAACCGGAAAGACATCTTCCTTGGGAAGTCTTGGTATACCTGAACGTGTACCCAGTGGCTTGAGTATAGATTAAGGTTTCAAAGGTATTTTTATCCAATTCAAATTGGATCAATCGGACCTAGGGGCCCACCTACTGTTAATTCAACCAGTCGTGCAGCAGACAAAAGCTTTGCCTCTCCGCGTGGCCTACCTATCAACTGTAAGCCAACCGGCAATCCTCTTGGACCCAATCCCACTGGAACAGAAATGGATGGCAAGCCTGCCGTTGTGGCTAAAAATGCAAATCGCAACCAATCCATGTAACCTGATAGTTTAACTCCACCAACATTATCTACCCACTCCTCAGACTGACTGTGAGGCATGCAACCAACAGTTGGGCAGGCTAAAACATCGTATTTTTCGAAAAGCTTTACCATTCTATTATAGATTTTTGAGCGGTTAATATTTGCATCAATAATGTCATCTATTGATAGGGATTGTCCAAAAGCTGTATTTTGAGCCAGGGTAGGTTTAAAATGGCGCTTAACCTCTTCCGGCAAGCCCCTGGCGGCTGTCGCCCACATCACCCCTCTGAGGGTATGGTAAGTTTTTTCAAGTTCTGAAAGGTCAGGGCAGGTTTCTTCAATCTCTGCTCCGTTGTTTTCTAGCATCAGCAAAATGCCACGCAGATGATTATCCATCTCCTTATCAACCTGCCCAAAACCTCCTAGGTCAGGAGAAAATGCTATGGCAAGTTTACTGGGAACATGCCTCACTGCATCTTGGTAAGAAGTTTTTGGGTGAGGAAAAGAAATTGCAATTCTTGGATCATATCCAGACATAGCATCCAGAAAAAGCGCGCAATCCATAACAGATCGAGCCATCGGCCCCTGGGTCCCCTCAATCATGAAAGCATTATCTTTATCCGGTCCCCCCGCAATACCGGGACTAGGCCGCAAACCAACAATACCGCAATAAGCAGCAGGCGTACGAAGGCTACCACCATGATCACTTCCGTGACTAAGCCAGATCTCTCCCGTTGCAAGTGATGCCGCAGCACCACCAGATGACCCTCCAGCATTCAAACTCGTATCCCAGGGGTTCAGGGTTGGACCAAACACCTCGTTAAAAGTATTTCCACCAGCGCCAAATTCTGGGGTATTTGTTTTACCCAAAACAATTCCACCACGCGCCTCAAGAAGTTCTACAAGCGGATCACTTTCCTCCGGTATGAAATCAGAAAAACCCTTACTTCCATATGTTGTGCGAACACCGGCCACCATTTTTAAATCTTTAATTGTAATAGGGAGACCAGCTAACCATCCGTCGTGGCTATCTTCTGTGTTATCTAGAAATTTAGCTGCAGTTCTGGCGCGCTCTTCACAAAGCGTAGTTGTCGCATTAATTATCTTGCCAGTTTGCGAAATTCGCTTTGTCGCTGCGTCAAGTAACTCACCAGAAGACACGTCACCATTTTTTAAAAGTTTAACGGCCTCATGTGCCTCATACTTGCACAACTCTGATCCAGAAAATTTTCTCTTTTTTTCCATTATTTTACTCTGTGTTAATATTTTTTAGCTGTTGACGCTCAAGATTTTTTTTATTTATCTAATGTTTTAGTTTCACTTCTTGCTTCAGTTTCATTATCGAACCCACCTGATGTCACATCTTGGTCCACCTTAGCCATTTGGCCAACAATCAGTGGTAGCATTTCGGCGCTAACCGACTCGGATGGAGGTGGCCGCTTCCAACTTACGCTGTCTATAGCATCACAATTCAGACATACTGGTTCCCAGCTTTGATACGTTTCACCACAGTTTTCGCAAATCCATTGGGGGTCCCGCTGTGCTGAAATTGCTTGAGTTAAAAGTTGCCGTACAGTTTGATCATCAGCACCTTCACCTCGCTCAATGGCGGCCATTATAGTAAGTGAGCGCATTGTTGGATCAGATTTAGCTAGTCCCCTGAGTACCGAACGGGCTTTGGTGTAATTACTTGTGGCAATATTTAATTCGGCTAGTAGCATCTTAGTTTCAGGATGTTTGGGCATAGATTTAGTGAGTTTCTGAAACCTTTTTATTCGATCAAGGGGCGCCTCATCTGGTTCAATTTCCGCATAAACTGTTGCTAACTCTGGATGAGGGGCTAATTCCCAAGCAGCAAGCACAGTGCGGGTCGCAAGCTTTGGTTTTTCTTTTTTTATTTGCCCACGCGCAACTAGCAAACTTGCAGGCACTAATGCTGGAGAAAGACGATTAGCCTCGACCGCCAGCTTATGGCTCTCATCAAAATTACCTTCCACTTGTAGTTCCATCGCTTGAGATAAGGCAAAAATAGCATCTCGACGCTTATGTACATTTTTTGGGAGTGCACCGTGTTTTAGCTTTGCTTTTAGAGTATCTCGGATTCCCAACCAATCTTTCTGACTGGCTTGCAGTTTAAGCAGAACATCTTGAGTTTCTACATGTTTTGGTTTCAGTGCAAACGCGCGCTCTGCCAATTTGAGCGCTGTTTCCATATCGCCAGACTGCAGTGTTTGTTTAAGTAGGCCATGAACGCCAACAAACCGTGTTTTTGGGTTTTCCAGTAGTTTTTTGTAAGTCGCCCGCGCAGTTTCCTTATCTCCAGAAGCAACTGCAGCTTGCGCTATAACCAAGTTCGTCAATTCTGGTTTCCCGAGTAGCTTATCAGCTTTCTTGGCTTTTGTCATAGCCTCGGCGCCATCGCCACTTGCCAAGGCCATCAATCCAGAAGAAAGCGCCTCAAAGCCACGTCGTTCACGATTGCGAAACAAGTATCGTGATAGTGCTGTTTCATCACCATTTAAGAAACGAAATACTGCAACAATAAGTCCAAAAACCTTGAGGAAAACCCACAGAACCACGGTAAATAAAATTCCTAATATGGCGGCCTGAAGTGCGCCAAAAGATAATTCAAAACCTGCATATTCAATTGTTACGCCACCCTTTGACTCCAGTAGCCACACCGCACCAAGTGTAATTACAATTACAGCCGTTAAAAAAAATAGAATTTTTATAAGTGACCAAAGCATCCTATTTTTCCTAATTGATTATCAGGTTGTCAGAAATTTTAGCTAATTCTTCCAACACACGAATGCGGCTCTCAGCAGCCAACGACCAGTCTTTTAAAGCAGATTGTCCAACATCTGTAAGCGTCTTAATTTCTATAAGTGCAGCACCTATGTCTCCATCGCTCACCGCAGCTTGTGCTCGGGAAAGCACGGCATCAGCCGAAACACCCTCCTGTGGGGTTAAAGAGCGAAAACCAAGCTGAGCTTTTACAAAGGACCAAACCGCACCCTCATTTTCAGAAGTTACCTGTTCGTTTCTTATTTTTTTTAGTGCTGTGCGTGCCGCAGCAGAAAACTGGTTTTGTAGCAACTTTAAACTTGCCACCCCACTTTCGGCATTATCAACAATAGCCGGTGAAAGACTTAAGTCAGTAGAACGACTAAGTTCAGCCAGAATTGTTTGATACCCCAAACCACTCTCTACTAATACCTGAATTTTATCTATGGCGCTGGAAGTCAGTCCACTTTTGGCAATTTCATTAGCGTTTCGTTCTTCAACTTTTATTTGTCGTTTAACTTCTCGGACCTGAGTTCGCAGATCATCGGATAATTTGTTAATTTGAATGCGCTGACCCTCTAGGTCAGCCTGAATTTTTGAAACGGCCTGTTGATAAGCTTCAGTTTCAGCTGAGGAGACAAGGTTGGTAAATGAGCCACTTTCAAGTGCTTCGATACGACGATTAAACATCTCTGACTGCTTCGATTGCAGCGCGCTCAGTTCAGTTAAATTGGATTCAATCTTAACTAAGGCTGGGTTAACTACTTCGAGGATCCCAATTCTATTTTTTTTTGGGTCATTGTCCTCAAGGGCAGCCACTTGAGCGCTTAACTTTTTAAATTTGTCTTCAAGGCCAGACTGCGAAAGTCGTAACGACCCGATTGTGTCAGTGGATTCAAAATATTTGGGTAGAACAAAGAAACCGAGGCCAACGAGACCAAGAAAAAATATTCCAAGAATAATAAACAGGCTGCCAAGTTTTGACTTTTTTGAACCGTAATTGGAGGCCTTTTCTTCAGAGCTCACAGTGGAGAAATCCGGTGGCTCTTTACCAACCTGGGTCGAGCCTACGTCTGTTACAATGGCCTCCTCGACAACCACATCATCGATTTTAAATTTTTTATTTACCTTCTTATCTGCCAAAAAAACTACCTATTTCTTTCTACAATTTACCTGTCTTAGTTTTTCAAACTAAACCCATTAATCGATTTTTATTCTCATGAGCGGGACTATAGCTTCAAGCATAGAGCGCGCATCAGGCTGAAGGGAAACTATAATCTGACCAAAGCCCGCTTTTTCGCAGTATTTTGCTACATTTTCACTAATTACAACGGCCGTATGCCGAGTCCAGCTATATTTCATTTTACAAAAGCTTTGGGCGCTCCGGGTTGAAAAAAGGGGGACAACCACATCCCTTCCAGCTTGCAGAAGGTTTTGGGTTTCTGGCTTAAGTGGTTGTTCAGTTTGATGGTATGTAATCAAATTTTTTATTTTTAATTCTGTACCAAGAAAGTGGTTACTAAAATCGATAGTAGTAAAAGAGCCGCGAACATGTACCAACAGTCCTTTTGGTGAAATTTTAGCCAGGGCGTTAGCAAGTTCTTTAGCTGTTTTACCCATATTTTTTGCCACAAGACCACACTCACAGGCTAGACGCGTGGTAGAGCTACCGACACAATATGCCGGAAAGCCACACTCAATTAACCCAGCGGGTAGATGTCTAAGGGCATTTTTTGACGTAATCAAAATCCCTCTGACATTTGAAAAATCAAAAGTCACGTCTAATGCATTAATCTGCAAAATTGGGTCAATTAAAATTTTTTCTGGTTTCACGCCTGCATTTTCAAGATCCTTAGCAAACCTTAATGCCTGATCAATAGGCCGTGTAACCAATATTTGAGGCATTGAGCCTCCTTAGGATTGAGCAAAAACTGAAGTAGTGTTATGATTTAACTTAGATTCAATCAATAGGAACAAAGCAATGACTAACATTAGCAGTACGTTAATTCCAAGTCTATTGTACTCCAAACTTATGTCTATAAATGTCCAATCTAAAGAGCAAAAACCATGACTATTTGCATACTTGGGGCCGGTGCTTTCGGTACAGCTTTGGCGATCGCCTTGTCAGGTAACGAAAAAGTGCAGCTATGGGGTCGTAATGAAAAGTCCACGCGCACCATTAAAGAAACTCGTAAAAACTCAAAACTACCAGGTCACGAATTAGGACCCAATGTTTCCGTAACGAGCGATTTAAACGAGGCACTGCAGGGTTCCAGTTTGGTTCTTTGCGCCGTTCCCCTTCAAAATACACACCAGGTTTTGCAAAACATTTCTAGATATCTAGAAGGCCAAGCTCTAATCGGTTGCAGCAAAGGAATTGACCTGGATAGTGGGCTTGGTGGCTATTCCATATTAAAAAGCTTGTATCCAGATGGCCCAGTTGGAATCCTCACCGGCCCAAGCTTTGCGGTAGATATAGCCAAGGGCCTGCCAACCGCCCTGACTCTAGCCTCTAATGAAAACGACGACCTTGGTGAATGGCAAATTAAGCTATCAAATGGTACCTTAAGGATTTATATATCACACGATCCCATTGGTGCAGAAATTGGTGGAGCTTTGAAAAATGTTATCGCCATCGCTTGTGGCGCCGCTGTTGGCGCCGGCTTAGGAGAGAGCGCAAGGGCCGCCCTGATAACAAGAGGCCATGCAGAAATAATTCGATACGCGATGCGGCTTGGGGCACAGGCTGAAACACTGGCTGGCCTTTCTGGCTTTGGTGACCTTTGCCTAACTTGTACATCAAATAAGTCGCGAAATTACTGCTACGGTATGGAACTCAGTGGAACAAAGGGCTTGGACCCAAGCCGCACTATAGAAGGAAAAGCAACTGCACTGGCGATGGTTCCCATTTTAAAGCGTTTAGATATTGAAATGCCTATTACTGAAGCTGTTGCAAAACTTTGTTCTGGAACAGCCAATGTTTCAGAAGTCATGGCTGACATCATGGCACGGCCACTTAAAAAAGAAATACAATGCGTGTAGTGCTCATGGCCCATGATAAAACTGATCGCCTCACCGTTCAGGTTTTAAACCGAGAGGCTCACCTACAATATATCAAAAAGACAGGAGTTGTAGACATGGCGGGACCCCTACTTGATGGTAGTGGTCAAATGTGAATATCCCTAATTATCTTGGAAGTGAAAAGTATGGCTGAGGCAACGGCTTGGGCCACAAACGATCCCTATAGTCAGTCAAATTTATCTGAAAGCGCAAAACTTGTCGAATGGAATAAGCTAATTGGTTAAGTAAGATTAACTCACCAACATTTAAAGAAAAGGGCGCAACTTACCGGCGCCCTCTTCTTTAAAATGGTCCTTGAGCGTACTAGTAGCGATAGTGCTCTGGCTTAAATGGGCCATCAGTTCCAACGCCAATATAGTCAGCCTGCTCCTTGTTAAGCGAAGACAACTTCACACCAATACGATCTAGGTGAAGTCGAGCCACTTTTTCGTCGAGGTGCTTGGGCAAGATATACACGTCATTGTTGTAATCATCGCCTTTGGTCCACAGCTCGATCTGCGCCAAAACTTGGTTGGTGAATGAAGCTGACATCACGAATGATGGATGGCCTGTCGCATTGCCAAGGTTCAACAAACGGCCTTCGGACAGTAGGATCAAGCGATTGCCGTTCGGCATTTCGATCATATCGACCTGCTCTTTAATGTTGGTCCACTTATGATTTTTTAAGTTTGCTACCTGGATTTCATTATCAAAGTGACCAATGTTTCCAACTATAGCCATGTCTTTCATCTCACGCATGTGCTCGATACGGATCACGTCTTTGTTTCCAGTAGTGGTGATAAAAATATCCGCGCTTGAAACAACATCTTCGATTAAAACAACCTCAAACCCGTCCATAGCAGCTTGCAACGCACATATCGGATCAACTTCCGTTACCTTCACGCGTGCTCCGGCGCCACTTAAAGAAGCCGCAGAGCCTTTACCAACATCACCATAGCCGAGAACTACCGCTACCTTACCAGCCATCATCGTATCAGTTGCCCGACGGATACCGTCAACCAAAGATTCCTTGCAGCCATATTTGTTATCGAATTTTGATTTAGTTACTGAATCATTCACATTAATCGCTGGAAATGGCAGTTGACCCTGCTTGACCAATTCATAAAGGCGGTGAACTCCGGTTGTTGTTTCCTCAGATACGCCCTGAATGGCAGCACGAGTTTTGACGAACCAGCCAGGTGTCTTTGCCATACGCTTCTTAATCTGTGCAAATACCGCTTCCTCCTCTTCAGAGGTCGGAACTTCAATTAGATCAGTTTCACCTTCTTCAACGCGTGCTCCCAAAAGAACGTATAATGTAGCGTCACCACCATCATCCAAGATCATGTTGGCTCCATCTGGGAACATAAACGAGCGATCAAGGTAATCCCAATGCTCTGTTAAAGACTGGCCCTTAATTGCAAACACAGGTGTACCACCTTCAGCGATAACCGCCGCCGCATGATCTTGGGTTGAAAAAATATTACACGAGGCCCATCGTACGTCAGCACCTAACTCCACAAGCGTTTCAATCAGAACAGCTGTTTGGATGGTCATGTGTAGTGAGCCAACGATCCGAGATCCCTTTAGCGGCTGGCTTTCACCATATTCTTTACGCAAAGCCATAAGGCCTGGCATTTCAGTTTCTGCGATATCTAATTCTTTGCGGCCAAACCCAGCCAATGCAATGTCTTTTACTATATAGTCATTTTCCATTTTTTTATATGTTCCTAGTGTAAAGATTGTTTAATGATTTCGAAATTTTTTAGTTTTAATAATTTGGTGCCAGTTACCATCAGCAGGACATTTGGACAATAGTAGAACAAATATATTAAGATTAATTTGAGGAGCAGAGATTAATGATACAAAATAGAGCATGGCAACGAATGCTATCCGGTCGTAGGTTAGATCTTCTTGATCCCACAGCCGTTGATATTGAGGTTGAAGATATCGCACACGGCCTAGCATTTGTGGCGCGATGGAACGGTCAAACAATCGGCGAATTTCCTTACTCTGTTGCAGAACACTCACTTTTAGTTGAGGAAATTTTCACTCGCCTCAACCCAAAAGCAAAGCCTGCTCAACGACTTATTGCACTTCTCCACGATGCTCCTGAATATGTCATTGGAGATATGATATCTCCAGTTAAGGCCTCCGTTGGTCCTGGTTACGATCAGCTGGATAAACGCCTAGCCGCTGCAATCCACATGCGGTTTGGATTATCCACAATCATACCTGCTGCGCTTAAAAAACAAATTAAGAAAGCAGATAAAGTAAGTGCTTGGCTTGAAGCCACACAACTTGCAGGCTTTTCCAAGTTAGAGGCTGATAAGTTATTTGGAAAAGTAGATGAGAAAATAATGAGGGAGCTTAAAGTGGTTTTAAGGCCCCCCGTTGAGGTGCGACACGAATTCATGCGCCAACACGCAAACCTATTGAGTAAAATTTAATACCAATTTTTAGTTGTTTTATATTCAAACAAGAAAAACCTTTTAGATCAACGTGGGCTCCGTTTAGCTAAAATACGCTGGAGGGTCCTACGGTGCATACTAAGTCTCCGTGCCGTCTCACTTACATTTCTATCACACAGTTCATAAACTCTTTGTATATGCTCCCAGCGAACCCGATCCGCTGACATCGGGTTTTCAGGCGGTGGTGGGAGATCGTCTCCACTAGCTAAAAGTGCATTTGTAATATCAGTCGCATCAGCTGGTTTTGAGAGATAATCAGTGGCACCAATTTTAACAGCAGCAACTGCTGTAGCTATTGCACCATAGCCAGTAAGAACCACAACACGACTATCCGGACGCTTTGCACGCAAGGTCTCAACAACATCCAGGCCGTTTCCATCCTCCAACCTTAAATCTACAACAGCATATGCCGGAGGCCTTGCAGTTGCGATTGCACAGCCAGCTGCCACTGACCCTGCCTGCTCCACTGAAAAACCTCTTTTGTCCATAGCTTTAGCAAGGCGTTTCAAAAACGGCTCATCGTCATCCACCAAAAGCAATGATCTATCTTCACCAATTTCAAGTTGTCCAGTTACCATTATTTGATCCTTTTAATCTGTCTTAAGATAACAACATGGGTCGAATTGCGCCAGTATCAAGCAGCGTTGACTACACAGGCAACTCGATCAGCAACCGTTTGAGGCGATAAGTCACTTCTGAGAAAATCAACAAACCCAAATTCAGGCATCATTAAATAGGTAAAACTTGAGTGATCCATAAGATAATACTCATCATCATCTCCAGGTTGTTTTTGATAATATACCTTGTAAGATCTAGCTACCTTAGAAATTTGCTCCAATGTACCTGTAAGGCCAACTAAATTGGGGTGGTTGTTCGAAGCAAAGTCAGCCAAATATTCTGTTGTGTCGCGTTTTGGATCAATAGTTATAAATACTGGCCGGACCGTGAGTCCTATGTCTGCTAAGATATCAACAGCAACTGAGTTGCGGCCCACATCCATGGGGCAAACGTCTGGGCAAAATGTATAACCAAAATATACCAGTGCTGGCTGATCCAAAACGTCTAAATCAGTTACAGTTAGACCCTTTTGATCAACTAATTCAAACGGTCCACCAATTGAGCCACCTGCAACCCCACCCGAAACACAGGCCTCAAAGCGATTGGCAGGCGCCGTGATCTGTGTGTAAAGAAAGGTACCAATCAATAGTATCAGCAGTAAGGCCGCTGTAAAGGCTGAAAACTTTTTACTAGGCATTATGGCTCCTTCTGAACTTTCGTTATATTAGTTATAGCATAAGGGCGAGCCTGTTTAGTTTTAGTTTGTCACAGGAGTGAAAAATGCCACAACCAAGTACTGGCTACATCGACCAAAGTGCACGTAGTAATTGGATGCGGCTCCGCACTCTAGTATTGGTTCGGTGGTTTGCAATCGCTGGCCAGATTGTAACTTTAATTATTGCTCAGTATCTCTATGAGCTGGAGTTAGCGCTTATACCCTGTGCCACTGTGATTGGCATGTCCGTACTCACAAATCTTTTTGCATTGTTAGTTTTTCCTGACAACCGACGGCTGTCTGAAACAGAAACAATGTTTACGCTTCTATTTGATACGCTTCAGCTGTCTTTGCTTTTGGCCTTTACTGGAGGGCTTAGCAATCCATTTGCACTGCTCATTCTTGCTCCAGTAGCCATTGCAGCGACAGTCCTACCAACCAGATCAACTCTCTTATTGGCCATTTGCGCGATAGGTATGATTACAGTTGTTGGCCTAATACACCTTCCCCTAGACACGGCTACAGGTAACTTAATGAATATGCCTGATGTCTTTGTGTTTGGTTTCTGGGTTGCAATTGTGACAGGTATAATTTTTATCTCAGTTTATACCAGGCGCGTAACAGCAGAGATGACCTCTATGTCGGAAGCCCTACTGGCCACACAAATGGCACTCGCCCGAGAGCAAAAACTGACTGACTTAGGTGGTGTGGTTGCCGCAACAGCCCATGAACTTGGAACCCCACTGGCTACGATAAAGCTTACTAGCGCAGAGCTGATGGAAGAAATGGAAGATTCTCCAGAACTTCATGCTGATGCACGCCTTATTCATGAGCAGGCGGATAGATGTCGAGACATCTTAGCCTCTATGGGACGGGCTGGAAAAGATGACTTACATTTGCGAGTGACCCCATGGTCGGCATTGGTACGCGAGGCTGCTGAGCCACACTTAGAACGTGGCAAAACAGTTCTTTTTACATTCAATAATAATGATGAGTTTGACACCAATCAGCCCCAAACCATGCGCAAGCCTGAAGTAATTCACGGTCTCAGAAATCTTGTTCAAAATGCAGTAGATTTTTCTAATTCAAATGTTCACATAGATATTGGGTGGGACCAAACTCATGTTTACGTCAAAATTTGTGACGACGGTCGTGGGTTTGAGCCACAGATTTTGAACCGTATTGGTGATCCATTTGTCCGAAGCAGAAAGCGCAACAAGTTGATTACTGACCGTCCCGGTTACGACGGAATGGGTCTTGGATTGTTCATTGCCAAAACCCTTCTTGAGCGCTCCGGCGCAAAGCTAGGTTTTTCGAATGGGATCGGATCGGATGACATTGGTGGGGCAATTGTTAGTGTAAATTGGCCAAGCAAAAAGCTAGTGGTTGATGCTCCAGCTTTTGGTAAAAACGAACTAATAGAAGTTTAACACCCTACCAGACTTTAGTTTAAACCCGTTTGGCGTGTTTCATTGTCGAATTTTAATTGCAAAAATTTATAAAGGTATATAATTTTTTTCATAATAACGACACGCTGATTTTACTACGGTGATTCTAATTATGATAGAGCCTCCACCTTACTACGACAGAAGCCATATCGAATTCTTAGAAAAATTATGGGGAGACGGTTACCTATCTCCTGGTGGCCCTGACGAAGTCAAGCGGATATTGGGGGATGTTGACTTATCGAAAGCCACTGTTCTTGATATTGGGTGCGGAAGCGGTGGAATTACTGTGAGCCTAGTTAGTGATTATGGCGCACAGAAAGTAATTGGCATTGACGTTGAAACTGATGTTTGTCAGGTCGCCTCGCAACGAGTTAAAAAGTTAGGGTTAGAAAAAGACATCGATATTGTGAGGGTGAAACCAGGAGGTTTTCCCTACGATGACGCATTCTTCGATGTTGTTTTTTCAAAGGACTCGATAGTACATATCGAAGATAAGGAGCAACTTGCAAAGGAAGTCTTTAGGGTCCTCAAGCCAGGAGGGCACTTTCTGGGATCGGATTGGTTGCGCTCAAATGATGATGCCCCTTCACCAGAAATGTTGCACTATCTTAAATTAGAAGACCTAGGCTTCGAAATGGCTTCGCCAAATAGATACAGCCACGCCTTAACGAAGGCAGGTTTTCAAGATGTTTTTCTATCTAATAGAAACAGGTGGTATACACAAAAAGCGAAGCAGGAAGTGTTAGACCTGTCAAAGGTAATGAGGCAGGAATTTGAAGACATTTCATCCAAACAATACATGGATCTAACAATCAAAACCTGGAACGCCATGATTACTGTTTTAGAAACCGGAGAGCATTGCCCGCATCACATAAAATGTAAAAAGCCATTCAATAAATAATCTTAAACTAGATACATATTGTCCCTTTAAGACAATAAAATAAAAAAATTGAGGTGTAAGAGTGCCATTGGACAATCAATCTCTAGCTCACGAATATCGCACTAACGGTTATCTCTCACCCGTGTCTTTTCTTAGTGAAGGAGAAGCTGCTGGGCATCGAAAAAGGATGGAAGTGGCAGAAAAGGAAATTGGGTCACTACACTATCGTTCAAAGGCGCATACTTTTTTGACATCAGCTTGGGAACTGGCGTCAATGCGGCAAGTTCTTGATCTAGTCGAAAAAATGATAGGACCAAATATTCTTCTTTTCAATGCGACATATATTATAAAAGAGCCTAACTCTCTCAGCCATGTTAGTTGGCACCAAGATCTTACCTATTGGGGCTTAAGCCATGATGACCAAGTAAGCATGTGGATGGCTCTTTCCCCGGCAACTCAAGAAAGTGGTTGTATGAGAATGGTGCCAGGAAGTCATGAAGGAGGTCGTCAAAAACACGAGGTAGCGCCTGATGAAACAAATGTACTTCTGCAGGGTCAAACCGTAAAGGCAGTGGACGAGGAAACTGCTATCTTATGTCCTCTAAAGCCAGGAGAAGCCACTTTTCATCATGGCTGGACGCTGCATGCATCGATGCCAAACAAATCAAACGACCGGCGCATTGGCCTTAATGTCCAATATCTTGCCACTCACGTACGTCAGACTAAGCACAAAAACGACACTGCAATTTTGGTAAGGGGTCAGGACAAATTTAATCATTTTTCCAGAGACGTACCAGCAAAATCCGACCTTGAACCCAAAGCGATGAAGCGACAAGAAGAGCTTGAGAAACTTTACAATGAAACTGCAGGCAACTCTTAAAACATTAGTCCGCAAAATAAACTGATTATATCGGAGCCCTAATGTTTGAAAATTTTCCACATAAGCCACTCTTTGGTGCAAACCTCGTTTCAAAGCTCTTTGCAGAAGATACAAGAGATGACAAACTTGATCTCGGTCTTGGCGTTTACAAAAGCAGCGAAGGTCAAACAACCATCTTGCGATCTGTTAAGAAGGCCGAAGCGCGACTATTGAAAGGTCAGGAAACGAAATCTTATGTTGGTTTGGCTGGAGATAAGGTCTTCTCTCGCCGCCTAGCGGAACTTACTATGGGGTCTGATCAGGCATGGGATCGTATCTCCATTGCGCAAACACCGGGTGGTGTAGCAGCAATGCGGGTAGGATTTGAGATGGTTCACGCTGCGCAGCCAGGCGCTACAGTTTGGGTATCCAATCCGACATGGGCGAACCACCCCCCAATTATCCAGCATGCCGGATTAGCAGTGCAAGCCTATCCTTACCTTAATGAAGAAACAGGTGGCGTTGATTTTGACGCCATGACCAAATGTTTGGGCGGTTTACCTGCTGGTGACGTCGTCCTGCTACAGGCGAGTTGTCATAATCCAACGGGCGCGGGGCTGGAAAACGCACAGTGGGATATCATTGCTGAGCTTTGCAAAAAACGTGGCTTATTGCCGTTTCTTGATGTTGCCTACCAAGGGTTTGGCATGGGGATTGAGGAAGACTCATATGCGCCACGTTTGTTTGCAAAGGTTATGCCAGAACTTTTGGTTGCAGTTACTTGTTCCAAGAATTTTGCAAATTACAGAGACCGAGTAGGTATTATAGCAATTCAAGCTACTAATTCAGATACGGCACACCGCTCATCCCTGAAAATGCTGGACTTGATCAATGCTCTTTATGCCATGCCACCAGACCACGGCGCAGCGATCGTAAGTGATATTCTATCTGATCAGGGTCTTCGTAGTGAGTGGGAACGCGAATTAGCCGAAATGCGTGAACGTTTGGCAAACTTGCGGATCGCCCTTGCAGCAGCAATGCGGCGCGAAACCAACAGCACTGAATTCGACTTCCTTGAACGACAGCAAGGAATGTTTTCAATATTGCCGGTAACTCCTGAGCAGGTTGATGCAATGCGCATTGACCACGGAATGTACATTGTAAGCAATGGTCGTATTAATATCGCCGGTATTGCAGAGAGCCAAGTTAATCGGGTGGCAAAGGTAATTGCAGGCGTACGTCAAGTCAGCTCCACATAAAATCAATTTTAGTGGACCATCGTCCAATGGCACATTCTGGCTGGTGTTATAGTACCAGTCACGCAGTGACTGTTTTTAGGGAAATCGTAAAATGAAGAGCATAATTTGTTGGCGTAGGAGGTTTTTGCCAGCGTTGGTAGTATTCTTTATGTTAATTATTGGGGTCTTTATGCTGTCAAGTTGCGAACAGTTTGGAGCAAATCCGTCTGGGGCTTATCTAAGTGATATAGAGGCATCTCCAAACTACGATGCGCAGGAAGCGCAATTTGTGAATGAAGAGACCAATGTTCTTAGCGGTATTGGCGATGACATAAATTTTTGGGACGATCCCTTTGGGCGCGATACGCCAAATTTTCTTTTTAATTCCAACCAAACCTCACCAAACACACTTATGCCAGAAGTTCAAAATACCGATATGTTAGATTTTCTTAACAGTGAATCTACTGTTAAGTTTATATGGCTGGGGCATTCATCAATTTTGCTTTCAATAGATGGTAAAACCGTCCTAATTGATCCAGTTTTTTCAAAAAATGCAGCGCCCGTTTCATTTATGATTAAGCGTTTTCAGCCACCAGTCATAACTTTAGATAAAATGCCAAAGGTGGACTACATTCTGATTTCACATGATCACTATGACCACCTCGATATGGAAACGGTCAAATATTTCAATGAAAAACAAACAACCTTTATTCTTCCGCTTGGGGTGGGTTCACATTTACGACGTTGGGGTATTGATCAATCAAAAATTATTGAACTTGATTGGTGGAGTAATGTTGACTTGGGAGACCTTTCATTCACGGGGACGCCAGCAAAGCATTTTTCAGGTAGGCTTGGACTATTATCTCCAATGAAGACGCTGTGGTCTTCGTGGGTAATAAAAAGTTCGGCAAACAGCATCTACTTCAGTGGCGACTCAGGCTATGATACACATTACAAAAAAATCGGTGACCGGCTTGGCCCATTTGACGTCATTTTCATGGATAGCGGCCAGTATAACGAACGCTGGCGAGCA
This sequence comes from Planktomarina sp., assembly GCA_017856985.1. Lineage (GTDB taxonomy): Bacteria > Pseudomonadota > Alphaproteobacteria > Rhodobacterales > Rhodobacteraceae > Planktomarina > Planktomarina karensis. The sequence goes on from JAFMEA010000001.1 coordinate 15,351, forward strand.
ATGCACAATATGCCCCACGAAGTAATCAAGGGTTTTAAGGATCTTGGGGGCCGCTATCTCGTACCTGTGCATTGGGGCATGTTTAATATTTCGCTGCACAACTGGTTTGACCCGCCAGCCGAAGTAACTGCTAGATCCCGAGATAGCGAAATACAACTTATTACACCCCGGCTCGGTGAAATAGTTTCATTGGAAAATCCACCGCTGTTTGATGAATGGTGGACAACAGTAGACTAACAAAAAGAAAGGCAGTTGCTTTGAAAGGTCTTTTCACTATGCAGAAAAGTACTACAGTGGTGTCATGTTAGAAACAGCTCGTATTATATCTCTTTATGTAGTTCCTAGCTTTATTTGCCTTACTCTTGTTGGTTTTATTGTACAAATTGCGTACGAGAGGACGCAAAATAGAGAAAAAACCAGAAGAAATGGCAAAACTAGAACAAAGTGAAACTGGCCATTGACTAGAGAATTAGAAATTGAAGCCTTTTTAGATAGGGCCGGTTGGTCCAATGCTCGACGCTTACCTTTAGCTGGCGATGCTGGAAATAGAAGGTATGAACGCCTAGCTGATCCCATTCAGGGTAGTGCTATTTTGATGGATGCTGTACCAAAACTTGGTGAGGACATTCGACCCTTTTTAAAGATCGCTCAACATCTGACAGATTGTGAAATTTCATCTCCAGAAATATTTAGTCACAACATTTCACTAGGTTTAATCCTTATGCAAGATTTTGGCGATGAACTCTTATACAAAGTAGCCAATGAGTCCCCACACCTTGAATTACGATTATATCGGATAGCAATTGATGCGCTCAGAGAATTACACAAATCACCTCCTCCCAAAGAAGTTAGTAATTACTTAGCGCCTGAAATGGCCCAAGCTTCGGCCACAACACTTTTGTGGTATTGCGACGAAGGTCTTTCAGAGAAAATTGGGTTAGAAGTAGAAAACAGCCTGAGATCGTTGGACTGGTCCAATCCTGTTCTAGTTCTTCGAGACTATCATGCTCAAAATCTAGTTTATAGAAATGAACAAATCGGAATAGCTCAAATGGGGGTGCTAGACTTTCAAGACGCGCAACTAGGCCACCCACTTTATGATGCGACGTCACTGATCCATGATGCACGGCGCAGCCTAGACCTGTCTGTGGTTAACCTGTTGGTTAAAGAGCTTGCTGAACATTATAATGGGCGGGATGACTTTAAATATGCCTTTGCAGCAATAAGTGCCCAACGAAACCTGCGCATTTTAGGTGTATTTTCCCGTCTCTGTTTGCGAGATGGAAAGCCAAACTACCTAAATCTAATACCTCATGTCTGGAAAAACTTGTGGAAAGATTTGAGCCACCCGCGTCTTTCAGGGCTTAATGATGTCTGTAAAAACTTACCCACCCCAAGTGCAGAATTTTTAGAAGGGCTAAAACAGAATGCGTAACGCGCCTGACGAACTAATGCTTTTTGCTGCCGGTTTGGGCACACGTATGCAACCACTCACGACCGACACCCCCAAGCCTTTAATTAAAGTTGCGGGACTCACTTTATTAGATCGCACGTTGCGCTTGGCCAATGAGGGTGGCATCAAAAATATCATCGTCAATACCCACTACTTGGGAGAGGCAATTAAAAAACATCTGCGAAATACATCTGTCAAAATTTTTCACGAGAAAAAGCTTTTGGATACCGGTGGTGGCCTGAAAAATGCATCCGCAATCTTTAAGGGTAGCACTGTATTTACAAGTAACAGTGACGCTATTTGGTTTGGCGAAAATCCATTCTTGTTTTTAGCCAAACATTGGGAAGACGACTGTGATGCGTTGCTTTTATGTGCGCAAATAGACAACGTCCACGGACGTGAAAAGCCCGGTGATTTTCATTTGTTTGAAAACGGTACTGTTGGGCGTTCTGGAAACTGGGTTTATCTCGGTGTACAAATTATAAGGCTCTCCCTAGTTCATGAAATAAATGAAAGTGTTTTTTCTCTTAACCTAATTTGGGATAATTTAATTGCACGCAAGAGACTGAAGGCCATTTCATATTCGGGCCAGTGGTGTGACATTGGGCGACCTGAAAATATAAATATTGGTGAGCAATTATTAGGGCGTAAAATTGTTTAGGGCTCAAAATTCACCACATATATTTGGTACTCAATCCAATCAAAACTTTCCCGAAGCTTTACTTGCGGGGCTAACAAAAAAGCTAGAGGGGTGTCCCCCAGAAGATTGGGCCCAGGTCATAATTTACGTGAATACGCGCCGAATGCAGCGTAGACTTTATCAGCTTTTCTTAGACGGGCCAGCCCGACTTTTGCCAACAATTCGTTTAATAACAGACATTGCGAATGATCCCAGCCTGACGGATTTGCCAATGCCTATTCCAACGCTCAAAAGACGACTCGAAATCACCCAACTAGTGCGGGAATTACTGGATCGTGTGCAAGACTTGGCACCTCGCAGTGCTGTTTTTGATTTGGCCAACAGCCTGGCTGCCTTGATGGATGAAATGCAGGGGGAGGGTATTGAACCAAAAGCCTTGAAGAATTTGGACATATCAGATGTATCAGGTCATTGGGAGCGAGCCCTACAGTTTATCAATATAGTGCAAGGCTACTTCGAAGATGGTGCAATTCCAGATACAGAGACCCGTCAGCGTGCCTGCGTCTTAGCCTTAGCCAAAGGTTGGAAAGTTTCTCCGCCCAACCATCCTATAATTATGGCCGGATCTACTGGATCACGCGGCACAACCTTTCAACTGATGTTAGCTATTGCGGGACTTCCACAGGGAGCTGTCGTCTTACCTGGGTTTGATTTTGACATGCCCTCCAGTGTCTGGGATAAGCTTAGCGATCCTAACACCGGTGAGGACCACCCTCAGTTTAGGTTTTCACACCTCCTCAACTCACTGGGTATTAAGGCTAAACAAGTGGAGCCTTGGACTGGTGATGCCACAACATCGTCTGCGCGAAACAAACTGATTTCACTAGCAATGCGGCCCGCACCAGCAACACATCACTGGCAAAAGGAGGGGCCAAACCTCAAAAACCTAGACGAAGCCACCAGTGAGATTACCTGGCTAGAGGCTCCCGATCAGAGAATCGAGGCAATGGCAATTTCTTTGAGGTTGCGGGAAGCAACAGAAACTGGGGAGAGTGCAGCCGTCATCACTCCAGACAGAAACCTCACACGCCGAATTTCGTCAATACTTGCGGCCTGGAATATAACGGCCGATGACAGTGCTGGTGTTCCTCTTAGCCTGACCGCACCAGGGCGATTTTTGCTTCATGTGTTAGAGCTGGCCCAACCACAGATAACGCCCGAGGGCTTACTGATATTATTGAAGCATCCCCTCGCGCATTCTGGCAGCGACCGCGGCCAACACCTACTCAACACGCGCGAATTAGAAATATACCTCCGCCGAAAGGGACCAGCGTTTTTATCACCAAAATCATTATTAAAATGGGCCAATGATAAAGATTTATATCTGACGTGGGTCAACTGGCTTATTAGCTGTGTCTTTTCCCATTGGCCCATAGGATCCCAGCCAATGGAATCTTGGCTAGATCACCATTGTGCTATTGCTAAACGACTTTCCGATGGACCGTCAGAAACAGAAGGAAAACTCTGGGAACAGGCTCCCGGCCGTGACACAAAAAAAGTTATAGATGAGTTGTTACTTCATGGAACCGCTGCTGGCGATTTAGATCTTCTTGATTATAGTTCAATTTTGCACGGTGTCTTAGGTACAAGTGAAACAAGAGATCAGAACATAACACATTCCAATATTTTAATCTGGGGTACGCTTGAGGCCCGAGTTCAAAGTGCTGACTTAGTGATTCTTGCAGGGTTAAATGATGGGGCATGGCCCGAGCCACCCACACCTGACCCTTGGTTAAACCGAAACTTGCGACTTCAAGCTGGATTGCTATTGCCAGAACGAAAGATCGGGCTTTCTGCACATGACTTTCAACAAGCCATTGGGGCTAAGTCTGTATGGGTTACCCGGGCGTTACGCTCAGATGATGCAGAAACAGTCCCGTCCCGTTGGTTAAACCGAATAGAAAACCTTCTTAGTGGCTTGAACAAGCAGGGTGGTGGTAATTGGCTTCAAGACATGCGGCGGCGGGGCGCTGACTGGCTTGAATTGGTAGAGCAGATCGAGATCGCACCCAGCGTAGACCCAACACCCCGACCCTCTGTGGCACCACCAATCCACACTAGACCAATCCAGTTGGCTATCACTGACGTAAAACACCTCATTCGTGATCCCTATGCCATCTATGCGAAACACATATTAGGGCTAAAGCGGCTAGATCCACTGAAAAAATCCCCAAGCGCGCCTTTGCGAGGTACCGTTATTCACGATATTTTGGAGGCTTTCATTAAAGCTGGACCATGGAGGACTGCTGAACAAGCTAAGATTAAATTGCTTGAGTTATCTCAAACAATGCTAGAAGATCTGGTACCTTGGCCTACTGCCCGGCGAATGTGGCAAGCAAGGGTTGTGCGTTTTGCTGATTGGTTCACGAAGGGTGAAATTCTGCGACAAGCAGACTTATTGTCGTCACATACTGAAGTTTGGGGCAGGGCAACCGTAACAGACACAGGTTTTACATTGGTGGGAAAGGCTGACCGAGTGGATGTTCTTCATGACGGTACAGCTCGTATCTATGACTATAAAACTGGGCCACTTCCCAGCAGTGCTCAGCAGCTCCACTTTGACAAACAGCTCCTACTTGAAGCGGAGATATTACAGCAAGGGGGCTTTGAGGGTCTCAATGTACTGCAAGTTGCAGAAGCAACATACATCGGCGTTGGCAATGAACTTAAACTTGCCAAAGCACCACTAGGTGAGGATGAGGTTTGGGTTAAATTTTCGAAACTAATAAAATCATATCAAAACCCTGACCAAGGCTACACAGCACGACGCGCCATGCTCATGGTAGACGTACCATCAGATTATGACCAACTTGCACGCTACGGGGAGTGGGGGACTAACGAGCAGCCTCTTTTAATCAAAACATGAAAATGAACGATGCAAGCCAAAGGCAGGTCGAAGCCGCCGATCCAGCTCGTTCCACTTGGTTAGCCGCAAATGCTGGCTCAGGAAAAACCCACGTACTGACAGATAGAGTGGCGCGCCTGCTACTTGAAGGTGTAATGCCACAAAATATCTTGTGTCTTACCTACACCAAGGCTGCAGCTTCAGAAATGCAGAACCGTCTTTTTCAACGTTTGGGTCGTTGGACTATGCTGGAAAATGATAAGCTTTTAAGCGAACTTCAGGAATTAGGTATTGAGCACAGCTTAAACGTGGAGGATGTTAGCCGCGCTCGTACGCTTTTTGCCCGAGCCATTGAGGCACCCGGCGGCCTAAAAATTCAAACAATACACTCGTTCTGCGCCTCAATTCTTAGGCGATTTCCCCTTGAGGCTGGTGTAAGTCCCCAATTTATTGAAATCGATGAGAGAGCTCAAAAGATTTTACTGGGTGAAGTATTAGAGGTCATTTCTGACAGAACGGGAAGTTCCAGCTTTGATGGAATTGCGCACCACTTTACTGGTGCGGAGGTGCATGACGTTATGCGTTCTGTTTTAAACTTGTCCAAGCTTTTTGAGGCCACCACTACCCAGGAGGATATTTGGAGAGGGCTTGGCTTAAGACCCGGTTATCAAGATCAAGATTTACAAGATGACTGCTTTTTACCAGGCGATAGCGATCTGATATTTAAGCTTCGGACAACCCTTCTAAGCAAGACCGGAAATGACCTTAAGGCTGGAGAAAATATGCTGGCCATAAAGGGTCCTGACCTTAAAGTGGTTGATCTACTGGTTTTGGAATCTGTATTTCTAACAAAATCTGGAGCAAATCCCTTCACAGCAAAGACTAAAACCTTCCCAACAAAGGACACACGCCTTGGATTGACTTACCTTGAGCAACTGGAAGAATTAATGGTGAGGGTCGAGAGCGTTCGACGAAACCGAGTAGCACTACGTACCGCACAACGAACAGAAGCGCTTTACCACTTTGCTACAGAATTTTTGCAAACCTATCATGAACACAAGCAACGGCGTGGTTTTCTAGATTTTGATGATCTCATACTTCGCACCCAAACACTTCTCTCAGATGAGCGTGTAGCTAATTGGGTGCTCTTCAGACTGGATGGAGGCGTCGACCATATTTTAGTGGATGAAGCTCAAGATACCAGCCCAGCACAATGGGATGTAATTAAGCTCCTTGCTCAGGAATTTACTTCTGGACAAGGCGCCCGAGCCGACGTGCATCGAACCATATTTGTAGTTGGAGATAAAAAGCAATCAATCTTCTCTTTTCATGGCGCAGACCCAGAAGGGTTTGACAGAATGCGAGACCAGTTTGAAGCTCAATTACTTGAGATCAAGCAACCATTTCAATCTACCACCCTCAATTATTCCTTTCGATCATCACCCACAATACTAGACCTAGTAGATCAGGTTTTTTCTAATCGGAAGGGCTTGGGGTCCCAGTCAGACCACTTGGCTTATAAGTCTGAGCTCCCAGGTCGCGTCGATATTTGGCCAGTTTTTCAAAAACCACAAAAAATAGACACGCAACCTTGGACTGACCCTATCGACGAGGTCTCCGCCGACCATCAGGATAAACAATTAGCCGATGCGCTCTCCGCACAAATTAAAGAACTAATTGAAACTGAAACTATAACCCAGCTTGATCGTGATGGGACTACATTTCATCGAAAAATTTCTGCTGGAGACTTTTTAATTTTGGTTCAGAATCGTCAAAAGTTATTTTTTCGTGAAATTCATCGCGCTTGTAAGGAGGCTGGCCTGCCCATCGCTGGAGCAGATAGACTTAAGGTCTCCGCTGAGTTGGGGGTCAGGGATATTATATCACTACTTTCTTTTTTAGCGCTACCTGAGGATAACCTATCACTAGCAGAGGCCCTAAGGTCACCACTATTTGGTTGGTCCGAGCGGGACATGTTTAACCTTGCCCAGGGTAGAGACTCTCAGTTTTTGTGGCGCAGCCTGCAGAACCGAGAAGTAGAATTTCCAGATACTGTTTGTAACTTAGTGGCATTGCGCAACCTTGCAGACTTCAAACGGCCCTTCGAGCTAATAAACCATATACTAATCACACAGGGTGGTCGTTCTAGACTTTTAGGTCAGTTGGGATTGGAAGCAGCCGAAGGAATTGACGCATTAGTCAGCCAGTCTCTTATCTACGAACAAAGCAATGTGCCTAGCCTAACTGGTTTCTTAGTCTGGCTGGATTCCGATGAACTCATTATCAAACGTCAAATGGACACCATTGAAGATAAAATTAGAGTCATGACCGTGCATGGTGCCAAGGGCTTAGAGGCGCCTATTGTTATACTACCAGACACCGCCGCCCGTTCCGCACCAACAACACCAGATGTGGTAGATCACCATGGACTTGCTGTTTGGAAACCAAACAAAAACCTTGTGCCTGAAATCCTAAACCCCACATTAGATAAATTGAAGTTGCGCCAGGTTGATGAGCTTGACCGGCTTTTATACGTTGCCCTAACCCGTGCTGAAAGCTGGTTAATTGTCATGGGATCTGGTGATATAAAAGAAGAGACAGACTGTTGGTATAATGCCATTCATGCAGCAGTTGTAGTCAAAGGCGCGGTACCCCTGATTACCACCGCAGGTATTGGCCTACGTTATGAGCCCAAGCCATGGCGGGCAGGTACACTGCGTCAAATAGATTTACGGAAAAAAAACAACCACCAAGTGCCTGATTGGGTAAAACCAACAACAAGCACCACTCCACCCTCAAAAAGCCCTCGCGCGCCATCCGACCTGGGGGGTGAAAAAATTGTGTCTGGCGGGTTAACACTGGTAAACCCTGATGCACGACGCTTGGGAACAGCCATCCACCTTCTACTAGAGACCCTGCCCAATACCCCAGAAGAAAAATGGAAAATTGTTGCGAAAAAAATAGTAGATGCTGACATCTTTTCCTTTGCTTGGGCGGAAGCTAAGGAAATACTTTATCACCCTGACCTTGCTCACATATTCGCTTCAGCTACATTTGGGGAAGTAAATGTATCAGCACATATTGATGAGCTAAATGGCGACCCAATCCAGGGCTCTATTGATCGCCTGATAATTTCAAATGATACCGTTTTAGCGATAGACTTTAAGACAAACCAAATAGTGCCAAAAACTCCCAAACAAGTTCCTGAAGGAATTTTGCGCCAACTAGGCGCTTATGCTTCAGCATTGCAGCAAATTTTTCCAGACCACCAAGTAGAAACAGCAATCTTGTGGACCAAAACCTGTTCTTTGATGAAGTTACCTAACCACCTAGTAATAACTTCGTTAGAAGGCGTATCCCCTTCTTGACGATAGACGACTACGACCTTAACTCTTTCTTTGAAGCAATTCATATCTGGAGAATGTCCAATGGCAACCGTAGCCGCTACCGATGAGACCTTTGATGCAGAAGTCAAAAATTCTGAAATTCCTGTTGTTGTAGATTTTTGGGCTGAGTGGTGCGGTCCATGTAAGCAAATTGGCCCAGATTTAGAGGAAATTTCTGTCGAAATGGAAGGTCAAATTAAAGTTGTTAAAGTTGATGTCGACAGTAATCCCTCAACAGCAGCAGCGCTCGGTGTTCGAGGCATTCCAGCTTTGTTTCTTTTTAAAGACGGCGAAGTTGTATCAAATAAGGTCGGTGCGGCACCCAAGACGGCTCTAAAAACTTGGATTGAAGACGCAATTTAAGCCCTGTGTTATTGTTAAGTCATGGTTTTATGTAGGCTCCTAAATATTTTTAGTAATCTTTATCTAACTCTGAATTTTTGAGGAGAGTTGTATGAGTAATACAGAGTTTCCCGGATGGCACGGCACTACGATTATTGGTGTTCGTAAAGGGAACCAAGTGGTTGTTGCGGGTGATGGGCAGGTGAGCTTAGGACCCACTGTAATTAAAGGAACCGCTCGCAAGGTTCGACGGCTTTCCCCAGGTGGCAATGATGTTGTCGTAGGGTTTGCTGGATCAACAGCAGACGCCTTTACCCTGTTAGAGAGACTTGAAGCCAAACTTGAAGCAACACCGGGTCAGCTTGCAAGAGCATCTGTAGAATTAGCTAAAGACTGGCGAACCGACAAATATCTGCAGAAACTTGAAGCTATGCTTATTGTTACTGATGGTGAAGAACTTCTTATTATAACGGGTGCAGGTGATGTTCTTGAACCTGAGCACGGCGTGGCAGCCATTGGGTCTGGTGGAAATTTTGCTCTGGCAGCAGCTCGAGGCCTTCAGGAAACGGAAATGGATGCGGAAAGCATCGCACGCAAGGCAATGTCGATCGCGTCAGATATTTGTGTCTACACCAACGGAAATCTTACCGTTGAAATAATCTCAAAATAATTAATTACGTTTTTTAAAAAGGTGTTCTTTTGACAGACCTAACTCCCCGCGAAATTGTTTCAGAATTAGACAGACACATAGTCGGACAAAACGATGCTAAACGAGCTGTCGCTGTAGCGCTTCGGAATCGTTGGCGACGCAAACAACTTGGAGATGATCTACGAGACGAGGTCTATCCCAAAAATATTTTAATGATTGGGCCAACAGGTGTTGGTAAGACTGAAATTAGTCGACGACTGGCAAAGCTTGCACGGGCGCCATTTCTAAAGGTAGAGGCTACCAAATTTACTGAGGTGGGATATGTCGGACGAGATGTAGAGCAAATTATACGTGATTTAGTTGACTCCAGTATTGCTATGACACGTGACCACATGCGCGAAGATGTTCAGGCCAAAGCAAAAGAGGCCGCGGAAGAAAGGGTTCTAGAGGCTATTGCTGGGGAAGATGCTAGAGACGCCACGCGTGAAATGTTTCGTAAAAAACTACGCAGTGGCGAATTAGATGACACAATCATAGAGCTTGAGGTTGCCGATACCACAAACCCAATGTCCATGTTTGATATTCCAGGACAGCCGAGTGGACAAATGGGTATGATGAATATTGGTGAGATTTTTGGTAAGGCAATGGGTGGAAAAAAAGTACGTAAGAAGCTTACAGTCGCAGCCAGCTATGAGGTTTTGCTTGGCGAAGAAGCCGATAACCTCCTTGACGATGAGACTGTTACAAAGGCCGCCCTTCGTTCGGTGGAAGAAGGTGGCATCGTATTTCTTGATGAAATTGACAAAGTCTGCGCTCGATCAGATGCGCGTGGTGCCGACGTAAGTCGTGAAGGTGTGCAACGTGATTTGTTGCCATTAATTGAAGGGACTACAGTTTCAACAAAACATGGTGCCGTAAAAACTGACCATATATTATTTATCGCGTCTGGGGCGTTCCATGTTTCAAAGCCCTCCGACCTACTTCCTGAGCTTCAGGGGCGTTTACCAATTAGAGTAGAGTTACGCGACCTTACAGAAGAAGACTTTGTTAGAATATTATCGGAAACAGAAAATGCTCTTACACTACAGTACTCGGCGTTGATGGCGACAGAGAACGTAACTGTTACTTTTAGTGAAGATGGTATTTCTGCTTTGGCCAAAGCAGCAGCTGAGGTAAACCGGTCTGTAGAAAACATTGGGGCTAGGCGTCTTTATACTGTGATTGAAAGAGTTTTTGAGGAACTGTCTTTTACAGCGCCCGACCTTTCAGACACCAAGGTGGTAATTGATCAAGATTATGTAAACAAAAACCTCGATGTTTTACTTCAATCCAGTGATCTTTCACGCTACGTGCTTTAAGCGCTTGCCTGATGGGGATTTACCCTTAACAAATAAGAAGTGTTAAAGTTTTTAATAAATAATAGCCGGTGGCTGTTAGCTGGCGCCCTCCTTACGCTTGTTTCTAGCTTTGGACAGACGTTTTTTATTTCGCTATTTGCGGGAGAAATAAGGAAAACCTTTAACCTGTCCCATGGTGACTGGGGAACAATTTATGGTTTTGGCACCTTTGCTTCAGCAATTGTTTTGGTGTGGGCCGGTGGCCTCACAGACATAATGCGTGTAAGGAAAATTGGCCCAATTGTGCTTGCTGTTTTAGCGGTGTCCTGCCTGATCATGGCATTTAATCCCTGGGCCGCCTTATTGCCCGTTGTTATTTTCTGTTTACGTCTTTCTGGTCAAGGCATGCCGACACACATCGCAACTGTTGCAATGTCTCGTTGGTTTTCTGCCAACCGTGGGAAGGCGTTATCAATCGCAAATCTTGGTTTTTCCCTGGGAGAGGCCACCTTCCCACTATTAGTAGTTGGATTGCTGGTTTATTTTGCATGGCAGGATATTTGGATAATTACAGCTATTGTAGCCTTCTTATCTATTCCGGCATTAGTTTGGTTATTGCAACGTGAGCGTAGTCCCCAGTCGATGGCTAAGGAAAGCCAATCAAAAGGCATGAAAAACCGTCACTGGACAAGAAACCAAACCCTGGCGCACCCTCTATTCTGGTTCATGGTACCAGCATTTGTTGGGCAATCAGCATTTAATACAGCATTCTTTTTTTTACAGGTTCACTTTGCAGAGATTAAAGGCTGGGAACACTTGCAGCTAGTTGCAATGTTTCCTATTTACACTGGCTGTGCGATTGTTGCGATGTTTTTATCAGGTATTCTGTTAGACAAGATCGGAACAGTGAATTTAATACCTTATTTCCAAATGCCCCTAGTTGTGGCCTTTTTGCTATTCTCTTTTGGGGAAACATTGGTTGCTGCTTTGCTTGGTTTTGTTTTTTTGGGAATAACGTCTGGAGCCTCTGCAACACTTCCAAATGCCTTTTGGGCTGAGTTTTTTGGGACAAAACACCTTGGGTCTATAAAAGCGGCGGCTGTAGCTGTTATGGTTTTGGGGTCTGCCATTGGCCCCACCCTAACAGGTGTGTTATTAGACCACGAAGTTTCCCTTGAAAGTCAATATGTTTGGATTTCTGCTTTTTTTGGCATCTCATCTATATTAATGTGGGTAGGGGTTTCAAAAGCAAGAAAATCTTTAGTAAGCTAGCGCTTTTTCTTTAGGTAGACATAGATCGCACCACCACCGCCATGTCTTTGGTGCGCCGCAGTAACGTCAAGAATAACAGAGGATAGTGGTAACTGGCGCAACCAGATCGGAACGTTTTCTCTTAAGACGCCGTGCCGGACGGGAATTGGGCCGTAATCCAGTTTGGGTTTCCCCTTACCGGTTATCACAAGTACCAATCGACGATCCAATTGCGCAGAACCTAAGACAAAGTTGTGCAATGCTGGGTGTGCCTCCACCAAGGTCATACCATGTAAATCAAGGACGGCCTCTGGACGCATTTTCCCGCGAGTTAGTTTCCCAAAAGATTTTGCATCCATCTTATGATGCTTTTTCTGTGGAACTGCTGTGCCCTTATTGTTGACTGCTTGCCTCAGGGTTTGGCCAATTTTAAAGTCTTTTATTTCAAAATTCGTTGTTGGGGGATTTTTAACTTTATTTATTATTTTAGCTAGACCTTGTGGCTTCACAGCCGCCAAAGGTTGAATAGGGATTGCCGTATCAGCAACCCTCCTCCAAAGGTCCCACTCTTCCGGTTGAAGTTTTCTAGCCATGAAGCGTCTCTAAAAAATAATTTCTGTTTTTAACATGGCGTAATTAGTTAACAGGTTTTTGGTCATTCACCCGTTGCGACAAGTTTCCAGTTTGGATCCGAGGCGCCCATAGAGCGAGCAAATGTCCAGACATCTCGTTGCCTCTTTTCTTCAGTTTCACTGCCCTCAACAATTTTGCCTTTTTTGTTTTTAACAACGGAAGTAAGTTTACAAACGAACCTTACATCTACTTCACCACGGTTGTCAGTCGGGTCAAAGGTAGCGCTCATTAGACCAGTCTCTAGCACACCAATAAATTCAGCTTCTATAGTTAATCCTTTAGTCTCACGATCCTTAACCACAGCAGAAAAAGCATCATAAACCTCATCACTTAAAAAAGTCTTAACACTTAAAAGATCCGCATTTTCAAATGCCATTAAAATCATCTCATAAGCACCTTTAGATCCCTGAAGGAACTCTGTGACAGAGAAAGAGGGCTCTACGGCTTTCATTGCCGCCAGCGCGCGACCGACGTCGCTATCTTCTTCAGTCCAGTCTGCAATATCTGGGTCTGATCCACCGTCAATTACCTCAAATTTTTTGCGTTTCGCTTCTGGTGACACACTTGTACTGCGCGGTGCCTCGTGACCCTCTCGAGTTCCAAGTACTCCGCGGAGTTTTAAAATAAGGTATACGGCGATACCAGCCAACGCTAAAAGTTGGATTAGTTGCATATTCATTTTAACCTTTTACCCCATGTGGAATAGAAATCTGACATATTAATCCTTATGTAGGTCAGCAAGTGGCTCAAGTCCACTAGGCTAAATGTGAATTGGAGACACAAATGCGCTTGTTGCTTGCCTTTATTGCAGTGCCCCTAATTGAAATAGGGTTGTTTATCCAGGTTGGAGATTACATTGGCCTTTGGCCGACCTTAACAATTGTACTTCTTACCGCCATCATTGGAACCTCGCTAGTTCGCAGTCAAGGAATCCGAGCTGTAGCAAAATTGCAGGATTCGTTTTTAACTATGCAAAACCCAGTTGAACCACTAGCTCATGGGGCAATGATTTTGTTTGCTGGCGCCCTATTACTTACGCCTGGGTTTTTTACAGATTTTATTGGAGTTTTGTTACTATTTCCACAATTTCGTTCTTTTGTAATGCGACAGCTTAGGTCCAGAATTAAAATGAATAAATTTAACTTTAATAAATCTGATAAGCACCACGCAGACGACGTTATTGATGGAAGCTTTAATGACGTTACTCCAAGGGATAATCCCTCCGGGTGGACCAAGGATTGAGAGCTCTGTAACTTTCTGATAAAGTAGGAAAAACAGACTTATAGGAGTACAAATAATGGCTAAAAAGGCAATTGAACAAGCGCTGAATGAGGAAGAGGTTGTGCCTAAGAAGCCGTTAAAAACGCAGGTTCTTGCTCAGTACATTAGAGACATGTCATTTGAAAATATCTTAGCTCAAAAAGGTATCACTGGTGAAGTACAGCCAAACGTATCTGTTCAAGTCAACATTGATGCCAAAAAGCGGCCCGTAGAGCATCAATATGAAGTAATTATAAAATCAAATATTTCATCTAAAACGAAAGACAAAGACGAGCCAATGTTTCTTCTGGAACTTGAATATGCTGGAATTTTTCATATTGAGAACATACCAGAAGACCAACTTCATCCTTATCTCATGATAGAATGCCCTCGTATGATATTTCCATTTTTACGTCGAATTGTGAGTGATGTAACCCGGGACGGCGGCTTTCCATCATTAAACTTAGAAATGGTTGATTTTCTAGCGTTGTATAGAAATGAGATCCAGAGAAGGGTTGATGAAAACGCTAAGGCTAAAGCGAACTAAGCTAACCTGTTCCACACAGAGCCTGTGCCTAAAGCTTCTACAAAAACTTTATGAGCTTCCTTTTCTTTTTCTGTTAACCGATCTGGCAAACTATTAGCACGTACGGGTGGCCGCCATGCCACCCCATCTGAACCGTCCGTTTGTTTTTCAGACGTTGTTTTTAATACCAAGTCTGGCTGGCGGCCTCCAAGTAATTCCAAATACACTTCTGCTAAAATTTCTGAATCAAGAAGCGCGCCATGAAGTGTCCTCGCGGAGTTATTTATGCTAAAACGACGACATAACGCGTCAAGAGATGCTGGAGACCCTGGAAATTTACGGCGCGCTATAGCTAAGGTATCTATCGCCCGACTTAGTGGTAATGAATCATGTTTTACCCAACCAAGCTCCGCATTTATAAATTTCATATCAAAGGAGGCATTGTGGATAACAAGTTTAGCATCACCAATAAACTCTAAAAAATCTTGAGCAATTAATTTAAATACTGGTTTGTCTGATAAAAATTCTTCACTCAGGCCATGTACGGAAAACGCACCCTCTGGCATGTTCCGTTCTGGATTAATATATTGATGAAATGTTTTACCAGTGGGTATATGATTGAAGAGCTCTACAGCACCAATTTCAACGATCCGATCCCCATCATTCGGCTCAAAGCCAGTTGTTTCAGTATCAAGAACAATTTCACGCATTTTTTTGTCTTTCTTCGATATCTCTTAATATATTTTCCACGCACAACTCTGCGCTCTTCATACTCGTAGTATCAATTACGTAGTCAGAGCGGGCTACCTTTTCAGCTGAAGAAAGCTGTTTGGAGATAATCACATCTAAATGTTTTTTTGTCATGCCTGAGCGAGAAAGGACGCGCTCTTCCTGAATTTTTGAGGATATTGTAACACAGGCTACGGCATCAAATTTTGTTTGAGTGCCTAGCTCAAACAAAAGTGGAATATCAAAAACAAGAATTTTTGAGGTATTTGTTTCAATAAAATTTTCTCGGTCCCGTTTCACCAATGGATGTATTATACTCTCTATTTGAGCTAATTTTTTAGGGTTTTCTAGCACAATTTCTTTTAGTTTTTTTCTATCTACGGTTCCACTTTTAACAACCTCTGGAAGTATCTTGCTCATCTGAATGACAGCTAAACCACCAGCACTGTACGCTTCATGTACTATCTTATCTGCGTCCCAAATTGCACAGCCTCTTGCTGAAAATAACGCTGCGGTAGTGGATTTACCCATCCCAATGGAACCCGTTAAGCCTAGTAAAAACTTCATCCGCTAACCAATTTAACTAATTCTAAATCAACCTTTGGGGGTAAACCAAACCATTGATGAAACCCCGGTACTCCTTGATACAAAAGCATACCAACTCCCGACACCGTATTAAATCCCAATTTTTCGGCTTGTGTTAATAATGGTGTCTTAACTGGTGTATAAACAAGATCCGTGACCAGTGCCTTTTTATTTAAAGTTTTTAAACTTATAGTCAGCGCTGGCTTACCCGTCATTCCTAAAGAGGTTGTATTAACAAGGGTTGAAATTCTCGAAAGCCATTCTTCTTTCTCGTCCCAGTCAATGACTTCTATTTTATCTGAGAGTTCGACAGATAAGTTTTGCGCCCTACTTTTGGTTCGGTTGGTCAGGTAAATTTGTGGCGTCCCAGCTGCTAGCAATGACACCAATATTGCACGCGCTGCGCCGCCCGCCCCTATCACTAACGCTGGACCGGCATTCGGAAGCCAACTGCCACCATTTGCTTCTAAGTTACTAATAAAACCATAACCATCTGTATTGTCTGCCAGAATATTACCACTGCTATCAACAATGAGTGTATTAGCAGCACCAATTTCTAGCGCCCGCTTGGTTTTACTATGTGACAAGTTTAAGGCGGCTTCTTTATGAGGTAAAGTAACATTAAATCCAGATACCCCTACCTCTGCTAAAACATTCACAGTATTTGAGAAATTTTTTTCGGGAGTATCGATGGCGATGTAATCACCACAAATGTTATTCTTCTGCAACCAATAGCGATGCATGATTGGCGATCTACTGTGAGAAATTGGGCTGCCTAATACCGCAACGATTTTTGGTGTAGTTGCGATATTTGCGTAATTATTTTGATGTAAAAAATTTAAAATCTGAGAAATTGATATACCCATAATATCAAACCAGTTGCCTTTAACCTTGGAAAACAAATGAGGTGTTTTTTCAAAGCAATAGCCTGCTGAACTGTTTTGAGCTTCTAACCAAAATTTGGTTACAAAATTTTGCACCTCTAGTGGTGACATCGGGTGCATGGTTAAGTTGCTCACCGCTGTATGACGCCACATCGGTTTAGCGCCTTTATAAATTACATTTGCTGTAATTAACTGATGTGTTTTACCCGCCATTTGCGAAATGTTTGCCGATAATTGCGCTTTAGAGTCAGGTTTACTGAAAACTTCACCATCTAACGAAAGTATTTGGTCACAGCCCAATACCCAGCTATCAATATTTTTAGACGAAATCTTTTTTGCTTTAAATTCTGCCAGAACGTTAGGAATATCTCTGTGAGGAGTACCCTCACTCACCAAAGACTTCATAATATTCAATTCATCAATGTTTGGTGATATATTACAAAAGGGAAGCGCAGCGTTTCGAAGAATGCAACAACGGGTTTTCGATTGAGAGGCAAGAATGAAATCCATTTGGGATAATCCTGAGGATAATTTGGGTTGTAGTATTTTGTAATACTGTGAGTTTACCGGCAGCTTATGGCTACCATACAAAAACCATCTTATTTCATGCAATTTATCACAGCTTTATTTACTGTAGATATGTATATTTATTCCGTGTTAATTAAATGCTTTTAACGTATTACTAAATTCTTATACAAGCTTTATACATTTAATTTTTTTTAAGCTTATGTTTTTAATGTGTTAAAATTTTGATTTTTTTTTTCCATTTATTATCCACAAGTGAACATGTTTGGGGATTAGTCTTTAATCCACAGAAAATCATGTACCTACAAACTACTACTAACTTATATACTTATATTTATTATTATTAAGGTTTACAAAATAATCTACATGTACGATTTTTTTATATCTCTTTACTCATGGTATCTAGTTGGCCATATTATTTCAGTGATTGCTTGGATGGCGGGAATTTTTTATTTACCACGACTGTTTGTTTATCATAGTGAAGAAGTTAATAAAAACTCTGATACTGATCGACTGTTCATAAAAATGGAGCACCGGTTGTTGAAAGTAATAATGGTTCCAGCAATGATAAGCTCTTGGTTTTTTGGAATTTGCCTCTCTATTATTCCTGGAGTTGTAGATTGGGAACTCTTTTGGCCGTGGATAAAACTGTTTAGTGTCTTATCACTTACACTGTTTCACTTTTGGCTTAGCAGACAACAAGTTTTTTTTAAAACAGGCCAGAACAAATTAAACGGCCGAACCTATAGGATAATGAATGAAGTACCGACTGTACTATTAATAATTATCGTTACTATGGTTGTTGTTCAGCCGATTTAATTTCTCAGCTATTAGTTTGACTCACTTATGTTATTTCAGTAACGGGATACTGCACCCATTCGGGATAGCTATTTTCTAAAAATAATTACTGTTCTAAAACTTTAGACTGGAAATGAAATAATGACCGTTGATCGTGTTAATTTAGCTGATTTAAAGGCAAAAACTCCCAAAGATCTTTTATCTATGGCTAAAGAGCTAGAGATTGAAAACGCCTCGACTATGCGTAAGGGCGAGATGATGTTCTCAATATTGAAAGAGAGAGCGGAAGATGGAGCTGAAATCTCAGGGGAAGGTGTATTAGAAGTTTTACAGGATGGATTTGGGTTTTTACGATCACCAGAAGCTAACTACCTACCAGGTCCTGACGATATATACGTATCCCCAGAGATGATTAGACAGTTTTCAATGCGTACAGGCGACACGATAGAGGGTGTAATCAAAGCGCCGACCGATACGGAACGATATTTCTGTATGATAAAGATAGAAAAAATTAATTTTGAGGATCCAGAGCGGGCTCGCCATAAGGTAGCCTTTGATAATTTAACACCATTATATCCTGATGAACGTTTTGATATGGAAGTCGACGATCCAACAGTTAAAGACCGATCGGCAAGGATTATTGATCTGGTTGCTCCGATTGGAAAAGGCCAGCGGTCACTTATTGTAGCGCCACCGCGCACCGGTAAGACTGTTCTTTTACAAAACATTGCGCATTCAATTGAAAAAAACCACCCCGATTGTTACTTAATAGTTCTATTGATTGACGAACGGCCAGAAGAAGTTACAGATATGCAAAGATCCGTAAAAGGTGAGGTGGTTAGCTCTACCTTTGATGAGCCAGCAACTCGTCACGTTGCAGTATCTGAAATGGTCATAGAAAAGGCAAAGCGGCTAGTAGAGCACAAACGTGACGTAGTAATTCTCTTAGATTCAATTACGAGGTTAGGCCGAGCGTTTAATACTGTTGTGCCGTCATCAGGTAAAGTTTTAACGGGTGGTGTAGATGCCAATGCGCTACAGCGGCCCAAACGTTTTTTTGGTGCGGCTAGAAATATAGAGGAAGGTGGCTCGTTAACAATCGTAGCGACCGCGCTCGTTGATACTGGTAGTCGTATGGACGAAGTTATTTTTGAGGAATTTAAGGGCACAGGAAATTCAGAGATAGTTCTGGATCGAAAGGTGGCTGACAAACGCGTTTTCCCGGCAATGGACATACTGAAGTCTGGAACTCGTAAAGAAGAGCTTCTTGTGGATAAAGTTGACCTTCAAAAAACTTTTGTTTTACGCAGAATTTTAAATCCAATGGGTACTACCGATGCTATCGAGTTTCTTATCTCTAAGCTTAAACAAACAAAGTCTAACTCAGAATTTTTTGACTCTATGAATACCTAAAGTATGTGATGGATGCGATATTTGCTCAGGCTACGGCGTCGGGACGTGCTGGCGTTTCCATTATTAGGCTGTCTGGCCATCAAGCATTTGATATAGCGTCGAAATTGTGCAATATTCCAACATGTGGAAGGTTGGCTTTGAGGTCGATCAAAGACCCAAATGGTGACCTAATTGATCGTGCTCTTGTCCTTTGTTTTGATCACGGCGCGAGTTTTACTGGAGAGAGGGTCGTAGAGTTTCATGTTCATGGTGGCCTAGCAACGGTGTCTAAACTATTGGCAGAATTGTCAAAAAGTGATGGTTGCAGATTAGCGTTACCAGGAGAGTTCACGAGGAGAGCTCTCGAAAATGGAAATTTGGATTTAAACCAGGTTGAAGCGCTTTCTGATTTGATAGAAGCAGAAACTGAGCTACAGCGAAAACAAGCGATGCAGGTGTTGGACGGCCATTTCTCCGAAGCTGGCAGAATTTGGAAAGAGAAGCTTTTAAGAGCCGTCGCTCTTCTGGAGGCTAGTATAGACTTCTCTGATGACGAAATACCTGCAGACCTTCACATTGAGGTTCGGTCTATTGTTGAGGCTACAGCGAGCTCTATTATGGCGGTGCTAGAACGATCTGTTATGGCGTCGAAAATACGCCAGGGTTTTACAGTCGCTATTATTGGAGCGCCAAACGTAGGAAAGTCTACTTTGTTGAATTCAATAGCAGGTAGAGACGTGGCAATTACTTCTGACATAGCTGGTACTACCCGGGATGTGATAGAAGTTCGCATAGACCTGAATGGCCTACCTGTAACTTTTATGGATACTGCTGGTTTAAGAGAAACAGACGACTATATTGAAAAACTAGGTATATCAATGTCTTACAAAAGATCTGAAGCTGCCGATGTTAGGGTGTTTTTGGTGGATAGTGAAGAAGACGAGCTTCTTATTTCTAAAGAACCTGGTGATATTGTCGTACAAAGTAAGGCAGACACTAGAGATGTTTCAGGCTTAGCTGTGTCTGGAAAAACTGGTAAGGGAGTATCTAACTTATTGAAGTTAGTAAGTAAAAAACTTTCACCAGAAACCATGCTAGACGTCGCTGCTATCCGTGAACGGCAAGTTGACGGGTTAAAAGCAGCTAATGATTGTTTGTCAAAAACAAAAGTTTTTTTAACTCAGGATCCCTTGCCTTATGAGTTAGCTAGTCAGGAGTTATATTTTGCGTGTACACAGTTAGATTTTGTTTTTGGAAAAATTGATATAGAAAGCATTTTAGATGAAATATTTTCTAGTTTTTGCTTGGGTAAGTAAGGGGTGTGTTTCACGTGAAACATTTTGATGTCGTTGTTGTTGGTGGTGGCCATGCTGGCTGTGAGGCTATTCATGCGGCGTGTCGGTACGGCTTAAGAGCTGCACTAGTGACTTTAGACAAGTCAAAGACGGGATCTATGTCATGCAACCCTGCAATTGGCGGTTTGGGTAAGGGGCACTTAGTTCGTGAAATTGATGCCCTTGATGGCATAATGGGTAGGGCTGCTGATGTTTCTGGTATACAGTTTCGTCTTCTAAACCGAAGTAAAGGACCGGCGGTGCAGGGGCCGCGTACACAGTCAGACCGGGAGCTCTACTTGCAAGCGGTTCAAAAAATTCTAGCAAAAGAAAACTTTACAGAAATTGAGGGGGAGGTAACCGGCCTTCTGTCTAGAGATGGTTGTATTGACGGTGTGATGTTGTCTGATGGCACTAGCGTTCACTCTTATACAGTTATTTTAACGGCTGGTACGTTCATGCGTGGAGTAATACATATAGGGGATAAGCGGGTTTCAGCGGGACGAATGGGAGAGGCTGCTGCTGACCACCTATCTAACCAAATGGAACAGTTGGGTGCTACGTTTGGTAGACTAAAGACCGGTACGCCGCCCAGGCTGAATGGTAATACGATCAATTGGGAAGTTTTAGAGAGCCAGCCTGCTGACGACGATCCAGTAATGCTATCATTTCTATCTCAATCTCCGAGCGTGAAGCAAGTTTCTTGCGGAATTACACATACGAACCAAAACACCCATGAGATTATTCAAGAAAATTTGGGGAAGTCAGCAATGTACGGAGGGCATATAGCGGGGGTTGGTCCAAGATACTGTCCGTCTATTGAGGATAAGATTATTCGGTTTCCGGATAAGCAAAGCCATCAGATATTCCTGGAGCCGGAAGGGCTAACAACTAATAGCATCTACCCCAACGGTATTTCGACATCACTGCCTGAAACGCTGCAATATCAATATGTTAGGTCTATCGTCGGCCTACAGAATGTTGAGATCTTGCAACCAGGATATGCTATCGAATATGACTTTATGAATCCAATGGGATTAACGAGAGATTTGGAAACAAATCTGCTTGATGGGTTATTCTTAGCAGGGCAGATTAACGGTACCACAGGTTATGAGGAAGCCGCTGCCCAGGGTTTGGTGGCGGCCATAGGTGTTGCGAAAAAAATAAAAGGCGTACCAAATATAAAATTTGATCGTTCTTCCAGTTATATTGGGGTTATGATTGATGATCTTACATCGCGTGGAGCTTCAGAGCCCTATCGAATGTTTACTTCTAGGGCAGAGTTTCGACTGAAGTTACGTGCCGACAACGCGGATCAACGTCTTACAGAGCAAGGGTGGTTGTCTGGGTGTGTATCTGCTGTCCGCTATAGAGCTTATTCGAAAAAAATGGAGAGGCTAGTTGCTTGTAAGCTTGTTTTGTCAAGTATGTCTGTGTCTCCAAATGAAGCTAGATCTGCTGGAATAGATCTTGGTCTGGACGGGCGTCGTAGAAATGGCCATGAATTATTGGCAATTCCTGGAGTTTCTGTTGAACACGTAGCTGATTTGGAGCCCTCGTTTTCAAAGTCATCTAAGGCAACAAAAAAACAAGCGGCCTGTGAGGCAGTATATATTACTTATATAGAGCGACAGAGACGAGATGTAGAGGCCTTAGCTAAGGACCTTGGTGTCGAGATACCCAAAAATTTTAACTACAGTATTGTATCAGGGCTGTCGTCAGAAATGATTAGTAAGCTGTCAGCCGCTAGACCACATTCCTTAGGCGCTGCCAAAAATATAGAGGGTGTAACTCCGGCGGCTTTGACAGCAGTGTTGCTGGGACTGAAAAGCCTTGAGTTAAAGAAAGCCATATGAAAAAAAGGTCTCTGAAGTGCTTTCCGGATGTTTCACGTGAAACAATAAAGCAGCTAGAGGACTACGTAGCTCTTGTGATTAAGTGGAATCCTGTAATCAACTTAGTTGCTAAGGGTGATGTGGCAGATATTTGGAGTCGCCACATTGAAGATTCTGCTCAAATAGTGTTTTTGACAGATATTGGCTCCTTGTGGGTTGATGTGGGTAGTGGTGGTGGTTTTCCTGGAGTAGTTGCTGCCATCCTTCTTAAGGCCACATCTCCATTAACTAAAGTGATTTTGGTCGAAAGTGATGCGCGAAAGGCGGTGTTTCTAAGGCAGGTAGTGTTAGAACTAGATTTAAACTGCGAAGTTCAAAATAAAAGAGTGGAGGTAGTCTCTGTTCAGGCAGTTTCTATAGTTTCGGTCCGGGCTGTCGCCGCGCTTCCTAAGTTATTGAAGCTTGTTGAACACCTCACTGAAAAGAATACAGTCTGCTTAATTATGAAGGGTAAAAATTTTTCTCAAGAACTTAAATTAGCACGAGATACGTGGTCATTTGACTGTGATGTGGTACAAAGTAAGACAAGCGCCGACGGGGCGATACTGGTTATTAGGAACGTCTATCGTGCAAAAAAACAAACCTAAGATAATAGCATTTGCGAATCAAAAAGGTGGGGTTGGTAAAACAACGACTACTCTTAATTTGGCAGCGGCATTTTGTGAAAGAGATCGTAAGGTATTGATTTTAGACCTAGATCCCCAAGGAAACGCATCGACTGGCCTTGGTTCTCTTGCTGAAGATAGAGAGTTTACGACCTACGATGTACTTAGTGGGGGTATCATTGAAGACCAGTTTATAATTAAAACAGATGTTGAAAATCTACACATTATACCATCTACAGTAGATCTGAGTTCCGCAGATATTGAGTTTGCTGCGGCAAAAGATAGAAGCAAATTGCTAGCGCTTGCCTTAAATAATTCAGATGTCGCCTTTTATGATTATATTTTCTTTGATTGTCCCCCATCTTTAAGTGTTTTAACCGTAAATGCGCTTATTGCGGCTGACTCTTTGGTAATACCTCTGCAGAGTGAGTTTTATGCTTTGGAGGGACTGTCACAGCTTCTCTTATCTGTTCGAGAAATTCGTAGTGCGGGTAACCCAGATTTAAGAATAGATGGTATTGTACTAACCATGTTTGATTCTCGTAATGGCTTGTCCCTACAGGTGGAAGATGATGCACGAAAAAACTTAGGAGAACTAGTTTTTAAGACAGTAATCCCAAGAAATGTGCGAGTTAGTGAGGCGCCATCTTTTTCTAAAACGGTTTTGAGCTATGATACTAAATCTAAAGGAGCGGCAGCGTACCGCGCTTTAGCTGAAGAGTTACTTTTACGACCTAAATAAAGGGGAGTTGAAAATGTCTAATGTAGGTAAGCGCCAGCGGGGTCTTGGTAGGGGGTTGTCCGCTCTTATGGCGGATATAGAGCCATCATCAAAAGACGCCTCAGACACAAAGGCACGATTTAAAAACGATACATTTTTGCCGATTGAAAAAATTCACCCCAACCCAGATCAGCCACGAAGGTATTTTGATAAGGATGATTTAAGTGATCTTGCGGCTTCAATTCGCGCTAAGGGAATTATTCAGCCACTCGTTGTGCGATCACATCCCAGTAAAAAGGGTGATTTCGAGATCGTTGCTGGTGAGAGGCGTTGGAGAGCTTCTCAAATTGCGCAGATCCATCAAATACCAGTTGTGGTTCGTGAGTTTTCAAATGAAGACGTTCTTGAGATAGCTATAGTTGAAAATATCCAAAGAGCTGACTTAAACCCTATTGAAGAGGCCGCAGGATATCGTCAGTTAATGGATAAGTTTGGTCATACACAAGATCAAATGGCACAGGCTCTTGGTAAGTCACGACCTCACATAGCCAACTTCCTTAGGCTTCTTGTACTACCAAAATATGTTCAAGATCTTGTAATTAAAGGAAAAATTTCTAGTGGGCACGCTAGAGCTTTAATCACTTCTAGTGATCCTTCAGGAATAGCAAAGATTATAATAGCGCGAGGGTTATCTGTAAGGCAGACAGAAGGTCTAGTGAAGAGCCATGTCGTTAAAAAGCAAATACCCTTGCCTGAAACAACAAAGGATGCCGATACAAAGGCTCTTGAGGGAGATCTTTGTGCAGCGCTCAAAATGGAAGTATCAATATCTCATAAACCCAATCAGGCGTCTGGTGAAATTAAAATTCGGTATAAGAATTTAGAACAGCTTGATGACCTTTGTCGCCACTTAACTAAAAACTAAAACATTAGTTTCTGTATTACTTGATTTAAGAGCGCACGGCCTGAGTTGGTCGCTCTTATAAAGCCGTCAGAAATATCTAGAAGGCCAAGGTCGGTCAGCTCTGTTGTGATATTAAACTTCTTACCAACCATAGCTTCTATTCTTGATTGGGAAATACCACCCTTGAGCCGTAGGCCCATCATAATGAGTTCATTTGCATGGTCAGTCTTAGAAAGAATATCAGGGGTAAGTTCACCGCTTGATTTAAGATGAACGGTATCAAGCCAGGCTGCTGGAGAAAGCATTGTTCTGGTTGCAAGTCTCTGATTATCAGATGTTATTCTTCCATGCGCTCCAGGACCAATCCCGATATAATCCCCACCCATCCAATAGATTAAGTTATGTTTAGATTCTAAGCCTTCAGAAGAAAAGTTAGATACTTCATAAGAATTTAGACCAGCTAATGCGCAGGTCGTGTCTGTAAATTCAAACATATCAGCCGAAAGATCCTCATTGGGCAACCCTGTAAGCTTTCCTGCACTGGCCCGGTATCCAAACGCAGTGCCAGGCTCAATGGTCAGTTGATAGAGTGACAGGTGACCGCTACTTAGAGATATGGCCCTTGTGAGCTCAGCCTCCCAAGATGATAAAGATTGGTTTTGCCGACCGTAAATTAAATCAAAACTCACGCGATCAAAGTGGTGATGTGCTACTTCTAAAGCTAGCATTGCGTCGTCTACAGAGTGCAGTCTCCCAAGCTTCTTAAGGTCAAGGTTATTTAAAGCCTGAATACCAATCGAAACTCTATTTACACCAGCTGCCTTAAAACCTGAAAATCGCTCAGCTTCAACTGATGATGGATTAGCCTCCAAGGTAATTTCAATGTCATTTGCTGGCGTCCAATGTTCATACGCCCTGGATATCAATTTCTCTACTAGCGATGGCGGCATTAAACTTGGTGTTCCACCACCAAAGAATATGGAATTAAGAAGTCGTCCGCTAGTAAGTTTGGCGTTACGATCTAGCTCTGAAATAAGTGCATCTTCCCAGACTTGGGTGTCTACGTTTGAATTTACGTAAGAATTAAAATCACAATAAGGGCACTTAGCTTCACAAAAGGGCCAGTGAATATAAAGCCCAAACCCACCATGGCGCCAATCGTTATCCAAGGCAGCCAGCTACTAATTTAGCAAAAGCATCTGCTCTGTGTGTTAAGGGATTTTTTTCTTCAGGACGCATTTCGGCGAAAGTCTTTGTGTATCCATCTGGCTGGAACATTGGGTCAAAGCCAAAACCATGCTCACCCCGTATAGGCCAAACAACCTGTCCTGGTGCGACGCCAGTAAAAACTTCGTCATGTCCGTCGGGCCAGGCAAGACATAGTGTACAATTAAACTGTGCTAACCTTGGGCTTGGTGCATGACGCTCCTCCAATTTCTCCCAAACAGCCTTCATTGCAAGATTAAAATCTCTACCACCTGCTTTTTCGGCCCAATCTGCTGTATACACACCCGGAGCTCCATCTAACGCATCAACAGAAATTCCACTGTCATCCGACAAAGCCGGTAAACCAGAGGCCATTGATGAATGATGTGCTTTTATTCTAGCGTTTCCTGAAAAAGTACTTTCTGTTTCTTCTGGCTCATCAATACCTAACTCACCAGCACTCATACAACTAATTCCAAAAGGCTGGAGCAAAACCTGTATTTCGCTCAATTTGCCTTGGTTGTGACTTGCTAAAACAATTTTTTTCTCAGCCAGTTTTCGCATTAAGAAGTGGCGGCCTTTTGAGCTCTGACTAATTCAGAGATACCTGATTCAGCAAGATTCATAAGTTCGTCCATTTGAGTGCGTGAAAACGTTGATCCCTCTGCTGACATTTGGATTTCGACTAACTTACCGGAACCTAGCATTACAAAATTACCATCAACACCTGCTTCACTATCCTCAGGATAGTCCAAATCTACAATAGATTGTCCAGCGTAAATACCACAGCTAACGGCAGCAACGGGATCTAGCAGAGGATCACTTTGAATATCTCCACTAGCGATCAATTTTTTAACAGCTAACTTTAAAGCAACCCATCCTCCGGTAATTGCCGCGCAACGAGTGCCTCCATCCGCCTGTATTACGTCACAATCGATGCTGATTTGTCGTTCACCTAGAGCTACACGATCTACTCCAGCCCGCAAACTACGGCCAATTAATCTTTGGATTTCCTGAGTGCGGCCAGATTGACCGTTCTTTGCTTCCCGTCGCATTCTAGTATGAGTGGCACGTGGGAGCATGCCGTATTCTGCGGTAACCCAGCCCAAACCGGTATTTCTTAAAAAAGCGGGGACGCGTTCCTCTAGGCTTGCTGTGCAAAGCACATGAGTGTCACCACACTTAATTAAACAGGAGCCCTCAGCGTGACGTGTGACCCCAGTTTCGATAGTAATGTCTCGCATCTGATTTAATTTTCGTCCTGATGGTCTCATGACTTGTTCTCCCTGTGCTGATGGGCGAATATGCGATGCGCACCCCAAATGGCAAGGGCTAGGTTAATGGATTCGTCTACTGAGCTATTTTCTGAAATGGACACACGCAGTCGTGAAGTGTTTCAACGGATAGTGGAAAGCTATCTTTCTTCCGGTGAACCCATGGGAAGCAGAACGTTAACACAACAAATGAACGAACAAGTGAGCGCAACGACAATCAGAAATGTAATGCAGGACCTGGAGTTTTTAGGTTTGCTTGATAGCCCGCACACTTCTGCTGGTCGAACACCTACAGAACTTGGGTTGCGTATGTTTGTCGATGGAATCATGGAGGTTGGTGATCCCGATGAATCAGATCAGCGCAAAATTGCCGCTAGTATGGGAGATGATGATAACGTCACAAATATGCTTGATCGTATTTCGAGTGCACTTTCTGGATTAACTCAAGGTGCGTCACTGGTTCTTGCTCCTAAAAAATCCTCTCCAATAAAGCATATTGAATTTGTATCATTAGCTGCTGACCGCTCCCTGGCGGTTTTGGTGTTTGCCAATGGAGAGGTGGAAAATCGGGTTTTTAGGCCGCCTACAGGTCAAACACCGAGCCAAATGCGCGAAGCAGTAAATTTTTTAAATGCTATTGGCCAAGGTAAAACATTGCAGGAACTGCAATCAACGATAGTTGGAGAAATTAAAAAACACCGAACAGAGCTAGATGCATTAACAGCAACACTAGTAGAATCCGGTATTGCTGTAATGCAAGATGCGGGAGGCGACAACGAGCGGTTAATTGTGCGAGGACGTTCGAACTTGCTAGAAAATTCTGGAACAGCCGATGATTTAAACCGAGTTCGTGTGTTATTTGATGACCTGGAGCGGAAGCGCGACATAGCTGAATTCTTAGAATTAACAGAGGGTGGCGAGGGTGTACGCATCTTTATTGGCTCTGAGAACAAACTTTTTTCACTTTCGGGTTCCTCTTTGGTAGTTTCTCCCTATATGGACAGTGACCGAAAGGTTGTAGGTGCTATTGGCGTTATCGGGCCCACCCGGCTCAACTATGGCAGAATTGTACCAATTGTTAATTATACAGCCCAGATGGTTGGGCGCGTTTTATCTGATCGAGGTTAGGTCGAAATGGCTAAAGAAAATGAAGATGATTTCCTCCAAGACATTAGTCTTGCAGAGGAGGAGATGTTTGGTGACGAAGAGCATACTGAGGAAGAGCTCGAGCTCGACTCGTTGAGGGCTGAGCGTGATGAGTTGAAAGACAAATGGATGCGTGCGCTGGCCGACGCCGAAAACTCACGAAAGCGCAGTGAAAAAGATCGGCGAGAGGCTGAAAACTACGGTGGCTCCAAACTAGCTCGTGACCTCCTCCCTGTTTATGACAATCTCAAACGTGGTCTTGATGTGGTAACTGAAGACCAGAGAGAGCTAGCTTCGGCCCTGATAGAGGGCGTTGAGTTGACTATGCGTGAAATTGTAAATGTTTTTAAAAAGCATGGAATTGAGCCAATTGTACCAGAAATAGGTGACAAGTTTGATCCGCAAGACCACGAAGCGATGTTTGAGGCATCAGTTCCTGGAACAAAATCTGGTGATATAATTCAGGTAATGGCTGAGGGTTTCATGTTACACGACAGACTTTTGAGGCCTGCACAGGTTGGTGTTTCATCTACACCCGCTTGAATATCATCTGAATTGTGAAAAACAAATTCGAAGAGTGGAAATTTCAACTTGGGTTCGATATCACATTTTTGATTTAAGTTCGTAAATTAATTCTAAAGCTTCTTTTGGGCTTAAGTTATCAGGTTGAACTTTTGCTATGGTCTCTTCCAATAGCGAAGATTTGGCGGGAGTAGAGGCTGGAATTGCTGAAAACAGTGGCAGGTCATCGATTAATGCTTTTTGTTTACTGGAGCCCTCTCGTTCTCCTCTTTCTAGGGCCTCAAGTACAACCTTAGCCCTTTCCAAAACCATTGGTGGCAGGCCAGCGAGCTTCGCCACTTGTACGCCGTAAGAGCGGTCTGCGGCTCCCTTCTTTACTTCATGTAAAAACACAACCTCCCCCTCCCATTCTCGAACTGTCACTGTAGCGTTTTCAACTTTCTCCAGTTTGGCTGATAGCTGAGTGAGTTCATGGTAATGGGTGGCAAATAAAGCGCGGCATTGATTGACATCATGAAGGTACTCAAGGGTGGCCCAAGCTATAGAGAGTCCATCGTAGGTGGAGGTGCCTCGGCCAATTTCATCTAGAATTACCAGCGCTCGATTATCCGCTTGGTTCAGTATGGCTGCGGTCTCCACCATTTCGACCATGAACGTGGAACGCCCTCGGGCAAGATCGTCTGATGCACCTACGCGGCTGAAAATTTGTGAAACAACTCCAATTTCTGCTCTGGTGGCAGGTACGTAGGATCCAGCTTGTGCAAGCAGGGCGATCAAAGCATTTTGACGAAGAAAGGTTGATTTGCCAGACATGTTTGGACCGGTAAGAAGCCATATAGATTCATCATTACTGTTTAATGTACAATCGTTTGCTACAAAAACAGAGGATGATTGGTTTTTTAGAGCACTTTCGACAACGGGATGGCGGCCTTGATCGATTATAAAACCTCTGCCATTATTAATTTTTGGCTTTACCCAGCTCTCGCTTACAGCAAGCTCAGAGAGGGCAGAGGCTACATCAATTTCGGCTATTGCAGTGCTGAGAAGTTGAAGGCTTGGCGCACTAGATAAGACCATTTCTTTTAAATGATTAAAAATCTCTTGCTCTAAGCTGATAGTTTTCCCTGCAGCGTTTAATATTTTTGTTTCAAGCTCACCCAGTTTTATAGTTGTAAACCGTACTGCATTAGCTGTTGTTTGCCTGTGAATGAATGTTTCAGAAAGAGAGGGCGCAAGCATTCGCTGTGCATGGGCTGCAGTCGTTTCAATAAAATAACCTAATACGTTATTATGTTTTATTTTTAATGAAGAAATTTCAGCTAAAATTGAATAATCAGATTGCATTTTTGCAATGATTAGTCTTGCTTCATCCCGTAAGGCCCGTACTTCATCAAGATCATCTGAATATCCTGTATCAATAAAGCCACCATCACGGGTTAAGATTGGTGGATTAGAGATTAGTGCCGTGGTTAATTCGTTTGAGAGTAAATCATGGCCGACTAGGTCTGGGTTTATACTACTAAGAAGGCTTGGCAGTGATTTTTCAGATAATAGTTGGCTGACCTTAATTGCCTGCATAGTTCCATTGGCTATCGCCACTAGGTCACGTGGCCCTCCCCGCCCCAACGCTAGACGGCTTAGTGCGCGCTCGATATCTGGTAACTGTTTTAAGGCGATGCGTATCGCTGTGCGCGTGCCACTCTCTTCACAAAAAAACTGAATAGCGTTTGCTCTCTCGGAGATTAAGTCGATGCGTTGGGATGGGGTTGTGATTCTTTGGTATAAAAGTCGGGCTCCTGCGCCAGTTACCGTACGATCTACAGCAAATAGCAAAGAGCCCTGATGATTACCATTTAGTGTTTCTGTTAACTCTAAGTTGCGACGTGTTGCAGCATCTATTGATACGAAGTCACCCTGTGCTTCACGAATGGGTAACTGTAAAAGAGGGGTTTGTTCTTTTTGAGTAGTACTTAAATACTCAATTAACACACCAAGGGCGGCGGTGTCTGAACGGCCCAACTCATTAAAAACGCTAACCTTTTTATCACCATAAACCCCTATAAGGCTCTGTAACCCAGATTCACTGTCAAAAACAGTTGGAGGCATTTTTGTTGAGGCAGCTCCTGAGTCAAAAATAATTTCATGAATGCTAACATCTGCATCTTCAGAAACTAAAATTTCTGCTGGCGCCAGTCGAGCGAGTTCAGGCCCAAGTTGACTAAGTAAACACGACCTATAACAAACGATGCCTGTTGAAATATCAACCCAGGCAAGGCAGCTTTCATCACGAACGTTGGAAAAAGCTGCCAAGAAGTTGCTTTTTCTGGGGTTTAGCAAACTATCTTCGGTAAGTGTTCCAGGTGTAACCAAGCGCACAACACCGCGTTTTACAACAGACTTTGAGCCACGCTTTTTGGCCTCTTTGGGGTCTTCCAGTTGCTCGCAAACAGCAACACGAAACCCCTTTCGAATTAGTCTTAGAAGGTAACCCTCTGAGGAGTGTACCGGAACACCACACATTGGAATGTCTTCACCCAAATGTTTCCCACGTTTTGTAAGTGCTATATCCAGCGCCTGAGCCGCTAGCACAGCATCGTCAAAAAACAGTTCGTAGAAATCACCCATTCTGTAAAAGAGTAACGCAAGTGGGTATTCTTTTTTTATTTCAGAAAACTGCGCCATCATAGGCGTAATAGGATACTCAGATTTTTCCAAAACAACACCTCCGCAATAGAACGACTTTAAGCAAAGATGAAAGTAAAAGGAAGCGGTTGTCGTTGCTTTGTTGGTTCGATACAAGGTTATTTCAACCAGGAGTGCCATAATGGCTAATAATAAAGTAACAGATGAAGACGCGCTGGCGTTTCACTTAGAGCCAACACCAGGTAAGTTTGAGATCACCGCAACCGTTCCCATGACAACTCAGCGCGATCTGTCTTTGGCATATTCTCCTGGGGTAGCCGTGCCGTGTTTAAAGATTTCAGAAAACCCAGAGTTGGCCTATGATTACACTAATAAGGGAAACCTAGTTGCTGTAATTTCAAACGGTACAGCGGTGCTGGGACTTGGTAATCTTGGAGCATTGGGTAGCAAGCCTGTAATGGAAGGCAAAGCCGTTTTGTTTAAGAGGTTTGCAGATGTTAATTCAATTGACATAGAGCTCGATACTGAGGACCCAGACGAATTCATTAAAGCTGTCAAGTTAATGGGACCTACTTTTGGGGGAATTAATCTTGAGGATATCAAGGCTCCAGAGTGCTTTATAATCGAGCAAGCTTTAAAAGAAGAAATGGACATACCAGTATTCCATGATGACCAGCATGGAACGGCCGTAATTTGTGCGGCCGGTCTAATAAATGCGCTACATTTGTCTGGCAAAAAAATCCAAGATGTAAAAATTGTTTTGAATGGAGCTGGTGCGGCTGGAATCGCATGTGTTGAGCTACTTAAATCAATGGGTGCAAAACATAACAATTGTGTAGTTTGTGATACTAAGGGCGTTATATATCAGGGCCGAACAGAAGGCATGAACCAGTGGAAATCAGCGCACGCTGTCGCTACTGAAATGCGGTCTCTGGGTGAAGCAATGGTTGACGCAGATGTCTTTTTAGGGGTTTCGGTTAAAGGAGCTGTCACTCAAGACATGGTTAAAAAAATGGCAGAAAACCCAGTAATTTTTGCAATGGCAAACCCAGACCCTGAAATTACACCAGAAGAAGCTCACGAGGTACGATCTGACGCAATTGTCGCCACCGGTCGCTCTGATTACCCAAACCAGGTAAATAATGTTTTGGGTTTCCCCTATTTATTTCGCGGCGCATTGGATATTCATGCGCGCGCCATCAACGATGAGATGAAAATTGCTTGTGCGCGGGCGCTGGCAGAATTAGCGCGTGAAGACGTACCAGATGAAGTGGCGCTAGCCTATGGAACAAAGCTAAGTTTTGGGCGGGATTATATTATTCCAACACCGTTTGACCCAAGGCTTATTCACCGCATTCCGCCAGCCGTGGCGCGGGCGGGTATGGATACTGGGGCGGCCCGCCGTCCAATCATCGATATGGATGGTTATGAGCTGTCATTAAAAACCCGTATGGACCCAACGGCTAGTATTTTAAGAGGGATCAATGCGCGCGCTCGGTCTTCTCAGGCGCGTATGATATTTTCAGAAGGGCACGATGAACGTGTTTTACGCGCTGCTGTTATGTATCAACGTGAAGGTTTTGGAAACGCTATAGTTGTCGGCCGTGAGAGTGTGGTCAAGGCAAAACTAGAGGAGGCTGGACTTGGTGACGCGGTAGCTGAGATAGAGATCGTTAATGCTGCAACCACACCTCACTTAGATACATACAAAGAGTACCTGTATAATCGGCTTCAGCGTAAAGGCTTTGATCAAACAGATGTGCTTCGGCTTGCTGGTAGAGATAGGCATGTTTTTGGCTCTTTGATGTTAGCCCATGGTCATGGTGATGGTCTAGTGACGGGTGTTACTAGAAAATCAGCGCATGTTTTGGAACTAATCAATCATGTATATGATGTTGGTCCTCACGATGGGGCGGTTGGTGTAACAGCAGTTTTGTCTAAAGGTAAAATTGTTCTGATTTCAGATACATTAGTACACGAGTGGCCAAATGAGAACGACTTGGCTGATATTGCAGAACGGGCTGCGGGCGTCGCCCGTGCTCTTGGACTTGAACCACGGGTCGCTTTTGTTAGCTTTTCAACTTTTGGCTATCCTATCTCTGAGCGAGCAGAGAAAATGCGGATAGCCCCAAGAGTTTTAGCGAAAAGGGATGTTGATTTTGAGTTTGAAGGAGAGATGGCAGTAGATGTAGCTCTTAATATCCAAGAAATGAAAAAGTATCCGTTCAGCCGCCTTTCAGGACCAGCTAATATACTTGTTGTTCCCGCGCGGCATTCGGCGTCTATTTCAGTAAAGCTTTTGCAAGAAATGGGTGGCGCAACTATTATTGGACCAATTCTTACTGGTATTGATAAGCCAATTCAAATTTGTTCGACAGTTTCTTCAGTAACTGACATTCTCAATATGGCTGTTATCGCAGCCTGCAATATCAGATAATGATCTATGATATTGGGCCTATTAACACTGATTTTTGTTATTTTTCTGATTAAAAATTTATCTTAGGTCTATAAAGGTAGAAACTGAATTCAAATGGTGAAGTTATGAGAATAGCGATGTGGTCTGGACCGAGGAATTTGTCCACTGCATTGATGTATGCTTTTGGAAACCGGGCTGATACTACAATTTCTGATGAACCCTACTATGGGGCATACTTGCACCATTCCGGCGCCAAACATCCTATGAATGAAATCATTATTGAAAGTCAGTCAAAAGACCCAGATTTAATAAGTTCTGCATTGACAGGACCAGTCCCTAAGCCCTTTAAAATTTGGTACCAAAAACTTATAACACATCATATGTTGCCAAAATTTTCTCTAGACTGGGTTGGTAAACAAAAAAATGTTTTTTTGATCCGTAGTCCGGCTAAGGTTATTTCCAGCTACGCTCGGAAGCGACAAAACCCATCACTAGACGATCTAGGGTTTCTGCAACAAAAAAACATTTTTGATTATTGTTTGTCGCTTGGTCAGGAACCCATTGTGATTGATAGCGATGATATCTTAGAAAACCCAAGAGCTTCACTTTCTGCGCTTTGTTATGCTCTCGGAATAAACTTTGATGAGGCTATGCTAAGTTGGGTTGCTGGTCCTCGTGCTGAAGATGGGGTGTGGGCAGCACATTGGTACGATTCTGTCCATAAATCCACAGGGTTTTCTAAGCCACCATCATCAACGCCAGATTTAGGTAATGAGTTTTCTGATATTTTGAATATTGCCAACGGGTTATACGACCAGTTCAATACTATTAAAATTAAGGTTTAAAAGCTTAAATTACAAAAACGAAAAACACTTACGCTTACGCAATTTATTTTTTGACCTAAACAAAAACCTATATCACGCGCCTTTTCCGAGCTGCTAATAGCTTTAATCGTAGTGCGTTAAGTTGTATAAAACCTGCTGCATCCTTTTGATCATAAGCCCCAGCGTCATCTTCAAAAGTAACATGAGCCTCTGAGTACAAGCTGTAATCTGACCAGCGACTAACAGTTTTTACAGAACCCTTATAAAGCTTCAAGCGTACAGTCCCCGTCACGTACTCCTGAGAGCTGTCAATCAGCGCCTGCAACATTTCGCGTTCTGGGCTAAACCAAAACCCATTATAAATTAGTTCAGCATATCTCGGCATTAGCTCGTCTTTAAGGTGTGCCGCACCTCGGTCTAATGTTATTGACTCAATTCCACGATGAGCTTCTAGCAACAATGTGCCACCCGGGGTTTCATATACTCCACGTGATTTCATGCCCACAAATCGCCCCTCAACTAAATCCAGCCTACCAATGCCATGTTTACCCCCTAAATCGTTAAGCTCAGTCAGGATTTCGGCGGGCGACAAGATTACACCATTCACCGCTTCAGCGTCGCCCGACTTAAATCCAATTTCAACATATTCTGGTTTGTCCGGTGCAAGTTCAGGCTTTATGGTCCGTTGATAAACGTAATCAGGGGCTTCTTTAGATGGGTCTTCCAGTACTTTACCTTCTGAAGATGTGTGAAGTAGGTTTGCATCCACGCTAAAAGGTGCTTCACCACGTTTGTCCTTAGCTATTGGGATTTGATGCTTTTCAGCAAACTCTATAAGTGAGGAACGACTAGAAAGATCCCAGTCGCGCCAAGGGGCAATCACCTTTATGTCTGGATTTAGAGCGTAGGCAGCTAACTCAAACCGGACTTGATCGTTTCCTTTTCCGGTTGCCCCATGCGCTATTGCATTTGCTCCCTCAAGATCTGCAATTTCAACTAGACGCTTTGATATCAACGGTCGTGCGATGGACGTACCTAGAAGGTATAGACCCTCATATAAGGCATTTGCCCTGAACATCGGGAACACAAAGTCTCGCACAAACTCTTCACGCAAGTCTTCAACGTAAATTGACGATGCGCCCATTTTTTCCGCCTTAGCCCGAGCGGGCTCAAGCTCTTCACCTTGGCCCAGATCGGCAGTAAATGTGACAACATCGCAGTTATATTCAGTTTGTAACCACTTTAAAATTATTGATGTGTCCAGCCCACCTGAATAGGCTAAAATTATTTTTGTAGGCGAAGCCATCCATAGTCCAATCTAAGTTCAGCGAGTTAAATATACAGAGGGGCGTACAATTTTTTTATGTTATCGGCAAGTTTTCTAGAATCAATTTTATAGGTGAATTTTTGACTTCTTAAATTTTCAGGATGAATCAACATGAGTAGTTTCCCACCTCTCCCTGCGTTACTTCTTTAGAGCTATAACTTGCGCATTTTGACGGTTTGGGCCACTAGTCAAACCCATGACAGATTTTAGTAAGCAAACTGCCCTTGCAACGAAGCGTATGAGAGAGTTTTTTTCTCCGACACCACTGCAGCGGAACGATCACTTATCGGCGATATATGATGCCGATATTTGGCTAAAACGAGAAGACTTGTCCCCTGTTCGATCATACAAGTTACGGGGTGCTTACAATGCGATGAGCAAGCAAACTGACAAGCAGGTGTTTGTATGTGCTAGCGCGGGTAACCACGCCCAAGGGGTTGCTTTTGTATGTCGTCATATGAAGAAGAATGGCGTTATATTTATGCCGGTTACCACACCACAGCAAAAGATAAACAAAACTAAGCTATTTGGTGGTGAATGGGTTGAGGTGCGCCTAGTCGGGGATTATTTCGATGATACTCTCAGCGCTAGCAAGTCACACTGCAAAAAAGTTGGTGGCCACTTTCTATCACCTTTTGACGACCTTGATGTTATTGAGGGGCAGGCAACTGTTACGCATGAAATGTTAGAACAGCTTGGTGAGGCCCCTGACTTTTACGTTTTGCCAGTAGGTGGTGGTGGCCTTTCTTCTTCTGCTCAGCGCCTTCTTTTGGAGCGCGCACCGGAGACAGAAATATATTTTGTCGAACCTTCCGGAGGAAAAAGCCTTGCGGCTGCTCTTAAAGCGGGCAAGCCAACAAAGATTGAAAGTGTAGATACTTTTGTAGATGGCGCTGCCGTTGCAAAAATCGGTGACTATACCTTTC
The DNA here is from genome assembly GCA_017856985.1 of Planktomarina sp. Taxonomy (GTDB): domain Bacteria; phylum Pseudomonadota; class Alphaproteobacteria; order Rhodobacterales; family Rhodobacteraceae; genus Planktomarina; species Planktomarina karensis. The sequence continues at coordinate 52,389 of JAFMEA010000001.1, forward strand.
AGTTTTTGAAGGAGGTTAACGAAGATCATGTTTTGGCTATTCCAGAGGATCGGATTTGTACAACAATTTTGGAAATGTTGAATATTGAAGGTATTGTTTTGGAACCAGCTGGGGCGTTAGCCCTAGATGCTTTAAAAGATATAAGTGCCAAGATTAAAGGTAAAAAAGTTGTTTGTGTTTCGTCTGGTGGAAATTTTGACTTTGAAAGATTGCCCGAAGTAAAAGAGCGGGCTCAACGGTTCATAGGTGTTAAAAAATATTTTATCTTGCGCATGCCTCAAAGGCCAGGAGCCTTAAAGGAGTTTTTGAGCTTACTGGGCCCAGACGATGATATATCAAGATTTGAATATTTGAAAAAATCGGCACGCAATTTTGGGACAGTTCTTTTAGGCATTGAGACCTCGTCGCCAGAAAACTTTAATAGTTTATCTGCAAGATTGGAGAAGGCCGGTATGTCAATTCGGGATATAACTGATGATGAAACAATGGTAGATTTGATTATTTAAATGTAGTTTTAAAAGTGTTTTCTGCCGTAAAGGCTGCTGAGTTAAAAGTACAATGACACAGCATGGCGATCACCAGAAACAGCCAGTAGGCTTAAAGCCTCATCAATACTTAGGACGATCGGAAAATGGCTTTTCTCAAGGGGGACTGAATGCCGTATTACGGGCCGGGCTGTATAGATTGTACATATTTTTTCGGCTAATAGATTGTATTCTGGCATAAATATAAATCGCCTAAACCTGAAAAGTATGCGGGGACGATTTATTCGCCATCCCGTTTCTTCTAAAACTTCGCGATGCAAGGCCTGAATTGGCTGTTCCCCAGGATCAACGCCACCTCCTGGCAGTTGGTACTCATTATGTATTCCTGCTTGGAAGGTTGTTAAGATACCACCGGCTAATGGCAAAATTGCATAGACTCCTGGGCGATGTTTATAATTTTTTTTGGGGTCAGGGCTTTTGCCAAAGCGTTGCAATTTAGTCTCCGAGGGTTGGTGCCTGTCTAGACGTGCTTATATGTACAAGCTATGGCAAGTCCAACATATGGAAAGAATTTATGATAAAGCCATTAAATAAAAAGTCAGACGATAAGGTTTTACCCTTTCAGCTGGATGTTTCTGATATACGGGGGCGCATGGCGCGCCTGGATAGCGTTTTGGATGAAATATTATCACAACATGATTACCCAGTAGTAATTGAGGGTCTTGTGACAGAAATGGTTTTATTAACGGCCTTAATTGGTCAAACCATGAAATTACGATGGAAACTTTCACTTCAAGTAAGGGGTAATGGACCAGTCCGACTTATAGCTACAGACTACTATGGCCCTAAAGATGATGGTGAACCAGCCAAAATTCGTGCCTACGCCAGCTATGATTCTGATAAGGTTGACTTAAGTGCCTCAGGTTTTTCCCAAATTGGCAAAGGACACTTTGCTATTTTGATTGATCAGGGACAAGATACAACGCCTTACCAAGGAATAACTCCAATTTCTGGTGGTTCACTTTCAGGCTGTGCTGAGACATATTTTGCGCAATCTGAGCAACTTCCAACACGGTTTTCTCTCGCGTTTGGCCATTCGCAAGAATCTGACGGTAGTAGTGGTAGAAGAGCCGGTGGGATCATGCTTCAGCACATGCCAACACCCGGTGAACATGTGGCAATCGAAGAGGGGATATCTAGTGACGGCCTTCTAAGAGCGAGTGATATTTTGGATGGTGATGAAAACGAGAACTGGGACCGTGTAAATTTACTATTGGACACAGCTGACGAGTTAGAAATGGTTGGACCGTTGTTGGATCCTGGACGTCTGATACAGCTCCTTTTTCATGAGGAAAGTCCTCGTATTTTTGAAACACAAAAGATAAAATTTGGCTGTACATGCTCAGAGGACCGTGTGCGGCAGAGCCTGTCTATTTATTCAGCAAAAGATATAGGCCACATGACCACAAAAGATAACAAAGTAACTGCTGATTGTCAGTTTTGTGGCTCACACTATACTTTTGAACCAAGTACACTTGGGTTTGAGGCAAATTCAACAGATTAAAATGAACCAAGAAAAAAACGACATTTTGCGAGCAATAGCTCAACCAGCTGCAACTACCTCCGACTTTGATCTGAATCCTAATGGTAATCATAGTGCTGCGGAGTTGAAAAGTGCTGGTGTTTTGTTTCCTCTGATAGTCCGACCTGATGGCGTAAACCTCATCTTGACTAAACGCTCAGCACAGCTGTCGAACCACCCAGGTCAAATTTCTTTTCCGGGAGGTAAGCGTGAGAATGGAGATGCTAATATCGTGTTTACAGCATTGAGAGAGGCGCAAGAAGAAATTGGCCTATATCCTGAGAGTGTTGATGTGCTAGGGTCTTTACCAACACACGATACAATAACAGGGTTTAAAATAACCCCTACAATTGGATGGATTGAGGGAGACTGGGACGCAGTGGCTGATCCGAATGAGGTTTCTGAAATTTTTGAGGTCCCCTTTGTTCAGCTTATGAAGCTGGAAAACTTTCATTTACAAACACGAGCTTGGAAAGGCGTTAACCGTTCGTATTATAGCGTGCCGTATGGCCCTTACTATATTTGGGGCGCGACGGCCGGTATTCTGCGTGGATTCTGCAAACAAATGGGTCGGTTATGAAGCTTGATACTAAATCTTTAGACAAAGACATTCTGGCACCAGTGTTTAAAGCCTTTAATTTGGCTGGTTTTCAGCTTTTTTATGTAGGTGGATGCGTAAGAAATGTCATCCTAAAATGTGGACCGACAGACATTGATCTGGCAACAGATGCGACACCGTCTCAAATGCGTAAGGTTGCTGAGGCCATGCATGTTAGAGTAATTCCAACTGGTGAGGATTATGGCACACTTACGTTTCGGCTTAATCGTCGTAATTATGAGATTACTACATTTCGAAAAGATTTAAAAACAGATGGTAGGCGAGCATTAGTCGAGTTTGGTACTAGCCTTGAGGAAGACGCTTTGCGTCGCGACTTTACAATGAATGCGCTGTATTTGGGTTCGGAGGGAACCCTCATTGACCCGCTCAGTGGTATTGAAGACTTAAACATGCGCCGTGTCAGATTTGTGGGAAATGCCAGTGGTCGAATTAAGGAAGACTTCCTGCGTATCTTACGTTTTTTTAGATTTTATGCTTGGTATGGTGATCCAATAAAAGGAATAGATTCTGAGGGTTTTGCGGCCTGCAAAAAGCTTCAATCTGGTCTTCTGCATATTTCTAAAGAACGAATTGGGTCTGAAATTTTCAAATTACTACTTGCGGCAAGCCCAACATCAGCGATCATGTCTATGGAGTCTGCTGGTGTTTTAAAGTCTGTTTTGTCTGGGGCTAACGCGAGTGCATTGCCTTTTCTCGAAAGTCTAGAGGGAGAATTAAAGCCAAATGCCATACGGCGTTTGGCACTGATCGGTGGTCCTGAACTTCAGGAGCAACTTCGCCTCTCAAACTCTACGGCAAGGCAGCTAAAACAGATAAGAGGTATTTCCCAAAACTCAGAATTACCACAGGAACATGGCTTTTTGTTGGGCGAAGAGGGGGGCTGGGATTCGTGGCTGGTACGATGTGCTTTGCTTGGGGTGATCCCATCAGATGAGGATCGGAAAACTGTTACAGACTCATCAACACAGATAATGCCGGTTAAGTCAGCAGATCTTGTAGACTGGTTTGAGGGCCAAGAGCTTGGAGTTGCACTGAGAAAAGCCCAGGGTTTTTGGGTCTCTTCTAATATGACGCTTAAAAAGTCAGATTTGATTGCACACCTTCTTAAAGAAAAATAGTAACATGTTTTTCTTGGCATTGTGATGCGCACGTGTAATTTGCGACTCTATGTTTAGGTTTTTTGAAAAACTAGTTGATCCTTATCAGCCTTATCCTATTAGCAACACACCACCGCGACAGTTGTGGCCCTTCCTGCGTGAATATCTTTTGCCATTTAAAAAGGTCTTTTGGTTCTTGGGATGTTTTTCGGCTCTGGTCGCGGCTATCGAGATTATACTGATTTGGTATTTAGGTCGGCTGATTACTATGCTGTCAGATAGTACGCCGGCTGAGTTTTGGAGCTCACATAAGTTAGAGCTAATTGGGATGGCAACGTTTATTCTGACACTTAGGCCACTTATTCAGGCTATTAATACATTACTACAAAACAATGCTATGTTGCCAAATGTGGGAACACTAGTTCGTTATCGATCCCATAGGCATGTGTTGGGCCAATCAGTGAGTTGGTTTGATAATGACTTTGCTGGTCGTATTGCGAACAGGATAATGCAAACGCCACCTGCTATGGGTGAGGTTGTGTTTCAAGCTTTTGATGCAATTACATTTTCCATCGCATATTTGATAGGAGCAATATTTTTATTAGCTGAGGCGGATCTAAGGCTAGCTATTCCCCTTCTTATTTGGGTTGGGCTTTATGGATGGCTTGTTTTTTGGACTGTACGGAGGGTTGGACCCGCATCAGAGGCTTTTTCTGATGCGCGCAGTGCTGTTACTGGGAGGGTGGTTGACAGCTATACAAACATACATTCTGTGAAAATGTTTTCCCAAGACAACCAGGAACTTAATTATGGCTTGGAGGCTATAGAGAATGCTCGAACCAAATTTCAATATGAAATGCGGCTTTATACATTAATGGACATAGGGTTGGTTACGCTTAATGGTTTTTTGGTTGTCAGTGTTGTTGGCTGGGGAATTTATTTGTGGGTTATTGGTAGTGCTAGTGTTGGTGTGGTCGCGGCAGGCGCTGCGCTTACCACGCGTATGAATGGAATGTCAGGGTGGATTATGTGGGCTCTTACAACGGTTTTCCGTCAATTAGGAGTAATCCGTGAGGGTATGGAAACAATCTCATCACCAATTGAGTTGGTAGATCTGGCGAATGCCAAACCTTTGCGCATTGAGGCTGCACATATCTCAATTTCAAATCTGACCCATAGATATGGGCGCAATTTTGGTGGTCTGGAAGATATATCGCTTGAAATAAAACCCGGCCAGAGTGTTGGTCTGGTCGGGGCCAGTGGAGCGGGCAAGTCCACATTAATAAAGCTATTGTTGCGCTTCTATGATGTTGAAAAGGGTATAATTCGGTTTGATGGCCAAAACATTTCACATGTTACCCAGGACAGCTTGCGATCTCAAATTGGTGTTGTGCAGCAAGATAGCTCTCTTCTGCATCGTTCTGTGCGAGATAATATTTTATATGGTCGCCCTGGGTCATCAGAAGAGGAAGTGATTAAAGCTGCAAAAAAAGCAGAAGCACATGAGTTCATACTTACGCTGGAAGACCCAGAGGGTCGCGTGGGATATGATGCTCAAGTTGGTGAAAGAGGTGTAAAGCTTTCTGGAGGCCAACGGCAGCGAGTGGCGCTTGCGAGAGTGATTTTGAAAGATGCTCCAATCTTAGTTTTAGATGAGGCAACATCAGCGCTCGATAGTTCTGTAGAGGCCGACATCCTTGAAACACTATATGGCGTGATGGCTGGGAAGACAGTGATTGCTATCGCACACAGGCTTTCTACAATTGCGCGGATGGATCACATCGTGGTTTTGGAAGACGGACGAATTGTTGAAGAGGGAACGCATACCAGCCTATTAAAAGCGGATGGGGCCTACGCAACTTTTTGGCGTCATCAATCAGGTGGTTTTTTAGCAACGAAAAACTATGATGGCGTATAAAATCGAGCGATTAGGGCACCTCGGCGATGGCTTGGCAACCGGCCCAATTTTTGCAGCTCGTACTCTGCCTGGTGAGTTAGTTTCTGGAGATTTGATTGGAAACCGGCTACAAAACATCAGGATTGTCCAGCCTTCTGAGCAACGCATCTCGTCAGACTGTAGTGCGTTTAAGCGCTGTGGTGGCTGTGCGTTGCACCATGCACACCCAGATTTTGTAGCTAACTGGAAGAAAGGAGTGCTAATCCATGCATTAGGTGCACACGGAATAAAAACTCAAATCCAGGCTATTCAAACCTCTCCTAAGAATAGTCGTAGGCGTGTTAAGCTTAGTGGAAAGCGTACAAAAAGTGGTGCAGTAGTTGGATTCTTTGGTAAGGCCAGTGGAGTTATCCACTCGATCGATCCATGCAAGTTATTAGTGCCTGAAATTTTGGCAACTATTTCAGCGCTTGAGAGGTTTACTGCGCAGTTTGGCTCACGCAAAGGGCTATTGGAGTTTTGGTTACTGTCAACCAGTACTGGTATAGATGTTTCTATTGATGGGTTGGATCATAAGTCGGAAGCAGATCTGGGGTCTTTTGCTGAGTGGGCACGCTTAAGTGGGATTGCAAGACTTTCAGTTGGTGATCAAATTATTTGTGAGCATCAGACTCCTTGGCTTAAATTTGGCCAAGTCAAGGTTTCACCGCCGCCGCGTGGCTTTACGCAAGCAACCCTAGAGGGTGAGCGTGCGCTACAAGGAGCAGTCGCTCGCGCCCTCAACATAGCAGATTCGGTAATCGACCTGTTCTCTGGTATGGGCACACTAGGTCTGCCTCTATCAGAGGTTGCTACCTTACATTGCGTTGAAAGTGATGGAGAGCTTTTAGATGCAATCACATATGGTGTTCGTCACACTCAAGGAATTAAAAAAGTAACTACTGAAAAAAGAGATTTATTTCGAAACCCAGTAAGTCACGCGGATTTAGTAAATTTTAATGCGGCGATAATTGACCCGCCAAGGGCCGGTGCAGAACACCAGGTTCGTCAGTTAGCTCAAAGTCAAGTGCATAATATAGCGATGGTTTCTTGCAACCCTGTTTCTTTTGCACGGGACGCTAGTTTGCTTCTGGAGGGTGGTTATATTTTAAACTGGACAGAAGTTGTTGATCAATTTCGGTGGTCGTCCCATATTGAGGTAGTAGCTCACTTCCAAAAGAATTAAATATTACTTCCCAAGATCTTGCAAATAGACCTGGCCACAAAACAATTATGTGAGTTGCTTTTACATATTGCTACGTTAAATAGACGCAAAAGATAGTTTAAGTGAGGGCGCATGCGGGCAATAAAAGCTTTATTAGTAGCCAGCCTCATTTTGACATTGGCCTCCTGTTCCAGTTTTAGAAATAATTCACTGCCAAAGGTTACAAATATTCAAGTATTTAAGGCAGAGCGGATACTTTTATTACTTAATAACGACGTGGTTGTAAAAAAATACAAGTTCAAGCTTGGATTTTCTCCTGTAGGAAAAAAGCAATTCGAAGGTGATGGAAAAACACCTGAGGGTGACTATTACATCGATCGGAAGAACCCCAATAGTAAATACTATCTCTCGGTAGGTATTTCATATCCAAACGCATCAGATAGGGTGAACGCCAATGGAAGAAGCCCCGGGGGAGATATCTTTATTCACGGAACGCCAAGGCGTTATTGGTTCTCAAAAAAAGATTGGACTTGGGGCTGTATCGCAGTAAAAAACCGTGAAATTGAAGAAATTTATTCTATGGTCGATATAGGAACAAAAATATCAATTTTTCCTTAGTTCAAATTTGGGGTGCCGGTAACCAGGGTCCACCAAATTTTTCCATTTTCTTCTTGGTGCCAGCCAAACCCAATTTCTCCCATTTCTGGGGCAAGAATGATACCGCGTGTGGGTGGATTTACCATCCAAGCAGATAGTGTTTCCAACTCAGATTCAAAGGTTTCTGATATATTTTCTCCAAGCATTTTTCCAGTATAGCCAACCCGTTTAATGCGCTCTAGCGGAGAGGATCCATCAGACCCAAAGTGCCATGCCCGACTTTGGATCGCCATGTCACGAGAATGAGTAGCTGCGGCGGCATTCAGTTCTGCATTTAATTTAACAGAACCAAGTCCTGCAGCGTCTCGAATACTGTTTATGCCATCTAGCATGTTAAATTGTATTTTCCCTGCGTCATAACTGTTTATATAATAAATACGACGCATCGGTTGTCCATCGGGTCCTATATTACTGGCTAGCTGACAACCAGTTAATATTATGAAGCAAAAAGCCAAAAGTCCTCGAAAAAGCATAATTAATTCCCAGTTTGATTAAATGTACTTAACGCGGATAGGGGTTCAATCAAACCTAATATTATTAAGATATTTAAAATAATAATTCTTTGGTTGGAATGGAGGATGTTTATTATATAACAAGAGGCAACAGTTTGGAGTGAGAGGGTCATGATTAAAAAGAAAATAGCGTTTCCACGGCGGACTTTCTTAGCCGGAACGGCCTCTCTAGTGGGCTCTCTAGTAAGCGCTCAGGAAACGGGCCTGATCGGCTCTGTTGAGATTGAGCCAGTTGTCACAAAGAAAACTCGGCGAAATATAAGCAGTTTTAGAGTGCTGGATTGGCGGCCTTATTTCAAGGATCTAAAAAATGGAGCAATACTTTCAGATATAAGCTCACGTGCTCTTCATTTTTGGTCTGAAGATGAAAAAACCTATAGACTTTATCCAACATCGGTACCTATTTCGGATGACCTCACTCGAAAAGGTCGAACTAAAGTAGTTAAAAAAGTGGAGGGCCCATCTTGGTCGCCTACACCCGAAATGCGCATACGAAATCCAGAATGGCCAGAGTTTATTGGGCCAGGTCCAGAAAACCCACTTGGCTCCCACGCTCTCTACTTATCTTGGACTTACTATAGAATCCATGGAACCCACGACACACGCAAAATAGGGCGACGGTCATCCAATGGTTGTATAGGTCTTTATAATGAACAAATTTCTGAATTATTTAAATTTTCTAAGGTTGGGACCCAGGTTCTACTAATTTGACAAAAACCACTACTTTTGATAAATTATTTAAAGGAAATTTTTGTTTAACTTAAGCCTTTAATCCCACCTACTTTTTTTAGTTCATATTTTAAGAAAGATAAAAAAATGAAAAAATTTGGCGTTTTAGTACTCTGTCTTATGTTATCGTCGGGGGCGATTGCTGGCGATACGAATGAGGTCGTTATGGATGCAGAAGTTGTAGCTGAAAAAATTGAGTCGACGGCCGTAGCTTCGGATGGAATTATTTTGCCATTCTTTCTACTTCTTCTTTTAATTATTGCAGGCGCAGCCTAAAAATCCAAAAGTTTCCAAATCTCTGCTGGAGTTTTAAAATTGTAGTTATGGACCTTGGTGGGTTTGCGTAAATTAGATCATATCCATCCGTGCAAGTTCTCACCAATTATATTGGTCAGAACATCAATGTGTTTTTCACTATCGTTTAAGCAGGAAATGTAAGTAAAGCTTTCTCCGCCAGCCTCGACAAAACTATCCTTAATTTCCTCGTTAATTTCTTCAAGAGTTTCAATACAATCTGATGAAAAAGCGGGTGCGCAGACCGCAATGTTTTTTTGCCCCTGCTGCGCCATTCTAGCTACTTCTTTGACAGTATAGGGTTGCAACCATTCTTCTGGACCAAATTTTGATTGAAAGGTTGTTGCAATTTCTGTTTGGTCCCAACCTAAGCGTTCTCGTAAAAGACGAGTGGTTTTTTGGCATTGGCAATGGTAAGGATCGCCTTGTGTTAAATACCGTTTTGGGACCCCATGATATGAGCATAAAAGAACTTCTGGCCTTATCTTCGCTTCTGAATAAGCTTTTTCTATAGAGGTGGCTAGGGCGTCAATATAATCGGGACGATCAAAATACGGAGTAACCGTACGTGCTGCTGGTTGCCAGGTTTGTCTCATCAGGCTTCGGAAAAACGCATCATTTGCAGTTGCAGATGTTGGGCCAGCGTAATGCGGGTATAGTGGAAAAAATAAGATTTTCTGACATCCTGCATTTACCATTTCTTGAACAACAGATTTTGTTGAGGGATTACCATAGCGCATACAAAATTTAACTAACACACCAGTATCAAATCGACTGTTAACCGCTTTCTGAACGGCGCTTGTTTGATTTTTTGTAATAGTCATGAGGGGACTTTCTCCTGCCTCATTGTTCCAAATAGACTTATAAGCTGCGCCGGATGAAAATGGCCGCTTTGTCAGTATTATTAGCTGAAGTAATGGTTGCCAAAGCCAGGGACTGTAATCAATAACGCGACGGTCTGATAGAAACTCCCCAAGATAGCGCCGCATTGACCAATAGTCATATCCGTCTGGTGTCCCTAAATTTGACAACAAAACCCCTATTTTTGGCTGTAATACAGGGGGATGGTTCGATGGAAGGGTCTCTGGGGACAAGTTTTTTGGCTGTTTTCTCACATTAAATACCTCGATCTACCATCTGTAATTAATTGGAAAAGTCCATCTGTCAATAACTCGGTTTCGGTCTTGCGTCGTTAATGGCCTGGTACAGAGTTTTTGTTGCTGATCCAGGCTTCAAGGGCTTGGGTTGGGTATCGTCAGGAGCCCATCCAGACAAAAAGATTAATTCAAATGTACAATTTACCTTTCCATCTGCATCTGAATATCTTGATTCGAATTTTTTTTGTGCACATTCCAGCAAAGACCTGCCAGTAAAGCTTTTTGTGCGGTCAGTCATGATATTGGTCTCTCCCATATATCGAAGGTCCCTCATTAGGTGAAACAAGTCATTGTATTTTGTCGGAATTTTCAAAGCATCGGCCACTGGTAGGGCAAGACCTGCCCGTTGTAAAAAACTACCAAGATCACGGATCTGTGCCATTGGTGCTACCCTCGGTGAAAGACCCCCGTAAAGCTCTGTTTCAGCTGCTGCCATTGCGTTGCGTAATTCTAATAAGTTTTGATCTCCAAAACATGCTGCCATAAATAGGCCATCAGGCCTTAGGGCTTGCCTAGACTGTATTACTTGGCCCACAGGGTCATTAGAGTGATGAAGTCCAAGAGCGTGAATTACTAGGTCAAAGCTATGAGGTGTGAGCCTTAATATCTCATCATCTGGAACCAAAGTAGCCACAGGAAGGGCTTGCTTCCAGACCTGGGGAAACCCAGTTACGACCGCTGTTGATTTAAATTCTCGATTTACACCCTCTATCCGCTCTAAGATCTCGTCACGAACCAAGTCCTGTAAGAACATACCTTTTTTTAGGGCCCGTGCCCGTTTGGTTAATTTAACTTTGGTATCAAATAAGTTCTTTGTGTTCATTGCTCTGGGGTAAAAGTGTGATCAATGTTTTGCAACACCTTAAGCAGCTACTTATTTACCAAAACGGCTGCCCGCAAACTTAAACAACCAGGGTTTCTTTTTACAACTTCAATAAAAAGATAAGCTGGCTATTTAAAAACTTATAGTATGTACAAGGCACCCAAACTATTTGTAAATATTACTAGAACTCACAATTTGTATCTTAGTTCTGGCCGCGACTGGTAAAGAAGTTTAACAAGGTTTTATAATTGTGGAGCTTGCTTGGATGTCGATTGTTGAATTATACACATCTCCGTTTTGTGGGTACTGTGCTGCAGCAAAAAGGCTCTTGTTGAACAAGGGTGTTACCTTTTTGGAAATAGATCTTTCTGTAGAACCAAACCGTCGGTCAGAAATGTTGTTGAGGGCGCAAGGAAATCATAAAGTGCCACAAATTTTTATCAACAATCAACATGTTGGGGGGTGCGATGAGCTTCATGCCTTAGATCAATCTGGTAAACTTGTGGTAATGCTTGAAAGTTGAAAGTTGAAAGTTGCAGTTGCGCAGATAACGTCGACAAACCAGCCGGATGAAAATCTTAAGTATGTCTTAGACCTAATGGAACAATCCGTGGGGCAGGATATTTTATTTTTACCTGAAGTGACAAATTGTATTTCTTCTGACTGGGTACATCTAAATAATGTTTTAGGCCTATATGAAGGTAATTTTTTTATAAAAAAAATTTCTGAAAGGGCACGCGATCTAAAAATTTGGGTAGCATTGGGCTCAGTTGCGGTTAAGGTTAATAGCACTGATGAGCGTTATGTTAATAGATCTATCTTGATAAATTCTAACGGCGGTATAGTCGCATGGTATGATAAGATACACATGTTTGACGTAACAATTTCTGATACTGAAAGCTATCAAGAGTCAAAACACTATCAGCAGGGCAAACATGCGGTTTTAGCACAGACACCATGGGCTAATATTGGACTTACAATATGTTATGACTTACGCTTTGCTGGTCTTTATAGAACACTAGCTAAGTCAGGAGCACAGATTTTGACTGCACCAGCTGCCTTTACTTGCTCTACAGGGAAAGCACACTGGCACACACTTATTAAATCAAGAGCAATAGAAACGGGTTGCTTTCTAATAGCATCAGCTCAAACTGGCGAACACCCGGGCTCAAATCGCAAAACATATGGCCACAGCTTAATTGTTAACCCCTGGGGAGAAGTGATTTTGGATGGTGGCAAGCTACCAGGGCTTTTTTTCGCAAAACTTGATTTAAGAGAAGTAAAAAGTGCCCGCAATCGTATACCCTCACTAAGCGATAATTCTGAATTTAAAATAAGGTGACGGAAAGGCCATGAATAATCCGATTGAAACACTATCAGTGAGTTTGTTTTCTGAAATACTGGCTCTGGACCAACTTTTGAGAAGCAAGATTTCGAAGGGCCTGCCAAAGGGAATGGAGTTATCGCATTTTTCAGTGCTTAATCATCTAGCCCACGTTGGGACTGAACGGACACCCGCTGATCTGGCGAAATCATTCAACCTAACACGAGGTGCTATAAGCAATACGCTGGCAAAATTGGAGTGGGCTGGATATGTACACATTCGTCCTGACTGGGATGATGCGCGACGGAAGCAGGTTGTCATAAGTCCATCAGGCCGAGCGGCGCGCGACCACGCCTTTGCTCAAATTGGACCGATTTTGGCAGAAGCCACTGGGGCATCTGGTACGGAAGACCTAAAAAATATTTTGCCTGCTCTTCGAAGGCTTCGTACAAATTTAGCCAAAAATTTTTAAAGTGTATTTTTACTGGTTGTTACGTAGTTAACGTCAAGGTTTTCAAAAGAAATTGACCAACTCCATTTAAATTTGTTAAAAACAAAACCTTTTCGATCTACTGGTTCAAGGCCAGCTTGGGTAAGTAGTTTGAAAAGTTCATCAGGGGTTATGAACTTTTTCCAATCATGGGTGCCCTTTGGCAGCCATTGCATTATCCATTCTGCTCCAATGATTGCGGATGCAAAGCTTTTTAGGTTGCGGTTTAGTGTTGAACAAATGTGTAGTCCACTAGGGCGCAAAAGCTTTTGGCAAGCGGAAAGATACATGAGAGGGTTTGGAACATGCTCGATTACCTCCATATTCAAAACAATATCAAATAACTCTCCTTTTTGTTGGAGGTCCTCAGCCGTAGTGTGACGGTAATCGATTTGTAATTTTTGTTTTTGAGCATGTATCTGGGCTATTGGAATATTATTTTTAGCCGCATCGGCACCAACGACATCAGCTCCTAGGCGAGCCATTGGCTCGCACAATAACCCGCCTCCACAACCAATATCTAAAATGCGCAAACCTTGGAACGGAAGAGCTTCTTTTAGGTTTCGACCAAACTCAGATGCAATTTGCTGTGTTATGTAGTCAAGCCGACATGGGTTCAGCATATGTAGGGGCTTGAACTTGCCTTCAAGATCCCACCATTCTAGCGCCATTGCTTCAAATTTTGCTACTTCGGCCGCGTCGACTGTACTAAGCTTTTCTTGCATTCTGGTCTCCACCCGGATTTAACTTTTTAAGTGTTGTTTCACACAGTCAAAACAAAATATAGGATAACTATGGATAAAGCTGCAGGTCAAAAACGCACAGTGCAATTTCTTTATCCACCAATCGAGCCTTTTGATCAGCGTGTTTTGTCTGTGGGTGATGGTCATCAAGTTTATGTAGAGCAATGTGGCAAACCAGATGGTGTTCCCGTGATTGTTTTACATGGGGGTCCTGGTGGAGGCTGTAGCCCTGCTATGCGACGATATTTTGATCCTGGCCACTATCGCATTATTCTTTTTGATCAACGCGGTTGTGGTCGTTCTCGTCCAAACGCTGAGGTCAAGAATAACTCCACATGGCACTTAGTTGCAGATATTGAGTTCATTCGGGAAGATTTAGAGATTGAAAACTGGATGATTTTTGGTGGAAGCTGGGGTTCAACTTTAGCCTTAATTTATGCTCAAAAATATCCACTAGTGGTTCAACATCTAATTTTAAGAGGTATTTTTTTAGGCAGCCAGGCGGAGCTTGATTGGTTTTATGGTGGTGGCGCAGGGAAGTTTTGGCCTGACGCTTGGGCTCGTTTTTGCAATATTATTCCAGAGAATGAGCGATTTGATTTGATTGGGGCATACGCCTCGCGTCTGTTTTGCGGTGATTTAGCAATTGAAACGCGTTTTGGACGAGCTTGGGCAGGTTGGGAAAATGCTTTAGCCTCGATAGATTCGAACGGAAACCCTTATGAAGCACCAGCGCAGTATGCCCGGGCCTTCTCGCGTTTAGAGAACCACTATTTTGCAAACAAACTTTTTTTAAAACCAGGTCAGGGAATTTTAGAAAATATGTCTTGTTTAGTAGATACGGCAGGTCATATCGTTCAAGGTCGTTATGATATGATTTGTCCACCACACACGGCATGGAATTTGGCAAAATCATGGCCAAAATCACATCTTCAAATTGTAAGTAACGCCGGACATGCGCTCTCCGATGCGCCAATCAGCAATGAATTAGTAAAGATCATGGATGAATTGCGTACAAAGTAGTTAATAAAGAAGAAATACTTCAGCGTTTATTTTTAAGTGTTACATATAAAATTTATTGATTCGAAACCTCCTAGAAATGCGAAATTTTTATAATATAAGTTTTTGAAAACTATCAGGTGCCGAAGTTCATCAAACCGCTAACAACTAAATTTCTTATTTATTTATGAAGATTACAGATGGGCAACATTTTTCGTCTGGGATTGCCACTCGATGTCAAACACTGTAACAGAACTTCAACATCGGCTCTTTGGCTTCCAAACCCAAAGCTCCACCGGAAAATTTAACGGGCCGTGCGCCCGTTTTTTTGTGTCTATAAGGTTACTATGACAGATTTGATAGCAAAAGCTGCGACAGATAAACGATTATTTGATATTTTGAGTCCGATGATTGAAGGGCTTGGATATGAAATAGTGCGTTTGCGGCTGATGACAGGGAATACACCAACCCTTCAAATTATGGCTCAAAAGCCTGACGGCACTATGGAAGTGGATTCTTGTGCCGAAATAAGTACTGCTGTGTCAGCCCTCATGGATGTTGAAGACCCGATTATAGAGGCTTACACGTTAGAAGTTTCCAGCCCGGGCATTGACCGCCCGCTTACGCGACTGAAAGATTTTCACCAATGGGCTGGTTATAATGCTAAGATTGAAACCGAACAATTAATCGATGGCCGCCGCAGATTTAAAGGTTTGCTGGCTGGAGTTGAGGGTGATGAGCTATTAATCACAATCGACGAAGGTACGATCGGTTTGAAATTTGACTGGTTAGCTGATGCTAAGCTGCTTTTGACGGACGATCTAATTCGTTCGGTTTTAAGAAGCCGAAAAGACGCTGGCGAAATTGATGAAACCCAATACGACGAGGTACAAACCATCGTTGCAGGAGAGGAAAACTAATGGCCATTACATCTGCAAACCAGCTTGAGCTATTGCAAACAGCGGAAGCCGTTGCGCGCGAAAAAATGATAGACCCTAGCCTAGTAATAGAGGCAATGGAGGAATCTTTAGCTCGAGCAGCTAAATCTAGATACGGTGTGGAGATGGATATTCGCGTATCTATCGACCGTAAAACAGGGCGTGCAACATTTACACGTGTCCGGACGGTTGTGACCGAAGAATTGCTTGAAAACTATCAGGCCGAGTTTACCGTTGATCAGGCTAAACAATATATGGATAATCCGGAAGTTGGTCAACAATTAGTAGAAGAAGTTCCGCCTGTCGAGATGGGCCGAATTGCGGCACAGGCCGCAAAACAGGTTATCTTGCAAAAAGTACGTGAAGCTGAGCGAGATAGTCAATTTGAAGAGTTCAAAGACCGCGCTGGAACCATCATCAACGGGCTTGTGAAGCGTGAAGAATATGGCAACGTAATAGTCGATATTGGCCGGGGCGAGGCTGTACTACGTCGTAATGAAAAAATTGGTCGTGAGAGCTACCGACCAAATGACCGAATAAGAGTTTACATTAAGGACGTCCGTCGTGAGCAGCGTGGGCCTCAAATTTTCTTATCGCGAACAGCGCCAGAATTTATGGCAGAGCTTTTCAAAATGGAAGTACCAGAAATATATGATGGAATAATTGAAATAAAGGCTGTTGCTAGGGACCCAGGATCGCGCGCAAAAATAGCAGTTATCTCCTACGATAGCTCCATCGACCCGGTGGGTGCTTGTGTTGGTATGCGTGGCAGCCGAGTGCAAGCTGTGGTTAATGAACTTCAGGGAGAAAAAATTGATATTATCCCGTGGAATGAAGATCAACCAACTTTTCTGGTGAACGCATTGCAACCAGCAGAAGTGACCAAGGTGGTGTTAGATGAAGAGGCTGGAAAAATTGAAGTTGTAGTGCCCGATGAGCAACTTAGTTTAGCTATTGGTCGCCGAGGTCAAAACGTTAGACTTGCGAGCCAATTAACTAATCTTGATATTGATATTATGACCGAGGAAGAAGAGTCAAAGCGCCGACAGGCAGAGTTTGAAGTCCGCACTAAGTTATTCATGGATAATCTGGACCTAGATGAGTTTTTTGCTCAACTATTGGTATCGGAAGGCTTCACAAATCTTGAGGAAGTGGCCTACGTTGAGGTGGAAGAACTTTTAGTCATTGACGGTGTGGATGAGGCAACTGCTGGTGAGCTGCAGGCACGAGCTCGTGACGTAATTGAAGCCGAAAACAAACGGGCCATGGATCGGGCTCGCGAGCTCGGCGTGGAAGATAGTTTGGTCAACTTCGAGGGCCTTACTCCACAGATGATTGAAGCATTGGCTGATGACAACGTAAAAACACTTGAAGATTTAGCTACCTGTGCTGACTGGGAGTTGGCTGGTGGTTGGACAACTGTGGATGGGGAGCGCGTCAAAGATGATGGTGTTTTAGAAAAGTTTGATGTTGATTTAGCTGAGGCTCAAAATATGGTGATGACTGCACGTATTATGCTGGGCTGGGTAGATCCCGACGATCTTGTCGACGACGAAGAGCCAGCTTCAGAAGCGGAAGTTGTTCAGGAAACCTAAATGAGCCGTGGAGGTATAAATAAATCTGAAGATTTCTCGGAACGAAAATGTTTGGTTAGTCAAATGTCTAGCCCCAAAGAGGGATTAATTCGGTTTGTGACTAGTCCTGATGGAGTTGTTGTTCCAGATATTTTGGAAAAGCTCCCGGGCAGGGGTTATTATGTTACAGCAGACAGAAAAGTTTTGGAGGAAGCCGTTAAGCTTAAAGTTTTTAATCGGGCAGCTAAGGTACAAGTCTTAATACCAATCGATTTAATTAATGAGATCGACCGTCAGCTAGCCCGCCGAGTGGTTGGTCTGGTATCAATTGCTCGAAAGGCTGGTAAAGCAGTGACTGGTTTTGAAAAGGTTAAGGGCTGGCTCTCTGAGGGTCGAGCAAAAATTTTACTGCAGGCCAGTGATGGATCTGAGCGTGGCAAGGGCAAATTGTGGACCCCAGAAGGGGGCAGGTTTTTTGGCTGTTTGACGTCTCAGGAATTGGGTTTGGCATTTGGGCGTGGGCATGCAATACACAGCGCACTCTCGGCTGGTGGACTCAGTGAGCGTGTAGTACATGAGGCCGCAAGACTGCGCGGTTTAAGAGAAGCCAGCTAGATGGCATAGGGCGTTTGCCCTCTGAAAGGACGATAGAGCTTTATGAGCGAAGACGGTAAAAAGACCTTGGGTGTAATGGGCGGACCACGTTCGGCAAATGTGAAACAAAGTTTCAGTCATGGGCGAACTAAAAACGTTGTGGTTGAAACAAAGCGCAAGCGAGTTGTTGTTCCTAAACCAGGAGCAGCCAAACCTGCGGCGCCTGGTGCCGTTCGCGGTGGTGATCCAGCTAGACGTCCGGCAGGAATTTCTGACGTAGAAATGGATCGTCGTTTGAAGGCTGTTCAAACAGCCAAGGCTCGAGAAACAGAAGACAACAAACGTCGTGAAGAAGAGGAGCGCTCCAGAGAAGCAGAGCGAAGCCTTCGTCGAGAAGAAAGTGAAGCCAAGGAGCGTGAAACCCGGGATCGAGAGCAACGTGCAAAGGTAAAGGCTGACGCAGAAGAGGCCAAAAAAGTAGAGGCCGAGGCAGCTGCTATGCGGGCTGCGGCTCCGCCACCGACACCTGAAGAAAGAGCGGCGAAATCTGGTGTTTTGAGGAGCAAAGCGCCAGAACCAAAACGTGAAGAGACAGCACGACCAAATAAAAACAAAAACCGGGAAGAAAACCGGCGTTCTGGTAAACTTACAGTAAATCAGGCAAGCACTGGTGGCGACGGTCGTCACCGCTCAATGGCCTCGATGAAACGCAAACAGGAGCGTGCGCGTCAAAAAGCGATGGGTGGAACTGTTGAGCGCGAAAAGGTTGTACGTGATGTTCAAGTACCTGATGGAATTGTGGTACAAGAGCTTGCAAATCGTATGGCAGAGCGAGCCGCTGATGTTGTGAAGTCTTTAATGCAAATGGGTATGATGGTGACCCAGAACCAAACAATTGATCAAGATACGGCCGAACTCATTGTTGAAGAATTTGGTCATAAAATAGTCCGAGTTTCGGATGCTGATGTAGAAGACGTGATCCACCAGGTTGAAGATAATCCCAAAGACTTACAGCCGCGTGCACCTATAATTACCGTTATGGGTCACGTCGATCATGGTAAAACCTCTCTATTAGACGTGATTAGAAATTCGCGAGTTGTGTCTGGGGAGGCAGGTGGAATTACGCAACATATTGGAGCTTATCAGGTCCAGCAAAACAATGAATTATTAACATTTCTCGATACTCCTGGACACGCAGCCTTCACTTCCATGCGGGCACGTGGCGCACAGGTCACAGATATTGTAATTCTAGTAGTTGCTGCTGACGATGCTGTAATGCCCCAAACTATTGAGGCTATCAACCATGCTAAAGCGGCTCAGGTTCCAATGATTGTGGCAATTAATAAGATCGACCGTCCAGCTGCAGACGCTCAAAAAGTGCGGAGTGATTTGTTACAACATGAAGTAATTGTTGAAAAAATGTCTGGTGAAGTTCAGGACGTTGAGGTTTCGGCAACAACTGGGCAGGGGGTAGATAAACTGCTTGAGGCTATTGCACTACAGTCTGAAATTTTAGAACTAAAAGCAAATCCAGATCGAGCGGCATCGGGTGCTGTAATTGAGGCGCAATTGGACGTTGGTCGTGGACCCGTCGCAACGGTCCTAGTTCAAAATGGAACACTGAGACTTGGTGATATTTTTGTAGTTGGAGAGCAATGGGGAAAGGTTCGCGCCTTGGTTGATGATAAAGGGAACCGCATTAAGGCCGCTGGTCCTTCTACACCTGTAGAGGTTTTAGGCTTAAATGGTACTCCTGAGGCCGGTGATGTTATAAATGTTGTGGACACAGAAGCGCAAGCTCGGGAAATTGCAGAATATCGTGCTAAGGCCGCTAAAGATAAGCGGGCCGCTCTGGGTGCTGCGACAACTCTTGAACAACTTATGGAAAATGCGAAGGCGAATGAAGATGTGAGTGAATTGCCCATCTTGGTTAAAACTGATGTGCAGGGTTCTGCTGAAGCGATTATCCAGGCAATGGCTAAAATTGGAAACGACGAAGTTCGGGTCCGCGTGCTGCACTCTGGCGTTGGGGCTATTACTGAGACTGATATTGGGTTGGCTGAAGCTTCGGGTGCTCCAGTCTTTGGGTTCAATGTAAGGGCCAATACATCTGCACGAAATACTGCGAACCAAAAGGGCGTAGAAATTCGTTACTACTCAGTTATTTATGATCTTGTGGACGATGTAAAAGCTGCGGCTTCTGGGTTGTTGAGTGCGGAAATTCGTGAAACTTTCATTGGCTACGCAAGTATTAAGGAAGTATTTAAGGTTTCTGGTGTTGGTAAAATTGCTGGATGTTTGGTCACAGAAGGTGTGGCTAGAAGATCAGCAGGCGTTCGTTTATTGCGTGATGACGTCGTAATTCACGAAGGTACATTGAAAACACTAAAACGCTTTAAAGACGAGGTGTCTGAGGTTCAGTCAGGTCAAGAATGTGGCATGGCGTTTGAGAATTATGAAGATATTCGAGCAGACGATGTTATCGAAATATTTGAGCGTGAAGAGGTTGAGCGCAATTTAGCCTAAAGGTTTTAACACTATTGTAAGCGACGAGATATTTTTACCAAAGCTCACGCAAAGCGAAAAAAGGCTATCATAGCCAATCATAAAGAATAGGTACTAGTGGTATATCGGCGGCGGGCATGGGGTATGACCTAAGTTCTTGTTTTGTTACCCATTTTAACTGTTGATTTTCACGTGGGTGTGGAATGCCTTTCCACTTTCGACACACAAAAAGAGGCATGACCAAATGGAATGTTTCGTAAGTATGGCTGGCAAAGGTAAGTGGGGCAAGGCAGCTCTCCCAGGTATTAATTCCTAGCTCCTCCTCCAGCTCTCTTAACAAAGCTAATTCAGGTGTCTCGTGGGCTTCTACTTTTCCACCGGGAAACTCCCATAATCCCTCCATAGGCTTGCCTTTTGGGCGCTGTGCCAAAAGCACGCGTCCGTCTCGATCAATTAAGGCAACAGCGGAAACTAAAACAGTTTTCATGAGCGATAATCGGCGTTTATTTTGACATAGTCATTGGTAAGATCACAGGTCCAAACGGTGCTGGATGAGCTACCGATTCCCAAATCAACATGAATTGATAGATCACTTTGTTTCATATATTTTGCGGTACTGGCTTCCTTATAATTTTTTGCCACCTGACCTCTTTCTGCGACTAAATGTGATCCAAACCATATGGAGAGACGATCGCGATTAGCTACTGCTCCTGATTTACCAACTGCCATTACCACCCTTCCCCAGTTTGGATCCTCCCCGGCAATCGCCGTTTTGACTAAGGGAGAGTTGGCAATAGCCATAGCCACTTTATGAGCATCTTTATCAGAAGCTGCTCCTGCTACGTTAACAGTGATAAACTTTGTCGCCCCCTCTCCGTCTCTTACCACTTGTTGGGCTAAATCCAGCATAACCTTTTCCAAGGATTTAGAAAACCTTGAGCTTTTGCTGACATCTACGCCTGAAGCGCCTGTGGCCGCACAGATTAGAGAATCAGATGTAGATGTATCACTATCAACCGTTATGCAGTTAAATGTTTTATTGCTTAGCTCTTTAAGGAGTTTCTGTAAGTCTATTTGTCCAATTTTGGCATCAGTAAAAATGTAAACCAGCATGGTTGCCATATCTGGTGCGATCATACCTGATCCTTTGGCGATTCCGCTAATAGATACTCTTTTGCCATCTATATCTAAGGTAGCTGATGATCCTTTCGAAAACGTATCAGTTGTCATAATGGCCTTCGCTGCATTCGCAATTGATCGCTCATTCAGAGTGTTTTTTAAATCATCAATACAATTGGTAATCTTATGATCTGGCAAAATCTCACCGATTACACCTGTAGAAGAGGTAAATATTGCACTATTAGGTAAGCCTAATTTTAGGCTTAGGGCTTCGGAAATTCGATTAACGGAGGCTTGACCGTCAGAACCTGTAAAAGCGTTGGCATTCCCAGCATTAACAAGAATTGCGGCACCTTGCTCTGTGCCTAGGCCAATTTTGGACTGGCAGTCTAGAACTGAAGCCGAGCGCATAGTTGAGCGCGTAAAAACACCAGAAATAGTTGTTTCTGGCGATAGCTTTGCTAGCATCACATCTTCGCGGTCAATATATTTTATACCAGTCTGCCCAGTAGCAAACTGTACTCCCTTTATAATTGGTAGTTCGGGAAAAGAGTCAGGAGCTAGCGGTGATTTTTTCATTATTTTACCTGCAGGTCTAAGGTTAAAAATTTAGTAAAATCTATTGGAGTTTTAGGCATTATAACATTTGCATTGACCGTTAGTTCGCGGAGATATGTATCAATAGCCAAATTTTGTAGTTCTATTTCTAGATTGCTACGAACATCTTCAAATTTAGGAGGTAAAATTTTACGACGATCATCTAATTGGATTAAATGAAAGCCAAATTGGGTTTGAACGGGCCTGGAGTAGGTACCTATCTCCATATTCAGTACAGCATCTTCAAATGGGGCAACCATTTGACCTTTTTTAAACCAACCTAAATCTCCACCACCTGGACCAGATGGGCCTATGGAGTACTCTATTGCTAGTTCACCAAAGCTCGCACCACCTTCCAACAACTTTATAAGACCTTCGGCTTTTTCCTTAGTATCAACTAAAATGTGAGAAGCTTTATACTCCTTTTCTTCTTTATTCTTATCATATTTTTGTAGGTAGGCCGTTTTTAAAATTTCGTCTGAAACTGCTTTTTCACTAATATTATCAATTATAATTGTTGATAAAATATTACGCCGCTCATTCTCCATCGTTATTGAAACCCATTCCGGATCTTTCTTGAAAGAGCTAGCTAGTATTTGTTGTTGAACTAATTGATCCACAATATTGGCAAACAAGACATCACTGCCTAAATTTTGATATTGATCTGGCAATCGTCGTTTTATGTCTAAGACATGTCCAACTGTTAATGTTGTATCATTAACAGTTGCTACTATCGTGTTTAGGTTTGGTTCTTGCGCATTAGCTTGCCACGAAAGCATTATTGCAAGCATTGTCCCAATCATAGGTGAGTACTGTGGTAACATATTTTCATCCTCTGGTGCACGGGGAAATACCAGTGCCGTTGACACTGTAATCCAGGCCCCATACATCGCTTTAGTAGACCTCAGCGGGCTAGCTTCTCTTGAAATAGCCCTTAAGAATTCATAGGCTTAGGTTTTGATGCGGGCAAGTGGATCACTCATATAATTAGAACAATTAAGCGGAGCAAACATGTTGGGCCTAGGAAAAATTGCTAAAAAAGTTTTTGGCACACCAAACGATCGCAAAATTAAAGCGATACAGCCTCTAGTTGACCAAATTAATTCGCTTGAGAAAGAGTTTGAGGGCCTAAGTGATGCTGCTATAATATCAAAAACAAAAGACTTAAAAAACCGAGCTGAAAGTGGTGAAGAGTTAGACAAACTCCTACCTGAAGCTTTTGCCAACTGTCGTGAGGCCGCACGGCGTTCATTAGGTCTTCGTGCATTTGATGTGCAGCTGATGGGAGGTATATTTCTACACCAGGGAAACATAGCGGAAATGAAGACTGGTGAAGGTAAAACACTTGTCGCAACCTTCCCAGCTTATTTAAATGCACTAACAGGTAAAGGCGTACACATTGTAACGGTTAATGATTATCTGGCTCGTCGTGACGCAGAATGGATGTCGAAAGTCTATGGTGCATTAGGCTTGACGACAGGTGTTGTTTACCCCCAGCAGCCAGACGATGAAAAAGCTTCGGCTTATGCGTGCGACGTCACTTATGCTACAAATAATGAACTTGGGTTTGATTATTTGCGTGACAACATGAAGGCTGAACTAAATCAGATACACCAACGGTTCCATAACTTTGCAATAGTGGATGAGGTGGATTCTATTTTGATAGATGAGGCTCGAACTCCCTTGATCATTTCAGGTCCGGCGCAAGATCGTTCAGAGCTTTATCAAACTGTAGATCTGTTAATCCCTGAAATATTAGATGACCATTTTACACTAGACGAAAAAACCAGAAATGTAACATTTACTGATAATGGTAATGAATGGCTTGAAGAGACTTTGCTTGAAAAAAAAATATTGCCTGAAGGGCAGTCGCTTTATGACCCAGAAAGCACGACAATTGTTCACCACGTGAATCAGGGCCTCCGAGCCCATAAACTTTTCACTCGTGATAAAGATTATATCGTTCAGGACGACGAAGTTATTTTGATTGATGAGTTTACTGGTAGAATGATGGCTGGCCGACGACTCTCTGATGGCTTGCATCAGGCAATCGAGGCAAAAGAGCGCTGCAAAATCCAACCTGAAAATGTTACTCTGGCGTCTGTCACATTCCAAAATTATTTTCGTTTATATGATAAATTAGCAGGCATGACTGGAACGGCTTTAACAGAAGCGGATGAGTTTGAAGAAATTTATAACTTGGGTGTTGTCGAGGTTCCCACAAACCGATTGATTGACCGTCATGATGAGGACGACCAGGTTTATAGGTCCACTTCTGAAAAATACGCAGCTGTAGTTGACGCAATTAAGCTGGCCTACGGAAAACAGCAACCTGTATTAGTTGGTACAACTTCTATCGATAAGTCAGAGTTTTTGTCTGGTTTGTTAGAAAAAGAACAAATACCCCATAGTGTTTTGAATGCTCGCCAACATGAACAGGAGGCAAAAATTGTTGCAGACGCTGGAAAATTGGGTGGGGTAACAATTGCAACTAACATGGCTGGTCGTGGTACTGATATTAAATTGGGGGGTAATGTTGAGTTTTCCATTATGGAGGCTATTGCGGATGACCCCTCTTCTAATCCAGACGACATTCGTAGTCGTATGGAAGAGGAACATATTGCTGATGAGCAAGCAGTAAAAGCGGCTGGAGGTCTCTACGTTCTGGCCACTGAAAGGCATGAGTCGCGTAGGATTGATAATCAGTTGCGTGGACGGTCTGGTAGACAGGGGGATCCAGGGCGCAGTTCTTTCTTTTTATCGCTTGACGATGATTTGATGCGTATTTTTGGATCAGAGCGTCTTGAAAAAGTTTTAAACACATTGGGAATGAAGGATGGTGAGGCAATTGTGCACCCTTGGGTGAACAAATCTTTAGAGCGAGCGCAAGCCAAAGTAGAGGGTCGTAATTTTGATATTCGCAAACAGTTATTAAAGTTTGATGACGTAATGAACGAGCAACGGAAAGTTATTTTTGGTCAACGTCGGGAGATTATGGAGGCTGAAGATTTGGCTGAAATTACACAAGATATGCGTCATCAGGTTGTTGATGATTTAGTTTCGCGGTTCATGCCGGCCAAAACTTACTCAGACCAATGGGATACTGAAGGCTTGCAGGCAGCCCTGTTAGAGGGCTTAGCCCTTGAAGTCCCCGTATCTGATTGGGCCTCGGAGGAGGGAGTAGATGATGCAATAATTCAAGAAAAGCTAGAACACGCCGTTGATGCTTTAATGGCAAAAAAAGCTGTGGACTTTGGTCCTGAAAATATGCGTGTGATTGAAAAACAAGTTTTATTGGAAACTATTGATAGCAAGTGGCGGGAACACCTTTTGACATTAGAGCATTTGCGGTCTGTTGTGGGATTTCGTGGTTATGCGCAACGTGATCCGTTGAATGAATATAAGTCTGAAGCCTTTCAGCTTTTTCAAAGCTTACTTGATAGTCTTCGTGAGGAGGTTAGTCAGCGACTTGGGCATGCAAGAATGCGGTCTTCAGAGGAACAAAAAGCAATTATGAATGAAATATCGCGTCAAATCAAACAGCAGAAACCTGCTCAATCTTCAAGTTTGGAAGTTGGTGACTTTGATGAAAACGATCAATCTACCTGGGGTGCACCAGGCCGTAATGATAGGTGTCCTTGTGGATCTGACAAAAAATTTAAGCATTGCCATGGAAAAGTATAGAGTAATTTAAAATTTAGAAGTGCAAGCAATAGTGCATTTTTGGGTATAAAATATCTTTTGATATACTCTGGTTATAATTAACTAAGATTTTTAGGTAATTAGGCTGCACTTTGAACTGCTTGAACTACATCACCAATCACTTGTGAGAGAAGAGTTTCATCCTCAGCCTCTACCATGACGCGAATAAGTGGCTCGGTTCCAGATTCACGGATCAAAATTCTGCCTTTTCCAGCTAAAATAGCATTTGATTCTTTGATAATCGCTTTTACTTTTTCATTTTCAAGAGGTGCGTTGCCAGCGATATATTTAACATTTTCAATTTCCTGTGGGCATGGTGTAAAAACTTGGGCTATTTCACTAGCTGGTTTGCCCGTTTCAACTAAAGTTGCCAAAAACTGAAGCCCAGCTAAAAGCCCATCACCAGTTGTGGCATAGTCTTTCATTATTATATGACCTGACTGCTCTCCACCAAGATTGAAACCACCTTTCCGCATTGCATCTACTACATAACGGTCGCCAACATTTGTACGATGGAGCCCAATTCCTTGCTGTTCCAGCCAACGCTCTAGACCCAAGTTTGACATTACTGTAGCGACCAAGGCTCCACCCTTTAAAATATCTTTTTCAGCCCAGCGCTTTGTAATTAAACCCATAATCTGATCACCGTTGGCAATTTGACCTTTCTCATCGATAATTGTAATCCGATCAGCGTCACCATCTACGCAAATGCCCACATCGGCGTTATTTTCTAACACAGATTTTACAGCTGCCTCGGGTGCAGTAGACCCTACATTTTGATTAATATTATAACCGTTGGGTTCTACGCCAATGGGAATTACCTCTGCGCCCAACTCCCACAAAACCTCTGGAGCGGTTCGATAGGCAGCTCCATTTGCGCAATCGATCACGACCTTTAACCCATCTAGGCGCTTGCCAGTAGGAAAAGTAGATTTAGCTGTCTCCACATATCGTCCTGCTGCACTTTCAACTCGGCTAGCACGACCAATATTTTCGGCTAAACACAAGTCAACGCCAGTTTGAAAAAGAGATTCAATCTCTATTTCTGCTGCATCTGAAAGTTTATACCCATCTGGACCAAAAAACTTTATCCCATTGTCGTGATGTGGATTGTGACTCGCGGAAATCATTACTCCAACATCTGCGCGCATTGAATGTGTTAGCATACCTACTGCTGGCGTGGGAATTGGTCCTAATAATACCACATTCATTCCAGTAGATAAGAAACCAGAAGTAAGGGCATTTTCAATCATATATCCAGAACGACGGGTGTCTTTTCCGATAACTACTTTGTGGGACATTTTTTTGTCTTGGCGAAAGTAACGTCCTGCGGCGGTAGCTAAACGTAATGCAACTTCCGCTGTCATCGGATATGTATTAGCGGTACCGCGCATTCCATCGGTTCCAAAAAGCTTCCGTTCCATATTCTGTCCTTTTTGATCTTCTTAAGGCCAACTAATTTATTTAAACTATTATATCTTGAGTAATAAAAATACTATGTACCAAATTTTTAATAAATGAGCATAGAAACGCACACTGTTTTAAAAAAAATGTGGAGCAAACCAGCCGACAAAAAGCCCAACTATAAGAGCAAGTAAAACCCAGCGCTTTAGGGCTCGTGGATGTTTTCTATCTAATTGTGGTGAGTTGTAAGTTCTTATTAAAGCTGCCTCTGCCAATTGTGGCAGTTTTGGCCCAAAGCGAGCTAATACCCGAAGAGTGCTTAAAAGGTCTTTTGCTAATGCTTTAGGCCCAATGCTTTCTTTGATGTAGTCTTGGACGATAGGGCTAGCAACTTCCCAAATGTTAATTTGTGGATGAAGACTACGCGCCACGCCTTCAACGACCACCATAGTTCGCTGAAGCAAAATTAACTCTGTACGGGTTTCCATTCCAAATTGTTCGGTAACATTAAATAGATATGTTAAAACACGACCCATGCTAATTTGGGTGGCATCCATTCCAAATATTGGTTCTCCAACAGCGCGCAAAGCTTGAGCAAATTCATCAACATCTTTATCTGCTGGAACATACCCAGCCTCAAAATGAACTTCTGCTACTCGCTTATAATCTCTACGAATAAAACCGAATAAGATTTCAGCATATACGCGGCGGGTATATTCATCAATTCTACCCATGATGCCAAAATCATAAGCGATTATATCACCATTTGACGAAATTTTTAAGTTTCCTTGATGTAGGTCCGCATGGAAAAACCCATCTCTTAAGGCATGCTTTAAAAATAGTTGTAAGATCCGTTCACTAATATTTTTACGGGAATGGCCAGCGGCATCTAGGGCTTTGTTGTCTCCAGCTGAAATTCCTTCAACCCAATCCAGGGTCATTATATTTTTCCCAGAAAGGCTCCAGTTCACCTTTGGTAGCTGAAAGCCAACATCTTTCTCGGTATTTTTTGCAAACTCTCCGGCAGAACTACTTTCAAGCCGGAGGTCGAGTTCGCCTAAAACTACACCTTCAAAATGCTGAATGACTTCGACAGGGCGGAGCCTTCTTGAGCTAGGTGCTAGAATTTCGACCATTTTGGCGGCAAAATAAAATGCATCGATGTCTCGCTGGAAGGCTTTTTCGATCCCTGGACGTAAAACTTTTACAGCAACCACTGATCCGTCACTTACCAATTTTGCTCGATGTACCTGAGCAATAGATGCGGCAGCAACTGGTTCGCTAAACTCTTTAAATGACTCACTTAACGGTTGACCGAGTTCTGCCTCAATCATTTTTTGAGCTTCTATCATGGGAAATGGAGGCAACTTATCCTGAAGAACGCGCATTTGGGCGGCTAGTTCATTACCTACTACATCAGGCCGTGTTGAAAGAATTTGTCCAAACTTGATGTATGCCGGACCGAGCGCAGTTAGAGCGCGGGTAGCGGGTGGCATCGATGGGTCACCCTTGTAACCTAACCATTGAAAAGGCCAACCGATCACTTTGGCAACCAACCTTACACGCCAGGGCGCTTTATATGCACTCAAGATTATATTCATGGCCCCAGTACGCTCTAGCGTGGCGCCAGTACGGATAAGACGAAATATGTTATGGGGTCCACGCATTTAAAGCTTCCATCCTGAATGGATAGCCGCAATTCCTAATGTTAGGTTGCGATAGCTGGTATTTTCAAACTTGGCTTTTTTTAATAAATCTAAAAAAGTTTCTTGATCAGGAAACTTTCGAATCGACTCAATTAGGTATTGATAGCTTTCACGGTCTCCGGTAATTATCTCACCCATTTTTGGAATAATATTAAATGAATATAGATCATAGGCCTTTTGAGCTAACGGGATCGGAATTTTATTAAATTCTAAAACCATTAATCTCCCACCTGGTCGTAAAACACGATAAGCTTCAGTAAGCGCTTCATAGGGATGTGTGACATTTCTGATCCCAAAACTAATTGTATAAACATCAAAAAAATTATCGGCGAAGGGAAGTGCTAATGCATCACCAACAACCCAATCTATAGATCCTTTTGTTGCGGTCGATTCAGCTCTTTTTTTCCCAGTGGCTAGCATATCTTCAGTTAAATCTAGCACGGTTGCGTGCCCAGCCCCGGCCCTTGATAAAAACCTAAAGCTAATATCTCCAGTACCTCCGGCAACATCTATCAACTTTTGACCTGGTTTTGGCGCAAGCCAATCCATCATTGATTCTTTCCAGATCCGATGAATTCCAAAACTCATAACATCGTTCATGACATCATATTTACTTGCTACAGATGTAAAAACCTTTTGAACTTTCGCTGCCTTTTCTGCCTCGGGCACAGTCTGGAAACCAAAGTGTGTCGTCTTACCTTTTTCGTCTTGCATGGGCATTGCCCTTTTTGTAATTATACGCTCCCTTATAAAGGGCACTGCATCTGATACAATGAGCTGCTCTATAAGGAAATACTTAATGCCTGAATTACCAGAGGTTGAGACTGTTCGTGCGGGACTGGAACCTGTCATGCAAAATCGAATTATATTAAAAGCTGAGGTTAACAGGCCAAACTTGAGGTGGCCCTTTCCGCCAAATATGGCGCAACGGTTAACTGGCGCATGTGTTGTTAGGTTGTGGCGTAGGTCGAAATACATCCTGATTGATCTTAATTCTGATGAAACTTTAATAATTCATTTAGGAATGTCTGGACGAATGCTGATTTCTGATGTGCGGGTTGGCAACTTTCAGTTTGATCATCCAAAAAAAGAAAAACACGACCATGTAGTGATTTATATGGAAAATGATGTGAGAATTACATTTAATGATGCCCGGCGCTTTGGCATGATGGATTTGGCGCCGACCCCAAGAGTATCTCAACACAAGTTATTGGTATCGTTGGGCCCAGAGCCATTAAGCAATTCTTTTAATGAGACTTATCTTCAGTCAGCACTAACTGGAAAAAATTCGCCAATAAAGCAGGTTCTTCTTGATCAGAGGGTTATAGCAGGTCTAGGCAATATTTACGTCTGTGAAGTGCTTCACCACGCAAACATTTCACCTAAACGTCGGTCTGGGCGTTTATCAAAAAAAAATATTGGAAGAATTGTGCCAATTGTTCGAGAAGTATTGTGTAAGGCTATTTTAGCAGGGGGGTCGAGCTTAAAAGATTATCGGCAAGCTGATGGTGAATTAGGTTACTTCCAACATAGTTTTTGTGTGTACGGGCGCGAGTCCCTACCTTGCCTTAAAGACAATTGTGGTGGCACCATTAGACGTATTCAACAGTCAGGTCGTTCTACTTTCTACTGCCCGACCTGCCAAACATAGCTTGAACTAGATTTTGATCCTGTTAAGCGTTATCTTTCACACGAAAACTAGGTGCTAATAAATGGCTTATGAAACAATCATTGTCAAAATTTCAGATCATGTATGCGTGATTACCTTAGATCGACCATCGGCACTAAATGCTTTAAATAGTCAGCTTGTTGAGGAATTAGGTGATGCGGTAACCGATGCTGAAAATAACAACAAAGTTCGGTGCATGGTAATTACAGGGTCTGAAAAAGCATTCGCAGCTGGTGCTGATATAACTGAGATGGTTGATAAGAGTTTTGTGGAAGTAGTCGCCAAAGACTTGTTTGGATCTAGCATGATGCCAGTACAAAATGCAAAAAAACCAATTATTGCTGCAGTTTCTGGCTATGCGCTAGGTGGTGGATGTGAATTGGCTATGATGTGTGATTTTATTATTTGCGCAGAAAATGCTAAATTTGGTCAGCCAGAAATAAATTTGGGCGTAATTGCTGGGATAGGTGGCACGCAAAGGCTCACGCGCTTTGTAGGAAAATCTAAAGCTATGGACATGCTTCTGACTGGCAGGTTTATGGATGCTGAAGAAGCTGAGCGTATCGGCCTTGTAAGTCGAGTTGTTCCAGAAAAAATGTTGATGGAAGTAACATTGGAAGTCGCTGTTAAAATTTCGGAGAAATCTCAAATTTCAGTAAAATCTGCCAAGGAAGCTGTTAATAGATCATTTGAAACAACGTTGGCGGAGGGCCTATTATTTGAACGGCGCGTCTTTCATTCTATGTTTGCAACTGAGGACCAAAAGGAAGGTATGTCAGCGTTTCTTGAAAAGCGGGACCCACAATTTCGGGATAAGTAAATTGTTAAATCAGGTTGCATCTTCAGAAAAATACTTTAAGTGAATCCAAGAAAAATGCGCGCGTGGCCCGCTTTGGCTTTATATGAACTGGTCCAGTTTTTGTGGTCCTATTTTAATTGCGTGTATTGTAGGAATTAAAATAGGGATTTTCAAAATGGCAAATTCGCCTCAGGCAAAGAAACGTGCCCGTCAAATTGAGCGGCGTACAGTGGTTAACAAAAACCGCAGATCCAGAATAAGGTCATTTTTAAGAAAAGTAGAAGAAGCCATACTGTCTGGTGATAAAGAGGCAGCATCTGCTGCTTTAAAAGCAGCGCAACCTGAAATTATGCGCGGTGTTACAAAAGGAATTTTCCACAAAAACACTGCAGCCAGGAAGGTGTCCCGTCTAACCTCAAGAGTAAAAGCAGTTTCCTAAAAAACGATCTAATATTTATTAAAAAAAGGCACTGATTTAATTCAGTGCTTTTTTAGTTTTAAATAACAGAAAAAAAAAGATTTTTTTTAAAAACGCTTTGCCTCAATCATAGCAACCAGAGATTCTTTTTAATAAAAGTACGAGTCAAGAATGAAGATCAGTTGCAGAGATAATCAAGCCATGGATAACTACAGTCAGTGAGTCGGTTTGTGACCACCTGGGATAATGAATCTTTAGAGTTTTTGCTGCTGCTCAGTGATATACGATGATTCATAAAAGAGTAGTTTGAAACCTTATAGGGTGGATCTATGTTTTATTTTCCAGGAGTGATCATTTGTACTTAGCCAAAAGATGAAATTTATTTCCTTTGCTGCCCGTGTTTTGCGCTTCGGTACTGAGTTTTAAAAACTTTAAATTTTTGGGGATGAAAAGACATATGGCTTTGGAGATTTGGAATACAGCCGCAGATTGCCTACGTAAGTCTCTGGGCCAAAATAATTTCAAGTCATGGATAGAGCCATTAAAATTTATTGGTGAAGCCGATGGCATAGCGGAGTTTTCTGTACCAACTAGTTTTTTTGGAAACTACGTGCGTCAGCATTTTGAAGATCAAATTCTATATCAAGTACGAAAATCTGGTCTTCAAGTTTCGCGTTTAGTTTTTACAGTGAGCGATTTTGGTCTGAAATCTCAATTGGAAGAGACCAGGGGTGTGACTGGTGATATTTCAAAGCAGCGGGATATAGCGGGTTCGAAGCTTGATCCACGATTTTTGTTTGATAATTTCGTTGTGGGCAAGCCTAATGAACTAGCTCATGCTGCATCTAAGCGGGTTGCAGAGGCTGGCTCATCCACTTTTAATCCATTGTTTTTGTATGGTGGCGTTGGATTAGGAAAAACTCATTTAATGCATGCAATAGCTTGGGAATTACAGACAAGCCGTCCAGATATTAACGTGATGTATCTTTCTGCAGAACAATTTATGTATCGCTTTGTGCAAGCTTTACGCGAGCGTAAAATGATGGACTTCAAGGAGCTTTTTCGTTCGGTCGATGTTCTTATGGTGGATGATGTTCAGTTCATTGCTGGAAAAGATAGCACACAGGAAGAATTTTTTCATACCTTCAATGCCCTAGTTGATCAGAACAAACAAATAATAATTTCGGCTGATCGTGCCCCGGGTGAAATCAAACATTTGGAAGATCGGATAGCGAGTCGTCTTCAGTGTGGTCTCGTTGTCGATCTTCACCCAACTACTTATGAGCTTCGGCTTGGAATTTTACAGTCTAAAATTGAATTGTATCAATCAAGTTATCCAGGAATTGAAGTTCGCCAAGAGGTGGTAGAGTTTTTGGCCCATCGTATTTCTAACAATGTAAGAGTTCTTGAAGGTGCATTGACGCGCCTATTTGCATTTGCATCTTTGGTTGGCCGGGAAATAACAGTAGAGCTGACCCAAGATTGTTTGTCGGATATCCTTCGAGCGTCGGATCGAAAAACCACGGTTGAAGAGATTCAGCGAAAGGTTAGTGACCACTATAATATTAGGCTGTCGGACATGTTGGGTCCAAAGCGTCTTCGTAATTTTGCGCGACCGAGGCAAATAGCCATGTATTTGTGCAAACAGCTTACGACTCGTTCGCTTCCTGAGATTGGTCGTCGATTTGGTGGTCGTGATCATACTACGGTTATGCACGGAGTGCGCCGGATTGAAGACCTTCGAAACCAGGATAGCCAAATATCAGACGACCTTGATATGCTGCGGCGGTCTCTTGAGGGGTAAGGATTTCGTAGCCTAAGTTCTATAACCAAAACACTGTTAGAAACACTTGTGTCTAGCCCAAAACCCGTTACGGTCTTTATCCATGTTACGAGACGGAGATGACAATGAAACTGTCTATTGAACGCGCAATTCTGTTGAAGGCTGTGTCTCAAGCACAGTCTGTTGTTGAGCGACGGAACACTATACCCATTTTGGCTAATGTCCTGATTGAAGCCAAAGGTGATAATGTATCCTTTCGTGCCACAGACCTTGATATTGAAATTCTCGACAGAGTTACTGGGGTGGTTGAACGACCTGGAGCAAGCACCGTGTCTGCGGTTACTTTGCATGAAATTGTTCGCAAACTTCCGGATGGATCCCTAGTTACTTTAGCCGACGATGGAGTATCTGGTCGTTTAACTGTCGAAGCTGGCAGATCAAACTTTTCATTAGCTACTCTGCCAAAAGAAGATTTCCCTGAGATGACAACCTCAGAGTACACGGTAGATTTCACAGTTTCGGCAATGACGCTTCGTCGGCTTTTTGATAAATCTAAATTTGCGATCTCTACGGAAGAGACCCGTTATTATTTAAATGGTGTCTATTTACATGTAGCTGAAGGTGACGATGGTGAAGTACTTCGCTGTGTTGCTACTGATGGACATCGTCTTGCACGTATTGACGCTGACTTGCCAGAAAATGCCAAACAAATGCCTGGGGTCATTGTGCCGAGGAAAACGGTGGGTGAGGTAAGAAAGCTTTTAGATGATGACGATGCACAAATCGTTGTTTCAGTTTCAGAAACTAAGGTACGGTTTGCAACCCAAGATGTAACACTTACCTCCAAGGTAATTGATGGCACTTTTCCAGACTATTCGAGGGTAATTCCATCAGGAAATACTCGCAAATTAGAGGTAGATGCAGCAGATTTTGCAAAAGCTGTGGATCGCGTTGCTACTGTTTCTTCTGAGAGATCACGTGCAGTAAAAATGTCTCTGGATGAAGATCGGTTAATCCTATCAGTTAACGCTCCCGACAGTGGCGCTGCTGAGGAAGAGCTTGCAGTAGCATATGGAGATGAAAAGCTTGAAATAGGTTTTAATGCCAAATATCTCCTTGAAATTGCAAGCCAAGTGGACCGTGAGAACGCGGTATTCTTATTTAACTCCTCGGGTGATCCTACTTTGATGCGTGAAGGAAATGATACGTCAGCCATTTACGTTGTCATGCCTATGAGAGTTTAGAAACGGAAATCTGAGGGGCTCAGATGCCCAATCTTTCTGTTGAGAAGTTAGTTATTTCGCATTTTCGGTCGCATCGCGCTCTGGAGATTCCTTGTGATCCTCGACCTGTGGCTATTTATGGAGCTAATGGTGCGGGTAAAACTAACATCCTTGAAGCTGTCTCTCTGTTATCCCCAGGCCGTGGTGTGCGTCGTGCAACTGCTGCTGAGATGGTTCGAAAACCTGAAAATTTAGGGTGGAAGATTAAGGCTGTGGTTCGGCTTTATGATCGGATATTTGAAATAGAAACTTGGTCAGAGAGTGGAAATGCTAGAAAAGTTCGTATTGACGATAAGCCTGTCACGCAGATAGCGCTGGGCAAAATTGTTCGAGTGTTGTGGTTAATACCGGCCATGGATCGCCTTTGGACTGATGCTGCCGAAGGTCGTCGCAGGTTTTTGGACCGCATGACACTTTCTTTTAATTCAGATCATGCTGAAAACGTCCTAATTTATGAAAAGGCTATGCGGGAACGAAACCGTTTGTTGAAAGACCAAGTAAGAGATGAGCATTGGTATAAAGTGATTGAAAATCAAATGGCTGAAGCAGCTGTTAAAATTTGGATTTCAAGGGAGGAAACTCTAAAATTAATTAGTGCAGCTCAGGAGCGGTCTGAAACGTTATTTCCTTCAGCTAATCTTAAACTAATAAATGCTGAAGACGTTGAAATCCCGACTAAAAGTCAAGACCTAGCGGAACTACTCTCTCAATATCGCAAACGGGATATTTTGGCAGGTCGTACTTTGGTGGGGCCACATCGTGATGATCTTTATGGCGTGTTTTCGGCTAAGAATATACCAGCAAAAGAAAGCTCCACTGGAGAACAGAAGGCCCTTCTTATATCGCTAATTCTAGCAAACTGTAGAGCGTTAAAAAAGAAAAGTGGTATAACACCGCTACTGCTTTTAGATGAGGTTGCTGCACATTTGGACGCTGGTAGGCGTTCTACTTTGTATGATGAAATTTGTGAGGTTGGTGCTCAAGCTTGGTTGACTGGAACTGGCCCAGAACTTTTTGATGGTTTGGGGAACCGCGCACAGCACCTTATGGCTGCGGATAAAGACGGAAAATCTAGCGTAGTATTTCAATGAATATGACCACTAGTTTTGTGGATTTGGCTTTTTACGCTCTGGCAGTGTTGATTCTGTTTCTTACGCCAGGGCCTGTATGGATTGCCCTCCTAGCCCGATCGATGTCCGGTGGCTTCCAAGCGGCTTGGCCACTAGTTTTGGGTGTGGCGGTTGGTGATGCGGTATGGCCAATACTAGCGATTTTAGGCGTAAGTTGGCTAGTCAATGAAGTAGATGGAGTTATGGTACTTCTTCGATTTTCTGCGACGTTGATATTTGTGATAATGGGAACTTTTCTAATTTTTAAGGGTGACCGTAACCTTGGTGAGAATAGCCACCTTACACGTCCAGGTATTAGCGCAGGCTTTGCTGCGGGTATTTTTGTAATTTTGGGTAACCCAAAAGCTATCATTTTCTACATGGGTGTGCTTCCAAGTTTTTTTGATTTAAAATACGTCACCGGTTTAGATATTGTAGTAATAGTTTCAGTGTCTGTAGCTACGCCACTGCTTGGAAACCTAATTTTAGCTGGCTTTGTAAATAAAATCCGTTTTGTTTTGACATCTTCAAGGGCGATAGCAGGAATTAATAAGGTATCAGGCTTGTTACTTATTTTTGTTGGTTTGGTCATTCCATTTGTTTAATTGATCAGAAGATTGAGTCTAATGGAGGTAGCGGTCACAGCAATCGGGCCGTCGGTATTACGGATATATTATTATGGGTTAGGGTTGGCTCTAATTAGTAGCTATCAAAGCTATAAAAAATTTATATAAAGTCATATTAGAAAGTTGCATCTAACCACTATAAGTTGTGCCATTTGCGTGACAAAGCTTACCAAATACGCTATCTGTTGTGTAAATAAAAAAAGGTGAGCAGTATGGCTGAACAGACCCCAGTTTTAGAAGACTATGAAGCGGATTCTATCAAGGTTCTCAGGGGCTTAGAGGCTGTTAGAAAACGTCCTGGTATGTATATCGGTGATACAGATGACGGTTCTGGCTTGCATCATATGGTTTATGAGTGCGTAGACAATGGGATTGATGAGGCGCTGGCGGGCCACGCTGACCATGTAATGGTAAAAATTCATGCGGATAGTTCGGTGTCTGTTGAGGATAACGGGCGGGGAATCCCTGTTGGCATTCATGAGGAAGAAGGTGTTTCTGCTGCTGAAGTTATCATGACCCAACTACACGCGGGTGGAAAGTTTGACAGCAATTCATACAAAGTTTCTGGTGGCTTGCACGGCGTTGGTGTTTCTGTGGTCAATGCGCTTTCTGTTTGGCTTGAGCTACGTATTTGGCGCGATGGTAAGGAGCACCTTGCAAGGTTTGAGAACGGTGATACCGTGGACCATTTGGCTGTGGTGGAGGAATGTGATGACCGTACTGGAACACAGGTACGTTTTCTAGCTTCAACGGGCACATTTTCAAATCTAGAATATCAGTTTGAAACGCTTGAGAAGCGGTTGCGGGAGCTCGCATTTTTGAATTCTGGTGTTCGTATTATTTTGGAAGATTTGCGTCCTGCAGAAGTAAGGCGAACAGAGCTTTATTATGATGGCGGTGTGAAAGAGTTTGTAAAATATTTAGATCGATCAAAGTCGTCGATTATGGAAGAACCTATTTATGTAAATGGTACCCGAGACGATATTGGCGTTGAGGTTGCAATGTGGTGGAACGATTCATACCACGAGAATGTTTTGCCGTTCACCAACAATATACCACAGCGGGATGGTGGGACTCACATGGCTGGGTTTCGTGGGGCGTTGACTAGGACCATAAATAATTATGCGCAATCAAGTGGAATAGCTAAAAAAGAAAAAATAAGTTTTACGGGAGATGATGCTCGCGAAGGTCTTACCTGCGTACTATCGGTAAAAGTGCCTGATCCAAAGTTTTCAAGTCAAACTAAAGACAAATTAGTTAGCTCAGAAGTACGTCCTGCAGTTGAAGGACTGGTAGCAGAAAAACTATCTGAGTGGTTTGAGGAAAACCCCGCTCAGGCAAAAATTATTGTTGGAAAAATTATTGAGGCAGCTTTGGCGCGTGAAGCCGCAAGAAAGGCCCGGGACTTAACTCGCAGAAAAACAGCAATGGATGTGAACTTTCTTGCTGGGAAGCTCAAAGACTGTTCAGAAAAAGACCCATCTAAAACAGAGGTTTTTTTGGTTGAGGGTGATAGTGCTGGAGGATCAGCCCAAACTGGTCGAGACCGAATGACTCAAGCTGTGTTACCCCTTCGTGGAAAAATTTTGAATGTGGAACGCGCTCGTTTTGATCGGATGCTTGGTAGCCAAGAAATTGGCAACCTTGTGATGGCTTTGGGAACGGGAATTGGCCGTGAAGAATTTAACATTGAAAAGTTACGATATCATAAGATTGTAATAATGACTGATGCTGATGTGGATGGTGCGCACATCCGTACTTTGTTACTGACATTTTTCTTCAGACAAATGCCCTCATTAATTGAAGGAGGTTTTTTGTATATTGCTCAACCACCGTTGTTTAAAGTTAGCAGGGGTCGGTCAGAAGTTTATCTAAAAGACCAACCTGCTTTGGATGAATACCTGATAGAGCAAGGTATTGATGGGGCTTTATTGAGACTTAGTAATGGAGAAGAAATTATAGGTGCTGATTTGTTGAGGGTTATTGAGGAGGCGCGACAATTAAAACGTATTGTAGATGCGTTTCCAACGCATTACCCCCGCCACATACTTGAACAAGCAGCAATTGCTGGTGCCTTTATGCCAGGAGCGGTTGACCGTGACTTGCAAGGAATGGCAGATGCGGTTGCACGGCGGCTTGATTTGATAGCATTGGAATATGAACGTGGCTGGCAAGGGCGTCCCACGCAGGATAGAGGTATGAGGCTGGCTCGAATTTTACGTGGCGTTGAGGAAGTTCGTAACCTTGATGGAGCTATGCTACGATCTGGTGAGGCTAGGCGCACTGGTACTTTGACTCAAAGTTTGCAGGAGACATACGGCGGTGCCTGCATGCTAGTTCGCAAAGATCGCTCACAGGTAATAAATGGACCACTGACTTTGTTGGGTGCTATTTTAGAAGAGGGCGAAAAAGGGCTCTCTCTACAAAGATATAAGGGTTTGGGTGAAATGAATCCAGATCAACTTTGGGAAACAACCCTTGACCCTGATGCGCGAACTTTACTGCAAGTTAAGGTTGAAGATTTAGCGGAGGCTGATGATCTATTTACAAAGTTAATGGGTGATGTGGTAGAGCCGCGCCGAGAGTTTATTCAAAAGAACGCGCTCAGTGTAGAAAACTTAGACTTTTAACTTTTTAATTCTGGTTGAGTTGATGACATTTCTAGTAAAAGTCAGTTTATTCGCTTTTGGGGTGCCATATAACTAACAACGCGGCAGGCTTAGATTGAAAAAACAAATACAGAGCGTGTTGATGGCAAGAAAAGTTCACTTTAATTCTCTGATTTATTTTTTACATTAATCTGTCGTTGCCTTTCCCCAAACCTGGCTCGATCTCCATCGGTGTATTCATTTACACATTGATGACATTGCGTACCCTGAACGTATTCTGCCCGGCTTTTGTCATGATCAGTTATTGGTCGGCGACAGGCATAGCATTGATCATATTTGCCCTCCTTCAAACCGTGAGTAACAGATACACGATTGTCAAAAACAAAACATTCTCCCTCCCAAGTGCTCTTATGAGTTGGAACTTGTTCCAAGTACTTTAGGATACCACCTTTTAAATGAAATACATTCTCGACCCCCTCTCCTAATAAGAAGTTACTAGACTTTTCACACCGAATTCCACCAGTACAAAACATAGCGACTTTCTTATTATGGAACTTATGCTTGTTTTTGGCCCACCATTTTGGAAATTCACGAAAAGTTTTGGTTTTTGGATTCACTGCTCCTTTAAATGTTCCAATACCCACTTCGTAATCATTACGCGTGTCAATTAATACAACATCTGGGCTGTCGATAAGCTTATTCCAGTTGCTTGGATCAACATAGCTACCAGTTTTGGTAGATGGATCTACGTTTGGCTTGCCCATCGTAACAATTTCTTTTTTGAGTCTTACCTTCATTCGTTTAAAGGGCATAGATTTTGAGGTACTTTCTTTATGCTCAAAGTTTGCGCATCCAGGGAGCCTTGATATATGTGTCCAAAGTCGTGCGATACCATCGCTTGGACCTGCCACGGTACCGTTTATGCCCTCTTGTGCCAATAAAATTGTACCCTTGATGCCCTCGTGTTCACAAAGCGATAGGATTGGACCACGCAGTGCGTTGGGCTCGTTAAATCTGGTAAAATGATATAGTGCAGAAATAGTAAACATAGGCCGCGTCATAGTCTGATGAGGACTATCTCGCAAGATGAGTTCACGTTGACCTTATGTTCTATGACCCTTATTTCTAGTCCTAAGTTTATTTAGGAGGCCAATATGCGTGCCTTAATTGTAATTGACGTACAGAATGATTTTTGTCCTGGTGGAAAATTGGCTGTATCTGGTGGCCATGAAATTATTGAGCCTATAAATTCCATAATGGAGTATTTTGATGATGTAATCTTGACTCAAGATTGGCATCCCCATGGACATTCGTCCTTTGCGTCCAGCCACAAACTTGAAAATTTTTCAATCATGGACATGTATTATGGTGAGCAGGTTCTCTGGCCTGATCACTGTGTTCAGGGAAGTTCAGGGGCTATGTTTCATGAAAAACTTAACACTCTTAGAGCTGATCTGGTAATTCGTAAAGGCAGTAACTCAAAGATAGATAGCTACTCTGCATTTTTTGAAAATGACAAAAAAACTCCAACGGGCCTCCATGGGTATTTGAATGCGCGCGGAGTAACGGATCTAACCTTTGTTGGCCTTGCTACTGATTATTGTGTTGCTTATTCGGCATTGGATGCTGCGCGGTTAAACTTTAAAGTTAGCGTTGACACTGGTCTTTGCCGAGCCATTGACGCAGATGGGTCACTAGAAAAGGCCTTAACTGAAATGAAGTTAGAAAAAGTGAATTTAATCTGATGGTTGATATTGCCACCCGTGTCTGGAACCATAAATGGAAAATTGATCCAATTGTGAGGTCTTTGATAGATACAGATTTTTACAAGCTTCTGATGTGCCAATCTGTATTTAGAAACAAACCAAATACTCAGGTGACCTTTAGTTTGATTAATCGCTCCAACGAGATCCGTTTGGCTGACTTGGTAGATGAGGGGGAATTGCGTGAACAGTTAGATCATATAAGGTCTCTGTCACTAGCGCGTGGAGAGAGCACTTGGATGCGAGGCAATACATTTTACGGAAAACGGCAGATGTTTACGTCCGAATTTATGGACTGGTTTGAAGCATTACGCTTGCCTCCCTACCATTTAGAAAAATCTAATGGTCAGTACAACTTGACTTTTGAAGGAACTTGGCCGGAAGTCATGCTTTGGGAAATCCCAGCGCTTTCTGTTCTAATGGAATTACGTGGTCGTGCGGTGCTTGGCGAAATGCGACGCTTTGAGTTACAAATTCTTTATGCCCGAGGTATGACCAAACTCTGGGAAAAAATTGAACAGTTACGAAATATAGACAACCTTCGACTAGCTGATTTCGGTACGCGCCGAAGGCATTCTTTTCTTTGGCAGGACTGGGCAGTCCAAGCCATGACTGAGGGTTTAGGAGAAAAATTTGTAGGTACATCAAACTGCCTTATCGCAAAAAACCGTGATTTAGCTGCTATAGGTACAAATGCGCATGAACTGCCAATGATCTATTCTGCGCTGGCTAAATCAGATGAGGCATTACGCCAAGCGCCGTATGATGTGATGTCAGATTGGCATGATGAACATGAAGGCAACCTTCGAGTTATTTTACCTGATACTTATGGAACTCAAGGTTTCTTAGATAATGCACCAGATTGGTTGGCCAAATGGACGGGAATACGGATAGATTCAGGGGATCCGATCGTTGGTGCTGAGGCAGCAATTAAATGGTGGGAGAGCTGTGGAGAAGACCCAAGAAAGAAGCTTGTTATTTTTTCTGATGGGCTTGACGTAGAAAAAATTTCTCAACTTCAAGTTTTGTTCGATGGAAGGGTGAGGGTATCTTTTGGCTGGGGGACCTTACTTACTAATGATTTTAGAGGTCTAGTACCTGATGATGCTTTGAAACCTTTCTCTTTAGTTTGCAAGGTAGTGAATGCCGATGGGCGGCCCACTGTTAAACTTTCTGATAATCCCAACAAGGCGGTAGGACCGATAAACGAAGTGAAGCGGTATAAAAGGGTTTTTGGCGTTGATCAACAAACCTCACAGTCCGTTATTGTTTAGTTTCTTGATGCGATTCAGGTTAACCATTGATGTGCTGAATGAAGCGCGCGCTCAACATAGACACGCTGTGAGGGACTTTTCTTTGACTGCCGCTCTGCGACCCAACCTGTAGACGCTAGACAACGTAATAATAAAAAAAACTTAATTTCTTCAGATGATGGAGCTGTCCTGAGAGTTCCGTAACCATCTCGAATTGCCATAATAAGATCATTTAAATAATTTAACGCATAGTGCTGTGACATTGGAACACCAAGATCATAGCTTCGATACCCAAACCCTGCGTCATCAAAATCAATCAAAGTCAGAGCACCTGCATTTAAAAATACATTTTCTTGGAGGGCGTCAGCGTGAATTAATCCAAAATCTGGGTCTTTAATATTACTCAAGTATTCAATAGCTGCATCCCTAGTATAAATAAGAAATTTCCTCTCACCAGCTGAAAGGGCAGGATTTTCCCAAAACTTTCCCCAAAAAGGGGTCTTTCCTAGCAAGCCATTTAGATCCCATGCAGGGCGCCTCAAGTCCTCAGTTTCAATGTTATCAGTAGTGTTGTGCAGTTTTGCTAAAAGGTGTCCTAGGCCATAATAGAGATCACAATGTTCAGTTATACTACCAGAAAATTTTTTTTCTGAGGCGCCGATTGGATTGCCTTTTACCCATGATATTACAGTTGCGAAGCGTCCATCCACTAATGGTAATACCCAATCACCATTGAGTTGAGGAATTGGTTTGGGACACGAAAAACCTGCATTAGCTAGCCGAGTTGTCCATCGTAGCTCTGAGAGAATAGTGCTGTAATTTTGATACCCAGCGCGGTGTAAGCGCAGCGCAGCTGGTTCCCCAGAAATTTCAATCCGGTATACAGAGTTTTCACGTTCAGCTATTAGTTTAGGGTTACCATCTGAGCCCCATGATGCTGCGATTTCATTTACCATTTTTACATCTAAAAATTTTTAAATGCCGCAGTTAACGTGTTTGTCGCCTCGCGTGCATTTTGTATATTGAATGGCATTGGTGGACGTAATTTTAAAATATTGCGATTTCGACCTGTACGGCCCATGAGCATACCGTTGTTACGAGCATATTCAACTATTTTTGCTGCTAAAACTTCGTCTGCAATCCCATCAGTTTCCAATTCAAGCGCAATAAATAGACCACGACCCCGAACACTTGCTATGCTGCCATGCTTGATAGCTTGAAGTCTCTCTAAAAAACCATGTCCAACAATTTTAGAATTTGCGATCAGCCCATCCTCTTCTATTACATCCAAAGTTGCTGAGGCAGCTGCACAGCTCACTGGATTGCCACCAAACGTATTGAAGTATCCAAAGGCATTTCTGAATTCAGACATTACACTTGCCCTAGCTACTACAGCTGCAACTGGGTGTCCGTTTGCCATTGGTTTTCCAAGTGTAACTACATCTGGCGAAAGACCTAACCACTCATAACCCCACCAGCTATCACCAGTACGGCCGAACCCAGGCTGGACCTCATCAGAAATTAAAACTCCACCAGCAGCATGAACGACTTTTTCTGCAGGCTTCATAAAGTCTTTTGGTAAGTCTGGGAGACCTTCATTTGCAAAGGTTGGACAAAACAAAAAACCTGAAAAACCATATCCTGAGACTTCAAGATCATTGATTGCCTTTTGGATTTCTTGAGCGAAGGCCTGCGCTTGAGTCTTAGCACTACCGCCAACTGGACGAAGGGTGTCAGGCGCTGGCACATGTCTAATGTTAGCAGCATAGCCACCAATCGGTGGCTTGCGAGAAGAAAGTTGTGAAACAGCCATCGTATTACCGTGGTAGGTATTATCAGTAGAAATTATCCCAGTTTTACCGGTCACAGCCTGTGCCATACGCAACGCAATATCGTTTGCTTCAGA
Source organism: Planktomarina sp. (assembly GCA_017856985.1). Taxonomy (GTDB): domain Bacteria; phylum Pseudomonadota; class Alphaproteobacteria; order Rhodobacterales; family Rhodobacteraceae; genus Planktomarina; species Planktomarina karensis. Next base: position 96,358 of record JAFMEA010000001.1, read on the forward strand.
TCCACTACAAACCATAATGATTTGATCCAAACCTTTGTGAAACTTTGCAATGAGCCGTTCTGCATAATTTATTATACCATCATGCAAATACCGTGTGTGGGTGTTTAGCGTTGCAGCCTGAGCTGAAATTGCTGATACAACGTGTGGATGACAATGACCAACATGTGGTACGTTATTGTAGCAGTCTAGGTATTTATGGCCGCTTGAATCCCAAACCCAAACGCCTTCACCTTTGACTAAATGTACTGGGTTATCATAAAAAGTTGGCACATTTGGTCCCAAAACAGCTTGCCGTCGATCTATAAGGTCATTCGTCATCTTTTACCTTTCCGCGCAAAGACTTAACTGTACCGCGCTGAATTTTGCTTGCCAGCCTACGTTTTTGAGATCCAAATGTTGGGCGCGTTGGGACGCGTCGCTTGGGTTTCATTGTTGACTCAATTATCAAGGCCTTTAGTCGGTTACGTGCTATTTCACGGTTTCGAGCTTGAGAGCGTGTTTCTTCTACTCTCAATATTAAAGCCCCCTCTAGGGTCCATTTTCTGCCAGCTAACTTCTTGAGCCGCATCTTGACGTAAGCTGATAGGTTTGGACTTTTAGCAGCCTCAAAGCGTAGTTCGACTGCTGTAGAAACTTTATTGACGTTTTGCCCCCCAGGCCCTTGCGCACGGGTAAAGCTCTCGGTCAGCTCCCAATCTTGAATCGTTATTTCTTTATTAATCTGCAACATTTTTTCACTCTGCCACAAACGAAAAGGGCCATCTAGATTAGACAGCCCTTCGAAAGTTTTGCGGAGGCCGGGTCGATTAGGACACCTGCGCCCAAATTTGGTGGTCTTTCACCAAGGGTTACCTTAGAGGCTACCCCCCAAACTTGTTACGACTCCATTCTCCAATACCTTTCTTGACACTGGATCACCTCCTTTCAGCTGTTTAAAGATAGCTCTACTGTGCCAGAGGCATTTGTAAAGTCAATGAATTTTTACAGTCCTAACCACAAGATATTGTGCTAAAATTCGGAAAGGTATTAGTGCTGCTAATGCAAGCGTTAGCTTTACCAACCAATCAGCTAAGGCAAGTGACGCCCAAAGTGGTAATTCGGGACCAGCGCCGACCAATGGAACTGCGGTTTGAGCCCAGTCAGGTATATTTTTAGTATCTAACCAATTAAATAAAGCTGAGAAAGATATGCTGAAAAAGATTAGTGTGTCCAGCGCGCTTCCGACTAGGGTCGAGGTTAATGGTGCACGCCACCATGCCCCAGAACGGAGCCGATCAAAAACTTGGACGTCTAGCATTTGGGCTATAAGAAATGCTGAACCTGATCCTACTGCAACCCTTAGTGTTACGGCGGGGAAGGTGTAGCCGTCTCCCTGTAGTATGACTTGTGTTCCGATCAGTGAACATATTACGCCAACGAAAAACCCCGCTAAAACTATACGCCGAGCGGCAGATACGCCGTAAACACGGTTCATAACATCTGTAATTAGGAATGCTATTGGATATGTAAATGCACCCCAAGTTAGCCAATCTCCAAGAAGAAACTGGACAAGGATATTTGAGGTCACCACAACGATGGCCATAGCAAAAATGCCAGGAAGATATATTTTTTTCATTTTTTAGTTTCCGTTTTTTAGCCAAGGTAGCGGCGACTTGGTCAGGTTTGATGCGCTGAGTTACGAAGTTGATGCCGACATTACAATAGATTTTTGATAATTTTTTTATTGTGGTGTTTTTTAGATTATAATCAAAAGAGACTACGTTATTGGAAATAACTGCCATATATTTATTTTGATATAAAATCCTTAAATTTTATTGAGATAATAAAACAGAGCTACACTCCTTTGGTAAATTTGAAAGTTTGAGTGCTGGTTTTGGTTGTCGTGGCACGTAATCAGGATCTGGTGGTGGTGGGTTCAGTATTCTGTCTACCCAGCCCTGAGCCTCTTTGCACCCATCACCAGACGGTGGTGGGGCCTGATCCATGCACCCCGTCTGTCCTTTTGGACACTTTAGTCTTACATGAAAATGATAATGATGCCCGTACCATGGTCTAATTTTTCGAAGCCAAGATCGGTCTCCAGTGGCAGATTTGCACATGGCCACCTTTGCCCCTGGGAATAAAAAAATTCGTGCGGTTCGGGGATCTTTAGAAGCAATCTTTAGGACAGTTTCGTGATCTTTCGTCCAGTTTTTATTAGTGTAAGCACCAGCTGCCCGACGCATTGAAATAGAAGAAATTTTTTCGCGTTCTTTTCGGGTAAGTGTTTTACTTCCTTTTGGCAAAAGCCAGATATCTGCGTCTAATCCAATTTGGTGACTTGCGTGGCCTGAAAGCATGGGCCCACCACGGGGCTGAGAGATATCTCCAACATAAATTCCTGACCAGTTCGTTTCATTTGCAACCTTTACTGATAGTTCTTTTAAGTAATTAATTGTTATGGGTTGTCCCCAATTTCGGTTTCTTGAAAGCCTCATTGCCTGCCATGTTGGCCCTGTCTCTGGTAGGCTTGCTCCACCGGCCAAGCAGCCCTTTGCATATCCTCCAAAGGATTGTGATTTCTGCTGTGATCCGAATCCTTTAGCCCCGAAAAGAGCTTTTGCCGGCACTTCTTTTGGAATAGAACCTGGACGAAACTGTGGCCTAATAATCTCGGCGTTTAATCCCATAAAAGTTGGCCAGCAGATGGCTAATAATGAGAGCGCTAAGGCGCAAGAAATAGATAGCCTTTTCAATCAGTTTGATCTCCGTCAGGATCCACCCATCGCAACAGAAATACCCCTAAGATAAAAAGCCCAATAACGGGAGAAAACCCTAACCGGGCGTCATTTAGCAGGTAAGTAAAAATACCAATTAGTAGTGGGGCCAAAAACGCTGTTGCTTTGCCTGCCAAAGCAAACAGGCCAAAGGCCTCTGTTGGACGCGCTTTATTTGTGTGACGCACCATCATGGACCGGCTTGCTGCATATACTCCACCGCCGGAACCTCCAATTGCAGCGCCGCAGACATAAAAAATAATATCTGGTAGGTTAGAGCCATCAGGCAAGGTTATTCCATAGAAGCTGGTGCGGGACATGCCAATGATACAAAATGATACGAATATAAGTACCCAAACATGAAAGTATATTACAGGTTTTGGGCCTAATTTACGGTCATACTTTCCTGAGATCCAAGTAACCAGTGCAGCTGAAATACCTCCAAGAATTCCAAATATCCCAAGCTGTGTTAAACCCCAATCCAAGACCAACACTGCGTATACGCCACCAAACGCGTAGAGGCCGTTAAGGGCATCGCGGTAAAACATTTGGGCGCCCATAAATGAAAACAAACTAGGGCGCTTTAACATTCCCAGCAGGGATGCCTTGAGTTCTTTCATAGATTGACTGAACCCACCCTGTCGATTTGGATTTTTATCTTCTTTGACCCATATAAAATATGGAACCATAAATATAACGAACCATATGGCAATAAGCGGGCCTACGGCACGCGTACCCTCACGTTTTTCTGGATCAAGCAGGCCGAAACCTGGATCCAGTCCTATGAACGTTTTGCCACCATCATCAAAGAAAAAGAACAACATTATAAAGAGACTAAGAATACCCCCTGTATACCCTAATGCCGCGCCATTTCCTGATATTTTTCCCACTTCCCGCTGGCCTCCTAGGCTTGGTAAAACGGCGTTTGTAAAAACAAGGGCTAATTCTGCAGCTACGAATGCCACTGAAAAAATAATAAGAGACGACCATATTGCTGATCCATCTGGTACCATATACCAAAGCATCCATGCGCAAATTACAAAGATAACTGAAGCCGCCCAAAGCCAAGGCATCCGGCGCCCCGTACTGTCGGCATAGGCACCAGCTAAAATACCAAAGACTGCTACAAAAAACCCAGAGACAGCTTGCCCCCATGACCAAATTGTTTGTGCTCCAGCCTTAGCGCTAGCTTCATCCATGCCACTGTTTAAAAACGCGTCTGACGCAACACTGGCAAAATAGGGTCCAAAAATAAATGTTAGGCCAAGAGTGTAAAAGGGTTGAGTGGCCCAATCAAACATCATCCAGCCTTGGATACGTTTTTTAAGGTTTATTTTTTCAGAAATGGCCTCAGACATTTTTATATCCTCATTTTTACAGAGCTTGCGGGAGCAAGGTTTTCAAAGCAAGTTTTTATTCTTGTTTTATTCCATTGGGGGCCACGGGCGGATGTCTTCGGCATGAATCCAAGCAGCAACCCAATCTGGAATTGACGGTAGGGAGTCCTGTAAGTTGAGCTCTTTTAATACGTCATCTGTGGGTACCATACCATGAGGGTCAGTCACTACAGTTCGGTAAAGCGCATGCCCTGCACAAATTCCTCTTACCCACATACTTTGTTCTACGTACATAAATCGATGATCTGCACAGATTGCGGTGCTACGCATTTCAATTTTATCCAGCATTCTAATACGCTTGCGATACCGGACACTACTCCCGGCCACTGATAGTCCCCATCTACGACGTTTCAGGGCTGCGATGAGCCCTGAACGCTTTGCCATAGGAATTCGTCCCATGTCGTATAGAGATAAGGCACGGCCATTGTTCAACTCCATCCAGACGTCTAAATCCCATGGAAGGCAATAATGTGAACTGATGTGAACGTCACCCACTGTTAAGCTGGCGTCATTCCGGTGTAGAAAAAATTGCCAAGCTAAGCGAACAAATGGGTACATAATAGAACACTCCAGTTTGTGCAGAAATTGCTGCTTCGGCTTCTAACGTCAAGGTGTTAAGTAAATAATTGCAGCTCTAGTCTCTTGCTGCGGTTAGGCTAAACGCCTAGATAAATAGCAACATATTAAATGAGGTGAAAATGGCCCCTATATTTGCAATACCTTACATGGTTTTGAATGTCGCATGGTTCTTTATTATCGCGCATTTTATTATGAGCTGGCTGATTGCTTTTAATGTTTTGAACCTTCATCAGCAGGTGGTTGGTCAAATTTGGCAGAGCTTGAACAGATTTTTAGATCCAATTTATCGACCGATACGTCAGTATTTGCCTAGTATGGGTGGACTTGATCTTGCACCATTGGTGGCTTTGCTGATTATTGCGGCCTTGCAATATACTTTGGTTTATTACGGCGTTTAACTCATTAAACCTGTTGTTTCTCACACTACTCTTTTAAGGGATATTTTTGGGTTCAGTTCATTTCGTCCTGGGCAGGAAGATATTGTTAAAGCCGTAACAGAGGGAAAAAATGTTCTGGCAATCATGCCGACTGGTGGTGGTAAATCGCTTTGTTTTCAGCTGCCTGCCCTTCTACGTGAGGGGGTAACAGTTGTTATTTCTCCACTAATTGCACTGATGCGTGACCAAGTTCGGTCACTGCAGGCGGTTGGTGTCAATGCAGGAACTCTCACATCAGGCAATACACAAGAAGAAACGGATTTGGTGTGGGATTCTTTAGAACGAGGTGATCTCAAGCTTCTCTACATTGCACCAGAACGCCTTGCTGCAGGTTCTGCTCTCGGGATGCTGCGTCGGATTGGTGTTAGCATGATTGCCGTAGATGAGGCGCATTGCGTCTCACAGTGGGGGCATGACTTTCGACCAGACTATTTGAGGATCGGGGAGTTGCGTCAGTCTTTGGGTGTGCCAATTGCCGCGTTCACGGCAACTGCAGACGATGAAACAAAGGCTGAGATAGTTGAAAAATTATTCGGTGGTGTCGCACCAGCTAGCTTTCTGCACGGTTTCGATCGACCCAACCTACATTTGGCTTTTGCTGCAAAAGACCAACCTCGGAAACAAATATTAAATTTTGCTCAGGCACGTCAAGGGCAACCTGGTATTGTTTACTGTGGGACACGAGCAAAAACTGAGACTTTGGCTCAAGCATTACGTGATGCTGACCACATAGCCTGTCACTATCATGGTGGTATGGATGCTGAAGATCGGCGTATCGTCGAGACCCGATTTCAGCGTGAAGATGGCTTGATAGTTGTTGCTACAATTGCATTTGGAATGGGAGTTGATAAGCCTGATATACGATGGGTTGCTCACGCTGATTTGCCGAAATCAATTGAGGCATATTACCAAGAAATTGGAAGAAGTGGACGCGATGGAGCGCCGGCTGAAACATTGACGCTGTTTGGGGCTGATGATATCCGCCTTCGTCGTTCCCAGATTGATGAGGGCTTAGCACCGACAGATAGAAAGAGAGCAGACCATGCACGACTGAATGCCCTGCTTGGTTTAGCTGAAGCACTAACATGCCGCCGGGCAATCTTACTTAAGTACTTTGGTGAGACAGGTGTGCCTTGTAACAACTGTGATCTTTGTGACAGCCCACCCGAGCTATTTGATGGAACTGAGCCAGTGCGCATGGCTTTGTCAGCTATTTTGCGCACAGGTGAGTGGTTTGGTATGGGTCACCTGATAGATATCTTGCTTGGTAATAAGACAGATAAGGTACTGCAAAGAGCACATGATGAGTTGCCTACTTTTGGTGTGGGTAAGGGGACTAGCAAGGCAGAGTGGCAGGCAATATTTCGACAGATGATGGGTTACGATTTAATTCGTCCTGACCCAGAGCGGCATGGTGGGCTACGCTTTACTGAAAATGCAAGGCCGTTACTTAAGGGTACGGCGGAAATACTGCTCCGCAAGGATAGCATATTAGCTGCTAATGATCGCCGGCCGGCAGTGAAGTTGTTGGTCTCGGATGAGGACGCCCCACTTTTGTCAGCACTAAAGGCCAAAAGGCGTGCCTTAGCCGAGCAACAAAAGGTACCAGCATATATCGTATTCAACGACAAAACCCTTATTGAGATGGCTGAACGTCGTCCAAAAGACTTAGATGAGATGGCTTCAGTTGGTGGGGTTGGAGCAAAAAAATTAGAACGTTATGGACAAGCTTTTTTGTCTGTCGTTACTGGCGAAGAAGGTAGAGTACATCCAACTCGCCGCAAAATGGCTGGATTGCCAGAGGCTGAAGTATTTGATCAGCTGCTAACTGCTCAACAGGGCTTGGAGGGTGGTGGTGCTGGAAGTAATAAACTTCTTTCTTGTTCTCGAACAACATTAAAAAATATAGCAAAATTACGGCCCCAAAGCCTTGATAAATTGGGGCAAGTTCCGGGTATGAACAACGCTCGAACTGAGCGTTTTGGCGAGGCATTTATAGAGATCTTGCAGTCGCTGTAATGTACGCTAAATTAAAACTGATAGGGAGAATGGAAGATGTTAGTATGTATTTCGCCAGCTAAAAAGCTAGACTGGAAACCGGTAGTACGAGCCGACCTTACTCAACCAGATTTTCAACAGGATGCATTAGGTCTTGTTGAGGTTGCCCGCCAACTGTCAGTTGAAGATTTACAAAAACTAATGTCAATCAGCCCAAATTTAGCACGCCTAAACTGGGACCGTTTTCGCGCATATGCTGCCTCTCCAAATGTTGATACTCGTCGACCGGCAGTATTAGCGTTTGCTGGCGATACGTACCAAGGCCTAGAGGCATCAAGTCTGAGCGATGATGATATGCGCTGGGCGCAAGATCACTTGCGAATACTCTCAGGCCTTTACGGTATTTTGCGACCGCTTGATGAAATTCAAGCTTACCGGCTTGAAATGGGTAGCCGACTTAAAACAAAAAGAGGTGGGTCACTTTATGCGTATTGGGGTGAGTCAATCGCAAACTCTTTGAACACACAGGCAGTGAAGACGGGATCAAAAGTTTTAATTAACTGTGCTAGTCAAGAATATTTTGGATCAGTCGACTTGAATGCGTTATCCCTAGAGGTGGTCACTCCACAGTTTTTGGAATTTAAGGATGGTAAGGAAAAGATGATCAGCTTTCATGCAAAGAAGGCCCGAGGCGCCATGGCTCGGTTTGTTATGCAAAACAGACTGTCGGATGCAGCGCAAGTTTCGGAATTTGATTTGGGTGGATATGTTTATCAACCTAGCCAATCTACCACTGCAAAACCAGTTTTCTTACGGGGTTAACTCGCGTAATTGGAAAATATTTTTTCTGCATGCTGTTCTAAATATATTTTAAGCCAAGGGGTGAATTTCTCTGGTTTACTTTTGATTTTTTTATGTAAGTCTTCCAAAGTTTCCCAGCGATAGTCCATCACTTCATCTGCGTTAGGACGTACAACACATTTGTTGGCCCGCACTACAAAAATTTCTACAACCTCATTCTCCACCATTTTGTTGCCAACATCAGCAGAATATTCAACAGTATCTTGATAGACTGGAGTTTGGCCAACTATTCCAAGCTCCTCGTTTAATCTTCGAGTGGCACATTCTAACCCTACTTCATCCCACTCTGGATGAGTACAGCAAGCATTGGCCCAAAGGCCGGGAGTGTGATATTTGCTTAAAGCCCGACGTTGCAAAAGGGTCTTAGATCCTTGCATCACGAAAACCGATACAGCTTTATGGCGCAGCCCTTGAAGATGGGCTTTCATTTTTTCTACAGGCTTTAACTCACCATTTATCCAAGTGGGAATTAGTATTTCCATAAATTTTTCGTCTCTATCATAGATAATTGATAACTGTAAAATGAAGTAAGGAAAAGCGATTGATATTTCTATTTGGATCGTTTGCGTAGTAAATGCTACTAAAGAAAGGTACCTGCTTTAGTAGTTGTTAATAAATAATTTTATCCAATATTTGTTGATTTTCATTATATAATTTCTTTGCTACTTACGGTCACAACGCCTTTTGAAGAATGAGCTAAGCTTTATGATAACCGTAGTGAGAGCCAAAAAGAGGTGATGATAACTTTCTTAAACTCGTTATATATGGTTAAAATGCCGCAGAAATTATTCTCAAATTTAGTAAAAAAGCTATGGAACTTTGTGTCATTTGTCTTATTTGTCTGGCACGTTATAAAGTATAATATGAAGCGGGAAAAGTTTAGATGTCATTCGACAGTTTCTTTAAAAACCAAATTGAGCGTTTAAAGTCGGAAGGAAATTACCGATACTTTGCTGATTTAGAAAGACAGGTAGATAAATTTCCTCTCGCCACCAACCACTTTGAAGGCGGGAAGCGTGAAGTAAAAGTTTGGTGTTCCAACGACTACTTAGGTATGGGTCAACATCCGAAAGTTATTGCTGCTATGCAAGAGGCTGTAGGTCGCTGTGGAGCCGGCGCAGGCGGGACCCGTAATATTAGTGGTACCAACCACGATCACCTTCTTCTTGAGAGTGAGATAGCTGACCTTCATGGCAAAGAAGCTGCGTTATTATTTACGTCCGGCTATGTTTCCAACTGGACTACATTAGCTACGCTTGGTTCAAAAATACCAGACGTGGTTATCCTGTCTGATGCGAACAACCACGCTTCGATGATAGAAGGAATTAGGCAATCAAGAGCTGACAAGGTGATTTGGAAGCATAACGATTTTTTAGATTTAGACCGTAAATTAGCAGCTTGTGGTGACCGTCCCAAGATTGTGGCTTTTGAAAGTATATATTCCATGGATGGTGATATCGCTCCAATTGCTGAAATCTTAGAGGTATGCGAAAAGTATGGGGCCTTAACCTATTTGGATGAGGTTCACGCTGTTGGAATGTATGGTCAGCGGGGTGGCGGTATAAGCGAAAGAGAAGGCTTAGCGCATAGGATTGATATTATAGAGGGTACATTGGGTAAGGCGGTCGGCTGTGTTGGTGGGTATATCACAGGTTCTGAAGAAATTTGTGATTTTATTAGGTCTTTTGGCTCTGGTTTTATTTTTACGACCGCTTTGCCACCGTCAATAGCTGTAGCCGCTCGAACTTCGATATCACATCTTAAAGTTAGTAATTCGGAGCGATTGGGCCAGAGAGCCCAGGTAGCGAGGCTTAGGGCGGGCCTAGATCGAGCTGGTATTCCACATATGCATAATGACAGTCATATTGTGCCAGTAATGATAAAAGATCCGGTCAAAACAAAAATGCTAGCAGATTACTTGATGGATCAGTTTGGAATTTACGTACAACCAATCAACTACCCAACCGTCCCTAAGGGTACTGAGCGCTTGCGATTCACACCCTCTCCATTGCACACAAATTCTGATGTTGATTACTTGATTTCTGCAATGTCGAACCTTTGGGGCCAATGTGCTCTTTCACGGGCTGTAGCTTAAATTATTCAGAGTTTTTTTCTGTAAGTTATGGCTTGGAAGCAGGGCTGAGCTTGATACAGTAAATTTGTAATGGAAGGCTGTGATGAGATCTATTTTATCTGCTCTAGTGGCCTTTTTGATCTCTACATCTGTACAGTCTGAAGGTGTAACGTCAAATGATGACTCAGCTTTGGGTGGTTTAGCTTTTAAAAAACAATGTGTTGCGTGCCATGTCGTTGTAGATAGCTCTGGCAAAAAGCTTGCTGGCCGCAATGGAAGATCAGGTCCCAACTTGCACAACGTAGCTGGTGCAGTTGCTGGTAAGGTTAATGGTTACCGTTATGGTAAATCGATTGTTGTTGCGGGAGCTAAGAACGGTTTGCTTTGGAATGAAGAAAATTTTGTAGCCTATGTTCAAGACCCAAAGGGTTTTTTACGGTTGTTCCTAGGTGACAAAAAAGCCCGTGCAAAAATGACCTACAAAGTACGTAAGGAAAGGGATGCGATTTATATATATGCATATTTGTTGAGTTTGTCTGACAATCAATAAGTTTAATTTTAAACGAATCTTTTTTGTTTTTAAATTCGCTCGATTGCAACTGCAATACCCTGTCCACCGCCAATGCACATTGTGGCAAGGCCTTTCTTGCCAGCGCTGCGTTCTAGCTCTGCCATTAGCTTAATCATAATGATTGTACCAGTGGCCCCCACTGGGTGACCTAAAGCAATTGCACCCCCATTTGGATTGACCCGTTTGGGGTCGAGTCCAAGTTCTCGGTTTACCGCAATTGCCTGTGCAGCAAAAGCTTCATTACTTTCGATTACATCAAAATCAGCAATTGATAAGCCAATTTTAGACAGCAGGTTTTTTACTGCAGGTACGGGCCCAATTCCCATCACTGATGGGCGCACTCCCGCATGTCCATAGCCCAGAATGCGAAATTTTGGTTTGAGTCCAGCATGATCTGCAGCGGTGGAGCTTGCTAATACAATTGCGGCTGCGCCATCATTTATACCTGATGCATTTCCAGCAGTAACAGTTCCATCTTTTTGGAATACAGTTCGAAGTCCTGCCAAAACTTCTGGGGTTGTTGTTTTTGGATGTTCGTCAACTTTAAAATGTATAATGTCGCGTTTGACTTTAATCTCTACTGGTATGATTTGTTCTGCGAAACGACCATCTGTAATCGCTTTTGCTGCGCGGCTTTGGCTTTCAAGTGCGAATGCATCTTGGTCTGCCCGGGTTACCGTATGTTCTTGTGCCACATTCTCAGCGGTGACCCCCATATGGCCTGTACCAAAGGGACAATGCAGCGCTCCTAGCATCATATCCAGTGTTGTGACATCACCCATCTTTTGGCCCCATCTTTGAGACTGCATGATGTAAGGGGACTGGCTCATATTTTCAGCTCCCCCTGCAAGGCCAAAGTCTGCATCCCCCAGCATTAGTGACTGTGCCACTGATATAACTGCCTGTAATCCAGAACCGCAAAGGCGGTTTACATTCATTGCAGGTGTACTTTCTGAAATACCTGCTTGTAAGGCCGCAACCCGTGATAGGTACATGTCTCGGGGTTCGGTGTTTATAACATGTCCAAAAGCTACATGGCCAATTTGTCCACTTTCGACCTCTGCTCGTGCAAGGGCAGCTTTTGCTACCGTAGCGCCAAGATCTATAGGCGTTACTCCTGCCAAGCTGCCACCAAATGTACCAATAGCAGTCCGCACACCACCAAGGATTACGACATCTCTCATAGGGTTCTCCGTTTTTTTTACCATATGTGGCACTTCAATGGAGGAAAAGCTAAACCTAACGACACTTGAATTGCAAGTTGGAACAAAACATGAACAAACTATTATCTAGAATCACTTACACAGTAAATTTTCATGTTTAACCCTGATATTATTAACACACATAAATTAAAACTTCCCTGGGCGGAACTCCAAGCTTGTTCAAATTTTTCTTTCCTTAAAGGTGGTTCACATCCTGAAGAATATATGGACCGTGCAGCATTTCTGGGTCTAGAAGCAGTAGCGATTGCTGATGAAAATTCTGTGGCTGGGATTGTAAGAGCACATACGCGAGCACGCGAAATTAGACGTTTGGTGGCAGAGCGGCAATCATTTGACAGCGCTAAAGGTTTGGTTGGACCACCATCCCTACCTCAGTTTAAACGTAGTCCCTCCGCTAATATTTATAATATGCCGCGTCTTCTTCCCGCCTCTAAGATTGTATTGTGCAATGGATTCACGGCTACACTATTGCCAAAAGAACGAGAGGGTTGGAGGCAACTGTGTCGCCTAATTTCATGTGGGCGTTTGAGGTCAAAAAAAGGTAACTGCCATATTGAATTTGAAGATTTACTTGAGTTTGGTGGGAATCAAATTATTTTACTGCATCCTCCAAACATTTTTCAAAATAGTAATGTTAAAGCCCAATGGTTGTCACAAGTCCGCAGATTATCTCAGTGCTTTCCCCAAGATGTAATGCTTCTTCTAGCACCTAAATATAACGGTCAAGATACAATATATTTCAAAAATTTGATGCAAGCTTCAATAGAATTATCCCTACCTTTAGTAGCTTCTGCAGCACCCATTATGCATCATGGTTCACGTCGTCGACTTACTGATGTGTTAATAGCAATACGTTTGGGAGTGCGGGTAGATAATTTGGGACGTGCTGCACTAATTAACTCTGAACAACGACTGCGATCTGCCACAGAAGCTGCGAGGTTATTTAAGGCCTATCCAGATGCCTTGGAGCAAACGGCACTCTTGTTGAAACGTTTAGAGTTTTCTCTGGATACACTTCGCTATGAGTACCCATCAGAATTGAATGAGAATGAAACGCCTACAGATCGGTTGCGGCGGTTGGCTTATGCTGGGTTAGCTTGGCGCTATCCAGCTGGGACAACAGATAAAGTTAAACGGCTTATAGAGCATGAACTTCTATTAATCAGAAAGTTAGAATATGAGCCTTACTTTTTAACTGTTTATGATATTGTGACTTTTGCACGATCTCGTGGCATTCTTTGTCAGGGTCGTGGGTCAGCAGCAAATTCAGTTGTGTGTTATTGCCTAGGTGTAACTTCTGTAAGCCCAGAGGTTGGCACTATGGTGTTTGAGCGGTTTGTTTCAGAGGCTCGTAATGAACCTCCTGATATTGACGTAGATTTTGAACATGAGCGTCGCGAAGAAGTAATTCAGTATATCTATGAGCGCTATGGGCGTCATCGAGCAGGGCTATGCGCCACGGTAGTGCACTATCGTGGTAAGCGAGCGATTCGTGAAGTTGGCCGGGCTATGGGATTATCAGAAGATACAATAAGCGCCCTATCATCTCAGCTCTGGGGCTCCTTTCCAAGCAAAGGTCTGCAAGCTAGTCGAATGGCTGAGATTGGTTTGGATTTTAAAGATCACCACTTACAGAAAACAATGTCTTTAATCTATGAGGTAATTGGCTTCCCTCGACACCTTTCGCAGCATGTTGGCGGTTTCATTATAACTGATGGCCGATTGGATGAATTAGTACCTATTGAAAATGCCACTATGGAAGGTCGCACAGTGATCTGTTGGGATAAAGATGATATTGATAACTTAGGTATTTTGAAAGTTGATATTTTGGCTCTTGGAATGCTGACCTGCATTCGTAAGGCCTTTGACCTGATTAGTATGCATCACAGTATGGACTACACGTTGGCTACGCTGCCACCTGAAGACCCAGCTGTTTATGATATGCTTTGTCGTGCTGATAGCTTGGGGGTTTTTCAGGTAGAAAGTCGGGCACAGATGAATTTTTTACCCCGTATGCGTCCCCGTACCTTTTATGATTTGGTAATTGAAGTAGCTATTATTCGCCCTGGGCCTATTCAAGGTGACATGGTGCATCCTTATCTTCGCCGCCGAAACGGTGAGGAGGCGATTAGTTTCCCTTCTGATGAGCTAGGTGCAGTATTGGGAAAAACTTTGGGAGTACCCTTGTTTCAAGAGCAGGCTATGCAAATTGCGATTGTTGGTGCTGGGTTTACCCCAGACCAGGCAGATCGCCTACGTCGTTCTCTGGCTACATTTAACAAGCATGGCAGTATTAGTGAATTTAAGTCGTCCTTTATGCGTGGTATGCGTCGGAATGGTTATAACGAAGGTTTTTCTGTACGATGCTTTTCACAAATTGAGGGTTTTGCATCATATGGATTTCCAGAGAGCCATGCTGCAAGCTTTGCTCTATTAGTTTACGCTTCCAGCTGGTTAAAGTATTATTACCCTGGAATATTTAGCTGTGCTTTACTTAACTCTCAGCCCATGGGTTTTTACGCCCCAGCGCAAATTGTCCGTGATGCACGAGAACACGAGGTGCAGGTACGCCCTGTCTGTATTAATGCTAGTTTTTGGGATAATGTTATGGAACCGGATGGAGTGGGTCGATTAGCTATCCGTTTGGGATTCCGCCAAATTAAGGGTATATCAGAAGATGAAATTTCTTGGTTAACGACTGCTCGGGGAAATGGCTATATTAGTGTTGAATCTGTTTGGAGAAAGGCGGGCTTGAGTTCAAAGTCCATACAAATTTTGGCTGAAGCTGATGCCTTTCATAGCTTGAATTTGGCTCGACGTGAGGCCCTTTGGGCTGCTAAGGCAATTACTGCTGATCAACCCTTGCCACTGTTCTCACAAAATCTGGAGGGGGAAGGTATTTTAGAAGAAAAGGTGTATTTGCATCAGATGACAGAAGGTGAGGAGGTAGTGGAAGATTATGTATCTATGCAACTGACTTTGAGGTCCCACCCCGTAGCGCTCATCCGGCATCTCTTGACCCCTGAAATGTGCTAATTTTTTTACTGTAATTTTATTTTTTTTAATAATGAAAGGCCTGCAAATCCATCCACAGGCAGATTGTTTGCAATCTGAAAAGCTTCAATGGCCATTTTAGTATTAGGGCCAATAAATCCATCTGCACCAATTGTGTCATACCCCAATTTTGTTAGTTGATTCTGTAGATATTGAATCTCTGATTGGTTTAATCCACGAAGATCGCCACCAGGTGGGAACTGTAATGGAGGTGCTCCTTGTAAGCGATCTGCCAAATTCCCCACTGCAATGGCGTAAGCTGGTGCATTATTGTAGCGCAGTAAAGCGTTAAAGTTTTCTGAAACTAGAAATCCTAATGAGGAAACCCCACCTGGTAAGACCAATTGGGCGACGTAATTCGGTATGCTCGACTTTTCGGATAGGAGTCCAAGGTTCTTCCAATCTTTTATCCATTGTGGTGGATATTTTAGCAAAGAAGGTAAATCTTCATTTTTGGAAAAATATGCTACCTCGCCCCATGGAGTGTCAGGAATCCAGCCATGGCAAATTAAAAAATTAGCTGTTGATGTTAAAGCATCTGCTGGGTCGTCAGACCAAATATCTGATTTACCACTATTAGCTGATATAGCAAAATCGATATAAGACTTTGGCATAAACTGAGTATGCCCCATGGCCCCAGCCCAACTTCCCAGAATTTGGTTGGGTAGTTTAATGCCTTGATTGATAATTTCAAAGGTGGATAAAAGCTGCGCCTCAAACATTGAGCGACGCCGACCTTGGGACGCTAATGTTGCTAATGCAGAAAGGACAGGCACGTCTCCACGGATGCTGCCATAGTTTGTTTCCATTCCCCAAATAGCTGCAACAATATGACGATCTACCTGATACTTAAATTCAATATCATCGAAAGTTTTCGCATGTTTTGATAAGGCGGCTTGACCCTGTATAATCCGAATTTCGTTCGCTGTCATTTCAACGTATTGTTGGAGCGTTTTCTGGGTTTCGGTCTGTGCTATATCTGCTTGAGATGAGTTTAAATTAGGTTTTAGGAATGGAGAAACTTGGTCTAAAATTTCAGGTGAAATTCCGCCGTCTAAGGCACGTCTTAAAAAATCAGTTTTCCAGTCTTCAAAAGTCATTTCCGTTTTCGGGTAACCTTTCTGGACTTTCCCTTTTGGGAACCCTTTTTATAACTTGAATACCTATTTCTGCGTTTTCCTTGACTTATTTGCAACTTGGAACTTTCTAACTCTAGCAATTCTAACAGAATACCTCCTGTAACTGGTTTTGCTTCAGAGAGACGTACCAGCGCTTGAAGTCCCAAACTGATTATAGTGCCAGTTTCTGTGCCCCTTAATGTCTGGTTTTCAGGGTCATGTTCAAAATATTCGCGCCCTAAAGAGTGAATTGGTACCAACCCATCAGCACCTGTTTCATCCAACTTAACAAAGACACCAAACCTTGCGACACCTGATATGCGTCCCGAAAATTCATTTCCAATCCGTTCCGCCATGAAGCTTGCTAAATAACGATCTGTGGTATCTCGTTCAGCAACCATTGAGCGTCGCTCGGTATCGCTGATTTGTTTTGCGGTTTCGTCCAGCATTTCCAAATCTTGTAGTGATAGCCCGTCTGTGTTCCAATTATGCGCCGAAACTAAGGCTCTATGTATTAAAAGGTCTGCATATCGTCGGATTGGAGACGTAAAATGTGCGTAATTTTTTAGGGCTAATCCAAAGTGTGACATATTCTGAGGGCTATAATATGCCTGTGTCATGGATCGTAATGTTGAAAGATTAATTAATTCAGCTTCATCTCTCCCTGTTGCCGCTTGTAACAGCTGATTAAGGTGTCTAGTTTTTAAAACTTGCCCTTTGGCCAGAAGTAATCCAACGGATTTAGCAGTGTCACGTAGAGAATTTAGCTTCTCAGGGCTTGGCTCTTCATGTACGCGAAACAAAAGTGGTTGTTTATTGGCAATCAAAGTTTCTGCAGCAGCCACATTTGCTAGTACCATGCACTCCTCAATTAACCGATGCGCATCGAGGCGGTCACGGAAATTGATTGAGGTAACTTTGCCTGTATCTGATAATATAATTTTCCGCTCTGGTAAGTCTAAGTCTAGAGGTTGTCGGGCTTCTCGTGCTATTTTGAGGGCTTCATATGCAGCAGACAATGGTTTCAAAACTGTTTCAACCAACGGTGCAGCACGCTCTGAAGGGTTACCATCTATAGCAGCCTGTGCCTCCTCATACGACAAAGACGCGAGAGATCGCATTATTCCACGCACAAACCTATGTGATATTTTTTCACCTTTTGCCGACAGTTTCATTTCAACAGCAATACAGGGTCGGGTGACACCCTCGTGCAAGGAACACAAATCACCGGACAAGCGATCTGGCAGCATAGGGACAACTCTATCTGGGAAATAGGTTGAATTTCCTCGATTCCTGGCCTCAGCATCTAGGGCTGAACCGGAAGCAACGTAATGCGCAACATCGGCAATTGCGACCCAAAGCAAAAAACCATTTGGGTTTTTGGGATCAGTATCAATTACTGCACAACAGGCATCATCGTGATCTCGCGCATCAGCAGGATCAATGGTGATCAGTGGGAGTGAGGTTAAATCATCACGGTTTTTGTTACTAGCAGGTTTGGCTTCTTCCGCCTGTGCCAGAACCAAATCTGGAAATTCATCTGGAATATTATGTTGATGAATAGCTATTAAAGACACAGATTTTGGTGCTGATGGGTCACCTAGCCTTGTTATAATACGTCCGCGAGAAAGTCCTAACCGCTCTTTTGGACCCGACGGTTCTAGCTCTACTAACTCGCCGTCTTTGGCTCCATTAAGTGCGTCTTGACTGACTAGCCACTCTTTTGCTTCACCCTTGTTAATCGGTAGAATTCGGCCACCTTCGGAACTGGTACGAAAAATACCGAGGATCCTTTTGGGGTTTGCGACAATGCGACGTATCAGCTGACCTGTATATTGATGACCCTCTCCACCACTCTCAATGGTTAACCGAGCTAAAATACGATCACCTTGGCCTAATGCAGGTTTTCCAGCTTGGACTGGCATCAACACTTTTGGCAATACTCCAGAGCCTTCCCAATCCAAAGGTACAGCAAACATTTCACCTTGGTCGTCAGGTCCCAGCATTTGTAGAACTGAAACTGGGGGCAATTTGTTAGGATCATTAAATTCCCGCCTAACTTTTGTAATATGGCCTTCAGCTTTTAATTCATTCAATATTTTTTTGAGTTCAATGCGTGCTGCGCCTTTTATACCAAAAGCTTTGGAGATGTCTCGTTTAGACGATTTTTCTGGGTGAGTGCGGACCCATTTAAGAATGTCTGCTTTAGTTGGAAGTTTAGCCATGTAATTCCGATAACACGCACCTTTGATATTCTAAACCCTTGGATTTATCTCGCCAATAGTTAAATATAGAAATAGCCATGAAACTTTCGGAAAAATTTAAATGAAATATATTTTAGTTGCCTTTTTGATGGCTTGTAGTTCGGTTTCAGCCGAAAGTTATATTCTGGGGAACCTCACAATAAAGGATGCGTTTGCATATCCAACCAATGGGAGGAGTGGTGTGGGATATTTTGTTGTACAAAACCAAGGTGCCGAAGATACCCTTATTAAGATTGTTGGAGATTACCCTCGAGTTATGGTTCATGAATCAATAATGGAAAACGGTGTTATGAGTATGAAACACCGTATGAAAGTGAAAGTTCCAGCTGGTGAGGTATTTGAATTTAAACCTGGTGCTCACCACGTAATGTTTATGGGTCTAACTGATGACTGGAACGTGGATGACGAAATAGCTGTAACATTAAAGTTTGAGACTGCTGGATCGTTAGATATTAAGTTTGTGGTAATTCCACGCCCATAATAGATAATTTGTCAGCCAATTTTACCCTGATTTTCGCCCACTTGACCTCGATGCAATAACAAATGGTCAAGTATTACACATGCCATCATAGCTTCACCAACTGGGACTGCCCTAATCCCAACACAAGGATCATGTCGCCCTTTGGTAACAATTTCGGAATCTTTGCCCGCCTTTGTTACCGTCTTACGTTTGGTAAGGATGGATGAGGTTGGCTTTACTGCAAATCTTACAACTAAATCTTGACCTGTACTAATACCGCCCAAGATCCCACCTGCATGATTAGAGCTATATTCAGGCCCATTTGTACCCATTGAGATCTCGTCAGCATTAGCCTCGCCGGTTAGCTCAGCTACAGCCATCCCATCACCAATTTCAACGCCCTTAACTGCATTAATACTCATCATTGCCGCCGCTAGATCTGTATCAAGCTTGCCGTAGATTGGTGCTCCAATTCCGGCTGGCACACCCTGGGCAATTATTTCGATTACTGCGCCAACTGAGCTACCTGATTTTCTCAAATTATCTAAATATTTTGCCCAATCTTTTGCTGCATTAGCATCAGGTGTCCAAAATGGGTTGTTACTAATTTCATCAAAATTCATATTTTTGCGATTAATTTTATTAGGACCCATTTGACACATAAACCCAGTAATTTGAACTGATGGCGCTAAGGCCTGAATAACTTCTCTTGCCAAACCACCAGCCGCAACTCTTGCGGCAGTTTCGCGAGCTGAGCTTCGGCCCCCTCCACGATAATCACGGATCCCATACTTTTGCCAATATGTAATGTCTGCATGACCAGGACGAAATTTTTCAATGATATCAGTATAATCTTTTGAACGTTGGTCAGTATTTTTGATCATAAGCTGGATTGGGGTGCCTGTAGTTTTGCCGTCAAAAACACCAGATAAAATTTCTACTTCATCTAATTCTCGCCGTTGGGTAGTGTATTTATTCTGTCCTGGTTTGCGTTTGTCCAACCAACGTTGGAGCATTCCCGCAGTTATTTCAATACCTGGAGGACACCCATCAATTGTGGCACCTATCGCGACTCCATGGCTCTCACCCCAAGTGGTAACCCGAAACAAACGTCCAAAAGTATTCAAGCTCATCTAAACAGCTCCTTTGTAATTAAGAATATCTCTGCCGGTGCATCGGAGCAAGAGCTAGACTATGATAATCAAAGATACTGTTGAATTGTGTAAAAAGAAACGCAACATAATTCTGGAATCTAATTTTTTTAAAAATTAAATCTAAAATCTCAGGGATTGCATTCCGCCTAAGAAGGGCATAGCGATAAAGAACCTCGGGGAGCCAAGTTTGGCTGAGATGCATTAGTGAACCCGTAGAACCTGAACCGGCTAGAACCGGCGGAGGGAAGGTTTGGACTCTCCAATCTCTGACCCCGTTCGGCGAAATGGAGATTTATATGAGAAGCCTTTCCCTATTCGCTGGACTGTTTTTGACAAGTGCGGCAGTTGCTGACACCCCTGTACTGACAGTCTATACTTATGACAGCTTTATTTCAGATTGGGGCCCTGGTCCCGCTGTCGAAGCTGCTTTTGAAGCCCAGTGTTCCTGTGACCTTCAGATGATTGGTGCTGGTGACGGCGCCGAACTATTGTCCCGAGTGAAGCTAGAGGGCGCCAGATCTGAGGCTGATATTATACTTGGACTCGATACGAACTTAATGGCTGATGCCATGAAAACTGACCTTTTTGAACCAGTTTCGATTGTGGCAGATTATGCTGTTCCTAATGGGTGGAATAATAAATTCTTTACTCCTTTCGACTGGGGGTACTTTGCTTTCGTACAAAATGTTGGTTTAGAAACGGTATCAAATTTTAGGGAACTTGCTGATAGTGATTTAAAAATAGTGATCCAAGATCCGCGTTCATCAACGCCTGGCTTAGGTTTGTTGATGTGGGTGAAAGCTGCTTATGGAGCTGATGCTAAAAAAATATGGAATGATTTAAACGATAATATAGTAACCGTAACTGCTGGGTGGTCTGAAGCCTATGGCATGTTTCTAGAAGGTGAAGCTGATATGGTTTTATCTTACACGACTTCTCCTGCTTACCATATTATTGCAGAGCAGGATAATTCAAAAACATTTGCTGCTTTTGATGAGGGTCACTACATGCAGGTCGAAGTTGCTGGAAAATTACGTTCAACTGATCAGCCAATATTAGCTGATCAGTTTTTAAAGTTTATGGTATCTGATGTCTTTCAGGACATAATCCCAACTACTAATTGGATGTTCCCGGCAGTTACCCCAATAGGGGGACTTCCAGACGGTTTTCCAAAAGCCCTTCCTGCAAAGAAATCTCTAATATTTAGTCCTTCTGATGCCGCACTTTTGCGTGAGGACGCGTTATTAGAGTGGCAGGCAGCGTTATCGCAATAAGTTTACGATTAATATTTGGTGGAGCAGTAATTACTGCTCTACTGACTTTTTCTTTTGGAACGGCTGCTGTGGTTGCCTTGAGAGGTCATGGATTTGGCCCTTTGTTGCCAACAGATCTGTCTGCTATTCGGTTTACACTTTGGCAAGCACTTGTCTCGGCATTTTTGAGTGTCTCTGTCGCCATTCCGGTTGCGCGAGCGCTCTCAAGGCAGAGTTTTTTTGGACGTAGAGCTTTAATTACGCTTCTAGGCGCCCCTTTTATTCTTCCAGTACTTGTTGGTGTTTTAGGCTTGCTATCAGTTTTTGGTCGTTCTGGTTGGATCAGTGAGTTACTTTTGTTTTTTGGCTTTGGAAGGCTTTCTATTTACGGTGCTTCTGGGGTTATTTTAGCACATGTATTTTTTAATTTACCCTTGGCTACGCGGTTTATCCTGCAGGGTTGGAGTGGAGTGCCTGCGGAGAGGTTCCGTTTAACTGATAGCCTTGGTGCTAACTCATGGTCTAGATTTCTTCTAATTGAATGGCCAATGCTAAGGGGTGTGCTACCGGGTGCGTTCGTTTTAATTTTTCTTTTATGCCTAACTAGTTTTACAGTAGCGTTGGCCGTAGGTGGAGGGCCCAAAGGTACAACAATTGAGCTCGCGATATACCAAGCGTTTCGATTTGAGTTTAATTTAGGAAAAGCTGCCAGCTTGGCTACGATACAGTTTGGACTTTGTGGAATAGTGGCACTTCTAGCGTTTCTAGTACCATTGCCCAAGGTCGGGGATATTGGACTTGATCGGTTGGCACATCAATTTGGGGCCAGAAAGCATCGTAGATTGGATATAATCTGGATTTCTGGCGCCGCAGGATTTCTTATATTACCGCTTTCCGCAATTCTTTTTCGTGGCTTGGGAGGCATTTTAAGCCTGCCAGGACAGGTTTTTTCAGCAAGTATAACTTCTCTATTAATAGCATTGATTTCAACGGGAGTTTGTATTTTTTTAGCTTTAGGTTTATCGTTATCTATTGCTTACAGCAGGCTTAATACTCAAAAAATAGTAGAAGGAATCAGTGTTCTAGGGCTCTCTACCAGCCCATTAGTTGTGGGCACGGGCCTATTTCTAATGATTTTCCCATTCGTCAATCCCGCAAGTCTAGCTATACCAGTGACAGCCTTTGTAAATGCAATGATGGCTATGCCGTTTGCCTTACGCGTTTTAATCCCAGCGGTGCGTGATATTTATAATGAATATCTACATTTGCGGTTGAGCTTAAACATGGGACGAGGCATTTGGTTGATGCGTATTGTTTTTCCAAGATTGCGCCGCCCGGTTGGTTTCTCAGCGGGCTTAGTGGCTGCGCTCTCAATGGGTGACTTTGGAGTTATTGCGTTGTTTGCAAGTCCTGATTTGCAAACCCTGCCTCTTATACTTTATCGATTAATGGGATCATACCAAATGGATCAGGCTGCAGCGGTGTCAGTCGTTCTTGTGGCTCAGAGCCTCTTTCTTTTTTGGATTTTTGATCGCGGGGGACGAGGACATACTGAATCTTAAACAAACTTGTTTCAGACAGGGAAAATTTGCATTAACGGCTAATTTTGAAGTTTCTAAAGGAGCTCGCATCGCGATTATTGGTCCGTCTGGAGGAGGTAAATCAACACTACTTCATGGTATCTCTGGTTTTTTGAAGCCAACTACAGGCCAAGTGCTTTGGGAAGGTGAGCCTATGTCTGACCATCCTGGAGAGCGGCCATTGAGTATTCTTTTTCAAGACCATAATTTATTCCCGCATCTTTGTGTTGCCGACAATATAGCTGTGGGCATAAACCCAAATATGCGCCTCTCGGAAGAGCAGATTTTACTTGCTAAAAATGCGCTTGATCAGGTGGGTTTGAGTGAGAAAGCCGCTGATTTTCCCCGAGACCTTTCAGGTGGCCAGCGAGGCAGAGTTGGTTTGGCTAGAATTCTATTACGTAAACGGCCTTTGATTTTGTTGGACGAGCCATTTTCAGCACTTGGTCCCGCATTGAAAGACGAAATGCTAGAACTTTTAAGCCAAATACTAGATTTAACAGAAGCTTCAGCACTTATGGTTACTCACGATACTAATGATGCAATTAGGTTTGGTGATCAGGCTATTTTAGTAGCAGAAGGACTGGCCCATGAACCTCAGGAAATTCAAAGCTTGTTTTCCAACCCACCTCCAGCCTTAAAGGAGTATATTGGGGATCGTGCGTAGTGAGTCTAGCCTGTTTTTGTTGGAGGCGGGCGATTTAAACATAATTTTAACGCTTATATTTCTCGATTTTTAATTGGTTTCCAGAGTGCTTTGTTTGCTAGAAACAAAAGGATAGTCAAAAGCCCCAAAATTAAAACACCAACTGTACCAGCGCGCTTTCTATCGTTTAGTTTTGGTTCTGCAGTCCACATTAGAAACGCGGATATATCCTCTGAAAGATGTTTCAGATCATTTTTGTGCCCATCTTCAAATTCCACAATCTCATCTTCTAGTGGTGGTGCCATTGAAATCCAACCACCCGGGTAGGCTGTATTCTCGTATAAAGTGGTGCCAGAGGCAGTTTTTTCTTTGCCAGTGTAGCCAGTTAATAATGACAAAATATATTCTGGACCACCCATTCCTTTTAGTAACTGGTTGATCCCTGTGCTCACTGGACCGTGGAACCCTGCGCGTGCTTTAGCCATAAGTGACAAGTCTGGAGCATTCGAATTTCCACCTTTTGGAAAATGATCTGCTGGAAGTGCGTCGCGATAATCTCCTTCCCCGTCGTTTAGTGATTGATCCCACACCTGAACAAATTGTGTAGCATAAGCCCGCACCTCAGCTTTGCTCAGCTGGGGACCGCCCTCATCGCCAAGGGTTCGAATGGGCACAAACTTCATACCGTGGCAGGAGGAACAAACTTCAGTGTATACTTTAAGCCCACGGCGTAATTGTTCCTGGTCGTAAGAGCCAAAAGGACCTTCAAACGAGAAGTCGTGATCATCTACATGGCCTTCGCTGCCGGCTGCTTGGACTCCACTCCCACCAAGGACTAATGCTAATGTGATGCTTAAAGTAAATTTCTTGAGCACAATTAGACCCCTTCTCACTCTGCTGGGGCGGCAATATTTGCCGCATCTGATTTGACATAGTGGGTGTTGAAGTCATCCTCGATTGTCGCAGGCGGTGTTGATGGTTTTTCGATAACACCCAATAGAGGCAGTATGACTAGGAAATAGGCAAACCAGTAAGTTGCACCGATTAGAGCTAATGAAGCGTAGGGCTCTTCTGCTGGTCGAGCACCCAACCACATTAGAAATATGAAGTCTGCCACCAAAATTCCAAACCACCATTTGAACATTGGACGATAGCGACCAGAACGAACTGATGAGGTATCAAGCCAAGGTGCAAGAGCCATTACCGCGATTGCCCCAAACATTGCCAAAACACCAAAGAACTTGGCATCTACAATTCCACCGGTAATAAAACTTGCAAATTGAACAACCCAAACCTCAGATGTGAACGCCCTTAAAATTGCGTAAAACGGCAAGTAGTACCACTCGGGAACGATGTGTGCTGGAGTCGCTAATGGGTTTGCCTCAATATAGTTGTCTGGATGCCCCAAATAATTTGGCATAAACCCTACTATGGCCATGAAAATAGTCAATATTAGAGCTAGGGCAAAGAGGTCTTTGACCACAAAGTATGGCCAGAATGGCAAGGTATCTTTTTCTGCCTCTGCCTTAGATCCTCGGCGCACCTCCACGCCAGTAGGATTGTTATTTCCTGTAGTATGAAACGCCCATATGTGGACAATGACCAATCCTGCGATCAGAAATGGAAATAAGTAGTGGAGGCTGAAAAAACGGTTTAGGGCTGGTTGACCAACCGCCGTCGCACCCAAAAGCCATGACTGAAGTGTCTCACCGACAAATGGGATTGCTCCAAAAAGGCCAGTAATCACTGCTGTGCCATGAAAAGACATTTGGCCCCAGGGTAATACGTAGCCTAAAAACCCAGTCGCCATCATTAAAAGGTATATTAGCATACCAATGATCCAAGTGATTTCTCTTGGTGCTTTGTAGCTACCGTAGTAAAGTCCACGGAACATGTGCGTATAAACGGCCATAAAAAATAATGATGCCCCATTCATATGAAAATAGCGGATCATATGACCGCCATTTACATCGCGCATAATATGTTCAATCGACGCAAACGCCATATCAACATGTGGCGTGTAGTGCATTACTAAAACTATGCCAGTAATAATCTGAAGTGCTAGACAGAACGTTAGTACTATGCCCCAAATCCACATCCAATTTAGATTTTTTGGAGTTGGAACCATGATTGTGTCGTACAGTAAACCAACTATAGGCAGCCTAGAGTCAATTGCTTTTTCTAGCTTTGATTTGGGTTCGTAATGATCGTGAGGTATCCCGCCCATTATCCAGTCTCCTTACCAATAACAAGTTGAGTTTCTCCATCGAATTGCGCGAACGGCACCAATAGATTTTGGGGTGCTGGGCCCTTTCTTATGCGGCCTGCAGTATCATAATGTGATCCATGGCATGGACAAAACCAACCTCCAAAATCACCGGCTCCATCGCCTAAGGGCACACAACCCAAATGGGTACAAACGCCGAGCATGACCAACCATTCTCCACCTTCGTCCAGTGAACGATTCTCGTCTGTAGCGGGCATATCTGGCTTGTTGTCGTTACGGTCATTTCCATCAATTAACTCATCTATTTTGACAGCGCGCGCGCTCTCTATCTCCGTTTCGGTACGGCGACGAATGAAGACTGGCTTTCCCTGCCAAAGAACTGTGATTTGAGTACCAGGTTCAACATCAGCAACATCTACACGAATTGAAGCTAGAGCGCGAACATCCGCTGAGGGGTTCATTTGGTTGACCAGTGGCCAAACTGCTGCGCCTGCTGCAACTGCGCCTGCACCTGCAGTAGCATAATAAATAAAATCTCTACGGTTGCCGTCGTGTTCATCTGTACGTGCCACGAGGTTCCTCCAATTTAATTCTAAAGTCTAAAATCGAATAGTTACTGGTGTTATAGCAGTTCCTAGCTCAGTGATTGAGTGGCGTCCAGCGGACATTGCGGCGCAGTCTCTGGGGTGTGAATTTGCCGCATTTGAATGACATTTATGTAATACCGTCAAACTCCGCTAACATTTATTAAATTTTACAAAAGCATCTGTTTTTGAAAGCTAAATATCTTATTTATTATGGAGGATTAATTGAGTGCCAAAGTGCTATCGATTGATGAATACATAGTGGTAAAACTGTATTTAAAAAACTAACCATCTACATGAGTATCAACCATACTACGGCGACCCTCAAAGCTGGAAAACCACTCAGCTAATGCATCATTCCCCTCCCGCCAGTTGCGAGCGCTGTGTCGGAGATCAAGATAGGCTAGTGCACATGCTACACTAATTTGCCCCATATTTAATGGACCATTTAAATTAACAAGCCAATTGCCCTGCAACGCTTTACATCCATTTACAACTTTAAGCCATTGAGCGTCTACCCAATCAGAGCTTATTAAGCCTTCAGGCCGAGTCCTGGTTTCATATGAAATACTTACAGCACTATCCATTATAGCATCGGCTGTTGCTTCTATTGTGAGGACGTCCCAAAGACTTTTTTCGGGATAGAGGCCTGCATTGATATGGCTATCTAAAAACCGTGTGATTACCCGACTGTCGTATAGGGTTGTGGCCTCTGGTCTTGTAAGGGCTGGAATTCTTCCTGTCGGGTTGGCGGCCAGTACTTTTGGATCAGATTTATAGGGGGAGGTTGTGACGTGTACTTCTTTAACTGTTTTTATTTGGCCTGTTTCACGTAGTAAAACTCTTACTTTGCGTGCAAATGGTGAAGCGGCAGACGTCAGTAATTCCATTTTATTTTTCCTAAAGTTATTGTGTATTTATAATTATCTTGCTTGGCCTTATGTGGGGTGTCGCCATAATTTTAATTGGCATTTGAGAGCAAGTCCTTGGGATTTACGGCACTGCCCGTCCGTACTGACTCCAAAGCTGCTTCGGCTAAAGCTAAGGACATCAGTCCATCATGCCCGCCTGTCCTAGGTTGGGAACCATTCGAGACACAATTTACAAAATGTTCAATTTCTGCCGCATAAGCCGCAATATAACGGTTCATGAAAAAATCAAGAAGAGGCGGCTTCGTGTAACCCTGCGCGTTTGCTACTGTGATACGTGACAGGTGATGGTTCTCTGCCGACACACACCCCAGTGAACCATGCACTTCAATTCTCTGATCATAGCCAAATGATGCGCGGCGAGAATTTGTAATCGTACATTGCTTGCCGCTGGTTGTTGTTAAAATTGAATTTGCACTGTCAAAATCATTATATTTACTAAATTTAGGGTCAGTTAATACCGAAGCTACTGCCCAGACGCTGTTAACCTCTTCGCCCAACATCCAGCGCGCTACATCAAAGTCATGGATCATCATATCGCGAAATATGCCACCAGAGCGCTTTATGTAATCATCGGGGGGTGCGGCTGGGTCCCTACTGATTATTGTTACCATCTCAACTTCACCAATTTGGCCAGCGTCAATTGAGGCTTTCAAAGCTTGAAAATCAGGATCGTATCGCCGGTTAAACCCAACCATCAAAGTTGCATTTTCGTCCTGAACGACGGTGAGGCAAGCTTGGACCCTGGAAATATCCAAATCCACGGGTTTTTCGCAGAAAATTGCCTTGCCCGCTTTAGCAAACTTTTCGATTAGATCAGCATGGGTGTCAGTTGGGGTACAGATAACTACCCCATCAACGTCATCAGACAATAAAATTTGATCAATGGTTCGAATGTCACAGTCATATTGTTCCTGAACTACTTTGGCATTTTTACTGACAGGATCTGCCACTGCAACTAACTTTGCCGTTGGCACAGATGAAACAGCACGGGCGTGCACTTGTCCAATTCTTCCGGCGCCTAAAAGAGCAATTCTTGTCATACGAAATCCTTAATTTAGGAAAGTGCAGTTTTCAAACTTTTTACCACAAATTTCTGACTTTCATTGGTTAAACCAAAATAAAGAGGTATTGAGATAGCTTCCTTAGCGTAGGCTTCGGCGTTAGGAAATTGTCCTGGTGAAAAGCCTTTGCGTCGGTAGAACGGTTGAAGGTGTACCGGCATGTAGTGGAGGTTAACTCCAATATCTTGGGACTGCAAAAAATCAAAAACTGACCTGTGGCGGGCTGCATCAACACGAATTACGTAAAGGTGCCAACTTGAAATTGTATCTATAGACTGAATTGGAGTTTTGACTGGGATTTCTTGCAACATTTCATCATATTTAGCTGCTAGTTCCACCCTGCGTTCTACTATCTGAGTCAATCGGGTCATCTGAGAGCTACCCAAAGCCGCCTGTAAGTCCGTCATTCGGTAGTTGTATCCAAGAGTGATCTGTTCGTAATGCCACCCACCAACAGAACTGTTTTCCATGAGGTTTGGATCCCGCGTTACCCCGTGGCTGCGTGCGAGCATCATGGACTGTGCCAGGCTTTCTGAATTCGTTGTTGCCACGCCACCCTCAGCTGTAGTGACGATTTTGACTGGATGAAATGAAAAGACGGCAATATCACTGTAACGGCAATTACCCATTGGGGAATTGGCGTAGGTAGCGCCAATGCCGTGACTAGCATCCTCAATTATTCGAATCCCATATTCGTTTGCCACACAATGAATTTCTTTCATATCAGCAGATTGGCCGCACAAATGTACGGGAATAATAACTTTGGGAAGTTTATCTGTTCGTTCCAGTTTTTTTCGAAGTTCTTTTGGGCACATGGTATAGCGAATTGGATCAATATCGACGAAATCAATATCAGCGCCACAATAGATCGCACAGTTAGCTGTGGCCACAAATGTGGTAGGAACTGTCCAAACCACATCCCCTGGTCCAACTTCTAAAGCGATGCAAGCTATGTGCAGGGCTGCTGTGGCTGAATGAGCAGCAACTGCGTGATTAGCGTTTGTACAATCCATGATGGATTTTTCAAAAATTGGGACATTCGGTCCCTGTGTTAGATAATCTGAATTTAGCACAGAAACTACCGCATCAATATCAGCTTGTGATATATTTTGTTTTCCGTAGGGCACAGCATAAGGTAGGTGCTCTCGACCTTTTCGGAGGTTGTTTTTCATACGGTTTCCATTCAAACAAGTAAGCTTTTTAAGTCAGCCATGGGCCTTTTTCCACTTTTATAACGGAGTAACTGGAAAAATTATAAAAAAGACAGTGTTATTTTCCTAATTAAGAGATTTTATAACTTTATAACAAAGCTCTGATGCTCCTTTATTTACTTTCCAAAAAGTCGTGCTGTCAGATTGCATTTTCTCTAATTTCTGCGGTGATTTTGCATTTTCTACTATAAAATTTGTCATTTCTTCTGGTGTAGAAAACGAATGAAAAATACCTGCTGAGGCTGCATCTTTGGCGATGAAGTCAATGCCGTAGATAGACGGACCCATTACCACAGGGCAACCGGCCGATAGTGGTTCTATGATGTTATGTCCACCCGAATTATCGAAGCTTGCACCTACAAAAACAATATCTGCCATGCCTAAATAGATATCCATTTCCCCCATACTATCTCCAATGAAAATTTGAGTTTTACTGGGAATACTCGTTTTTTGGCTACTTCGTTTCGTTGAAATAAGGCCGGCTTGTTTTGCTTTTTGGCCGATTGCAGAAAACCTTTGCGGGCTACGAGGAACCCAAATAATTCTAACGGTTCGGAGCCGCTTTAACAGATCTATGCAGCATTGCATCAAGGCATCTTCTTCTGCCTTGACGGAGGAGGAAATCATAAAAGTGAATTCCTTGCCAGCCCACGCTTCTCTCCAAGCCCGCCCTTCTGCAAGAGATAAGGGATTGGATGTCCTGTCGAGCCTTAGTTCACCGGTTATCGTAAGATCTTTTCGCAAAACACCTGTGGCTTCATAACGGTTTACGTAATCTTCGGCTCTAGTAAATATATGATCAAATAACCTGTACATATGTAAACTGCTGCGTTTCCAGGTATCTAAGCGTGGCATGGCTCTAGCTAATAAATTGCCATTAGCTAAATACATTGGAACGCCAAATCTATCAGCCTCAATTAACATAGCTGGCCAGATCTCTATTTCGAGAACGACGCCGCAAGCAGGTTGGGCGCGGCGTAAAAATACTTTGACCATTAAAAAAAAATCTAAAGGGACATATCGATGTGTTACTTGAGGGTGATCTCCAAAAAACCTTTGACCAGCCTTAAGTCCTGCAGGAGATAAGTGAGTGAGTAATATGTTGTGCCCATTATCAAGAAAAACTTGCACTAGTGGACGCGCGGCATTCATTTCGCCCAAGGACGCTGCGTAAACCCATATGGCCCCCTTTGGTCCAACAGGTCCAAAGCCGAAGCGATCCGCTAATCGTTTTAAATGTGATGGTTCTTTTAAACTGCGCCACACCGCTAGAAACAAAGCAGATATCATAAATACCGGAAAAGTAATTTGATAGAGCCAATAAATGACAACTGTTGTTATTGGCAGCCTATGGCGTTTGGAGCTATGCTTCATGCGGTTAGTTACCTTATACCCAATTAACGATAGCCTCGTAGTAAGCTTGTTGCGTCAAACATTACTTTTAAAATTATAAATGAACTATAAAATTAATTTGTAATACTGGATGTCTTTATCTTGTCTATCAAGAACAAAACCTGCAGCCTTAAATGCCTTAATACTCGCTAGATTTACTGACTTTATCTCTGCTTCAATAATTGAAAGGGAACTGAACTTAGATATAAAACAATCAATAGCTTCGTTTAAACAGGGCACAGCAAAACCCTTGCCTCTCATTGAGGGGGAAAGGTTTATTGAAATAATTGCAATATTATTTTGTAGATTAAACCGAACTGCTGCAACTTTTTCATGAGTTTCTTCAATGCAACATATCAATAAGCATTGGCTGTTATTTTCTAGATTAGAACCGAACCAATGGTTGTGCTCTTCCCAGTTTATAATGTTGTTTGTGTGGGACATTTTCCGAGTAGTCTTGTCATTGCGCCAATTAAAGACTTCTTTACTATCGGATAAATTGGCCAATCTAACACTAAGCATTCTGCCAATTCTTTCCAGAATTTCCGTGAGTTATTGATGACATTTTATTTTGCCTACTCAAGAGCATAACAAATTTGAAGAATTTCTTTGTCTAGTTTCTCTAGTATTTTTATTAGTGATAAATCTGTCGGTGGAACGTTAATTGTAAAAATTGATGCTCTGACAGATTTTATTTCAGGCAGGGGTGAGTAATTATTTTTCACGTAATTAATTATTGCTGCCACAGTCTGCTCATAATTAATCTCGCTTATATTTATGCCAATAGTATTTTCTTTTGAGAGGTAGAATGTACCTACAGCTTTCTGGTTGTTCATTGCTAAGTACCATGCGCGATACGGATTTGAATTAACAAACTTAACGTGATCTTCAAAAACTGGGGCCAATCTGTGACTAATTCCATGCCTTCGCTGCAATAGAAGGTCGTATGTAATACCTATTTGAACCTCAGTGGGTATTATTCTTGAAAATTCAATATTAATCATATCAATATTTTTCGCATATTTGTTTTTCGCTATCTGGCAGCATGAATTTTTAGATTCCAGAAATATCTGAATAAGTGATAGGATGCCCTTTTAGAATAGGGCGGCACAAAGTTTTACCTAAAACACCTGAAACATCATTTGCGGGAATTCCAGCATTTGGACGAATGAACCGCAAATCATCCCTAGTAATAATGGTACCCTTTGGTAAATCCTTTGATGCAAACGCAGATCGCCTCCCGATGGCTTTGTTAACTAGCTCCTCTTGGCCTGATCCTTTTTTAGAGCTACCCCTTAATTTCATGATGTCATCCACACCATTTGCAATTTTTTTCATAATGTCAGGTGTGGCTGAAAAGCGATGGTCGGGGCCATCTCGGGTTGGATCACTGGTATAGTGCTTCTCAATAGCAACAGCACCCATTGCAATTGCTGTCAGTGGCGCGATTGTTCCAATTGTGTGATCAGAAAAGCCTACTAGATTATTAAAATGTGTGCCCATGGCAAGCATTGCATTCAAGTTAATACTTTCTAGCGACGCAGGATAAGATGAGCAGCAATGTAATAATATTGTTGGCCCAGCGCCATTTTTATCTAGTATCTCAAGCGCGTGGGCTATTTCTGCTAATGTAGCCATACCTGTTGATAAAATGATTGGCTTTCCAGTCTGTGCAACACATTTTAATAGATCGTCAAATGTCATCTCAAAACTGGCAATTTTATAGATTGGGCAACCTAAATTTTCAATAAAATCTAAGTCTCTGGGGTCATATATTGAGGTGAATGGCATTAACCCACGGTCTCGGGCTTTGGCAAACAAAGGCGCGTGAAACTCCATCGGCATACAAGCATTTTTGTAAAGGTTATAAAGATTATCTGTACCCCAGATGGGATCTATTTTCATCGATGAATGATCGGAACGCATGGTCAAGGTGTCAGCATTATAGGTCTGTAACTTCAGGCAATCCCAGCCTGCATCTGCAGCCACATCTACAAGAGCCAAGGCGTGATCCAGGTCCTTGTCATGATTGGCACTAACTTCTGCAATCAGCAAAGGCCGCTGATCTGAACCTATAGCGCGATTTTCTACAGTAATTTTTTTGGATAATTCTGAAGGTGGCAATTACTGGAACCTCTACATGAACATTCTATGCTTGCTTACTCTCTTTTATGGATCTTATGCAAATATTTCGTAGAATATCGTTGTCTTATTGGATCTCAAAGATCTAGAAACGACGGATTTAATTCAGGTTCTCGCCGCTTCAAAATGTGCCCAGACTTCTTCCAGTTTTTCAATGTTGAAGCCTGGTTTGCGTGCTGGGGTCAATACAATATCTTCGCTTGCAATCACTGTTTCAATGGCTTTCTTCAGGACGTCGATGACGTCCGTTGGGATTACTAGGGCGCCGTGACGATCCGCGTGGATTAGATCCCCCTGACGCACTTTCATGTTCATCACGTCCACTTGTCCGCCGATTTTGAGCACGTGTACGAAGCCGTGGCTTGGCCCAACAGAACCCGCGAGAACTGGAAAACCATCATCCATTACGTCAAGATCTCGCATGACGCCGTTGGTCACGGCGCCGCTCATGCCAAGTCCTTTATGCACGGCGACATGAACTTCACCCCACCAACCGGCTATGCAGTTTGGGAAGTCTACATCTTCGACAACGGACACTGTTGGACCGTCACCACTAGCCATAGAACGAAAGTAGTCCATGCGCCTGCTGCGAATGACATCTGAGGGTTCTACGGGAGGAGCTAATCCTGAAATTTTAGCGGTTCGAGCAAATCCAACAATAGCCGGCTCTCCTGGTCGTGAGTGTTGCATTGTTCCGCGAGTGAAGCGGTTAAAACCACGCTTCCCCTGCGCCACTTCAATAGCGTTACAAACAGTTGGGGTATCGAGTTTCCGAAGTAATACGAGTAACTCATTGGTAATTATTGTTTCAGCCATTCTTCTAACTTTCTATTGGTTAGTTCGGGTTGCTCTAATGTGGGCAAGTGACCGGCATTGGGAATTATTTCTAGACGGGACCCGTTGATCAAATCACGCATTAAAATATGTCTAGAGATGGGGCACAGTTGGTCGTCATTGCCGCAAAGTACTAATGATGGAACGTTTACTGACTTTAGGGTTTCGCATTGGTCTGGACGATATTGAAGGGCAACTGATTGATCTTGAAACACTTTTGGACCTAGGGCCTCAGCCATATCCATACAGAGTTTCAATATATTATGTTTTTTGTTGCTTTGGCTCAAATAATTGGGCTTCATTTCGTCGCGCATAACGGAACGTAACCCACCGTCCATTACTCGAGCAATCTGAGATTTGCGCTGAGCTGTTTTTTCAGGGGGTTCTGCTAGAGGGTTCGTATCGAGTAGCGCTAGTCTAGTCACTCTCTCAGGTGCTTGACGCATTATTTCCATTGCAACGATACCACCCATAGATAGCCCCGCAAGTGCGAAGCGTGTTGGCGCTCCTTCAAGCACTTTCTTCGCTATTTCGGTTATTGTTCTTTTTCCTTTTAAAGACATCACGATGAGAGACCGACTTGATGAAAATGCCTCTATTTGGGGATAGAAAAGGCGATCGTCACACATCATTCCTGGCAGAAGAACAAGTGGCTCATTCATAGAAATAGCTCCACAAAAAGCCAGTGATATTAAATTTAACTTTTGGCATTTTAGATTTCTGTTTGCAGCAGTATCTGTTTCCAGACAGCTATATCATCAAAAATTGTGATTTCTCGGCGCAGGCCTCTTGGGCCAAATTCTGCATGACTTACACCCATAACATAAATGTTGGCTCCTGTAGGTGCACCATAACGCCCCCAGCCGTCATGACGTCCATTTAGAGACCAGCGTATAGCGCTCCTTGGGCTCAGTAATGGATCATGCTGGCCCATTTTATGATCAATTTTAAACTCGGCAGAGGGCAATGCGCTGCGTAACCCTAACCAGAAGTTCTCTGCTCCTGCCCAACCGTGGACCTCTTGACCTGCAGGAAGAGAAAGGTGGCAAGCCCGGTCATACTCTCTTTTTATAACTTCAAAATTTGTATCCATAATGTGTTGCATGAGACTTGCATGTTTATTGCCCCAATCATTTTCGTTCCCACTGCCTTTATAAGGGCCAATGATATCAGATGTTGGGGTGAGTGGCATTTTCCTGTCACCGCCAGAAATTAAATTCCGAGCTAAATCCTCTGGAAATTGTCCAATCTGAAGGGCAATTGCAGCATTATCTCTAATTAACCACTCGTCCCACACGCGGTTTTTGTGACAAAATGTATCTGCGATTGTTCTAAATTTTAGCTGTCGTTCAGTAGCCGGTCCAAACGCACCACCTTTATGCGTTGCTGTTGACAAGATTCGATGCGACGAAAGAAACCCAGCATCTTCATCACCACCCCAAATTACGTCTTCTCCAAGCAACTGACGGTCTGGAAACTCTGACAAAGTAGACATCGTGTTGGCTTTGCCTGCGTCATTGCCGTGGCTTATCCCATCAGGTGTCCTCACTAAAAGATTATCTGCGTAATGCCAGTCCAGTGCAGAAATATTGCGGCCCTCCCAAAT
This sequence comes from Planktomarina sp., assembly GCA_017856985.1. Taxonomy (GTDB): domain Bacteria; phylum Pseudomonadota; class Alphaproteobacteria; order Rhodobacterales; family Rhodobacteraceae; genus Planktomarina; species Planktomarina karensis. The sequence goes on from JAFMEA010000001.1 coordinate 131,772, forward strand.
TTGGGCTGTGCACTTCAGGATATAATCGGGCAGATCAGTGTACTGATCATCAAATCCTCTCATTATTACTCACCTCTGAATGGCTCCGATGCCAATAATTGACATCAGTTAAACTCAATGAACTGTAGTACAAAAAAATCATTTTTATTTGAAGCTTTCCTGGAGGTTCGCAAGGATATCCACATCCTGCTGTTTGAAGAAGTGCAGCATATCAATAAAGATCCAGTTTTCCTTAAGTTTTTTGCCTTCACGTCGGTAGATATCGATAACCCTAAATTCACAGAGTTTGTTACTTGGGGGGAGGCCCATAAACCCAGCTGATGGCTTTGCCAGAAAGTTAGGCCAGCCAAAGAAACCAGAATAATGTCCTTCAGCTATACGTGCAATGTGACCTGTCCCAGAGCGGTCCGTAAAGGCTGCCCGAAATGGGCCTGAATGCTGTTTAGCGTAGCGTTCAATGGTGTAAGTAGCCCCTATACCAGCGGGCCCCCACCAGGTCATATCTTTATGCCAGGTCCGTGCCAGCTCGTCTTCCAATGGCAAGCCTGATTGCCAGGTACCGAGGTCGCTGATCATTGCGTGCATCACATCCATTGTTTCTTGTCCTTCGGATTCTGGTGCATCCGAAAATAGTAAGGCGTCGTGGGTTGCTGGACCAGGCTGCACCAGATGCATTGCGGTAGGACTTTTAAATGGCTGATATCCTGCCTGGATCATTAGGTGTGGTATATCAAAATAGAATGCTGTCTCTGAAATCTTACCATTTTCAATTTTATGAAACTCTGCATAGCGGAGCATTATGAGTTTACCTGTTGGTTGAATTCCCAACCAAGGATTATCAAACAGACCCATTAGGTGGCCCATGGAGCACACCCAAACAGTATCTCCATTATCTATAAAATTTTTACCTGCAAAAAAAACATCCATACGCCTCTGCACGTGTCGGATAGATTTACGGAAGGGTTGCCAGAAAATACTGCTGACGGCCTCAGCTTTCGTTTGGATATTAAATGGATGAAAAGCGCGCCAAATGTAATTTTCTGCCGTGAACTTAATTAAAACATCTGTGATATTGGCCTCATCCGTGGCATCTAAAGCCTCGTAATAATCTCTGACAACGCGCTTTTCACTTTGAAAGTCTGACATCTATGTTTTCTCGTTCTTAATTAAAGTTGATTAACCTTGTTCATTTATTGGTATTATTTCATTTTGTTTTGACTGAAGGGAAGTACTTGCCTAATGTTAGTGTTTTTGCAAGCGTATGCAAATGCGATTCTTTTTTTTACTAGGGACCTTGTATGGCTGAAATTAAGCTTCAAAATTTGTCAAAAAGATGGGGCTCGTTTGTCGGTGTAGAAAGCTTTAACCTTACGGTCAAAGATGAGGAGTTCTTAGTACTTTTGGGACCGTCAGGATGTGGAAAAACAACCACAATGCGCATGATTGCAGGCCTTGAAGAAGTGACGGATGGAGATATCCTAATCGATGGTGTTCGGGTGAATGATCTAGACCCTAAAGATCGTAATGTGTCGATGGTATTTCAATCTTACGCACTTTATCCAAATATGAATGTGTATGAAAATATCCGATTCCCACTAAAAGTACGAAAAATTCCAGAATCAGAGCACAATGATAGGGTGATGCGTGCATCTTCCATGGTAGAGTTGGACGAATTCTTACACAGGAAACCTGCTGAACTGTCTGGTGGCCAAAGACAGCGTGTTGCTCTGGCCCGGGCAATTGTCCGCGAGCCCAACGTATTTCTTATGGATGAGCCACTCTCCAATCTAGATGCGAAATTGCGCGTATCGACCCGAGCACAAATTAAAAACTTAAGCCATGAACTAAAGGTTACGACGATCTACGTCACCCATGACCAGATTGAGGCGATGACGCTTGCAGATCGTGTGGTGGTTATGAAGGGTGGAGTTATCCAACAGGTTGGCAGTCCAACTGAAATTTATGACCGGCCAGCAAACGCCTTTGTTGCAAGTTTTATTGGTGCGCCAGCCATGAATCTGGTTGAAGGAAGTTTGACTGACGGCCAATTTATTGGTGGTGACCTCAAGGTTGCTGGGTTAAATTTCCCAAATCAAACTGCCCAAATTGGTTTTCGTGCTGAGGATGCAAGCATTGTAAAAAAAGGTGGAGATATTAATGCGGCCGTTTACACGATGGAGCTTTTGGGTGACGCAACAATGATCACTGTTCGGGTGAACGGCGAATTGGTGTCAGTTAAAGCACATAAAGATTACCGGGCAGAAATTGGTGACATGGTTCGCATTTCTGTACCTAAAGAAATTTGCCATTTGTTTGATGTTCAAACGGGTGCGCGGATTGGGGGCTGATCCCCTTTAAGGTTCCCCATGGTGGGGATTAACCAAGATGTGGCAAAGTTTGTCGTATCTTACTACAACTGGGAGAAACAAATGTTTCTAAATAAAATAACGATAGCTGGGGCGTTTATGGTCCTTGGCAGCACAGCAATGGCGGGATGCGGAATTTCTTCTGGTAACGTCAAAATTCTTTCAAATGACTTTCCCGCAATCCAATCAGTAACAGCTGGCGCAAGCGCTTGCGCAGGCGACGGGGTGACGGTTGAGGCAAACCTAACCAAGGATCACAAAGACATAATGGTAGCAGCACTTACTGCAAACCCTGCGCAATATACTTCAGTTATTGCGAGTAATTCTACTTTGGTTACACTGATGAATGATGGATTAGTGCGTCCCTTAGACGCGTTGGTTGCAAAGCATGGTGCAGGTTTAAACCCAAGTCAGATGATTACTATTGATGGCAAAATTATGGCTGTCGCTTTTGGAGCAAATGCTCAGCATTTATTCTCACGTTCTGATATCTTGAAAAAAGCAGGTGTAAGTAGCATTCCTTCAACATATGAAGGCGTCTTAGCGGCCGCTAAAGCGATTAAGTCTGCTGGGTTAATGGATTATCCAGTGGCCCTAAATACTAAAGCTGGCTGGAACCTTGGAGAAGAGTTTGTAAACATGTACATGGGTACAGGCGCTGATTTCTTTAAGCCAGGTACTGCACAAGTAGCGGTGAATAATGATCATGGCGTTGCAACTTTAAATATGCTTAAATCCCTGGTTGCTTATTCAAACCCAGATTATCTTACTTACGACTCAAACGCCACTCAGGCAGAATGGGAAGCTGGTAATGTAGCACTTGCAACTATGTGGGGAACTCGCGGCGGTGCCGTTTTAGACGATGAAGGCTCTACTAAAGCTGTATCATCTAATACTGTGCTAACTGGTGCACCAACATGGGGCAATAACGCGCGGCCTGCTTCAACACTCTGGTGGGATGGCATCTCTATATCTGCAAATATTTCTGATGCAGATGCTGAGGCTACTTTCGTGGCTATGATGAACGGCATATCTTCAGATGTTATTAAGGCGAATAATAGTGACACAGTTTGGCTTGGAGTCGGATATACACCAAGCCCTGCATCAGCAGGAGTTTCTGCAACTGCTGCAGACGGTGCTGCACCGTATCCAATGCTTCCATTTATGGGTGCATTGCACGGGGCACTCGGTGCTGAAATCTCAGACTTCCTCCAAGGAAATGAAAGTGCTGAGCAAGCTTTAGCAGATGTTGAGGCAGCTTATACTGCAGCAGCAACAGAAAAAGGTTTCCTTAAGTAGGGAAAACTCAGGGAAGGGGTTCGCCCCTTCCCTAATGTCAACACTCGATAGGCGCTTGAAATGAAAAACCGTACATTTTTCTGGTTTATTCTGCCATCATTGGTGACGATGATACTGTTTATAGCATTACCTATTGGATCAGTATTTATTCAGTCTTTGCACATTGAACATGGGGCAGTTTTTAAAGAGGTTAAAAATTGTGGGCCATTTGGATGTAAGCTTGAAATCCAAGTGGATGTTGAGGCTAGCGCTCAGCTGAAAGCAGATCGACCGTTAGGAAAATTCAACGGGTTTGGTACCTATAACAACAGAAATCATCTTGCCGTATCGGAATTAGCTCAAGCTTGGGCTGACAGTCCAAATTGGAAGATCTTTTTAAGTAGGACTTACAACTTACCGTTTTACCGTGCGCTCGCATTTACTCTCACGTATACTTTTGTGGTTACACCAATGGTGTTGCTACTTGGCTTTTGCATCGCGCTGGGCGTCAATAGTTTGCCCAAACAGTTCAAGGGGCCAACTATTTTTGTTTCGCTTCTTCCAATGATAGTGACACCATTAATCGGCTCGCTGATACTTTTTTGGATGATTGATGCTGAGGGGATTTTAGGTTCCACGTTACAGTGGCTTTTTGAAGATCCAAATTTGTCGTTGAAGGCTTCACCTAAGTTAACCTGGATTATGTTAATAATCTATGGAATCTGGCACTCGGCCCCCTTCGCATTTATTGTTTTTTACGCAGGCCTTCAAACGGTTCCAACTGATACGATTGAGGCTGCTATGATTGATGGTGCATCTCGTTGGGAACGCACCCGTTATGTTGTTTTACCTCATTTGGTTCCATTAATTGTTTTTATATCACTAATCCAATTAATGGATAATTTCCGCGTATTTGAGCCTATCGTTGGATTTTCAGCGCAGGCGAGTGCAACCTCACTTTCATGGATTATTTTTAATGATCTTGCTGGTGGTGAGGGTACCTTCTTTGGCTCTGCGGGCGCTACGTCTGTTCTAACTATTCTGGGTGTTGCTGTGTTGCTAATCCCAGTGCTGCTCAGAACTTGGCGCGACTTTAAGGGGAAGGTTGTCTAATGTCGGAAATTATTCACCGTCGTCCCTGGCCATTGAAAACTATGATTTGGTTATTTGTTTTGTGTTGGGTTATTACCGCCGGTTTTCCATTCGTGTGGACCTTGTGGGGCTCATTTAAAGTTCAAGGTGATTTTTTTTCTAAGGCAGATTGGGCTTATGCATTAAGTGGTGTGCGCACTCAGGTTGAAACTGGGGGCGTTTTTACTGGGGACGGTTATTTTGGTGCTTGGATCACAAAATCATTTTGGGTTGCTGCACTTAATACAATGATAGTAGTAATTTCTGTTGTTGTTATATCACTCACCTTGGGCACTTTAGGTGGTTACGCACTTGCCCGCTCTGGTAAGAAATATGCTTTTTATCTGTTGATGTTGGCTTTGGTTTTTCGCGCCATGCCGCACATTACTCTAGTATCAGGTTATTTATTGCCTTTCTTTGAGTGGAACCTTTGGGGGCATTTACCAACGGCTATTATTGTAATGGTAGCAATCAATCAGCCATTTACATTGTGGATGTTGCATAGTTTTTTTCTCAATATACCCAAGGACCTTGATGAAAGTGCGATGGTAGATGGGTGTACCCGTTTTCAAGCATTTAGGCATGTGATCGTGCCGGTCATGTGGCCTGGTGTTATTACTACTGGCCTATTTTCTTTTTTGCTTGCCTACAACGACTTCACCGTCACAGCTACATTATTGAGTCAAGCAAACCAGACCATGGTCCCAAAAATTGCAAGTTTTTTAGGGACAACTCAGACTGAAGGAAATGTAATGTTTGCTGTAGCTGCAGTTGTCTCTGCAACAGCCCCACTGTTTGTTTTAGTTATGTTTTTTCAACGTCAAATAGTGAGTGGCCTTACGTCAGGAGCGGTAAAAGGATGAGTGGAGCAAGACCAGAACAAGCGGCATTGAGTAGAGATACAGATATGTCGAAGACGGATGAAACACGGGCAGTTATTGAGGCAATGGTTGATGGCCTAAATGACCACCGTATCGTAGATATTGGTGAATTTTTCACAGAGGGATTTCGCTGGATGGGAAATACTGGCTGTGGCACAAAAGAAGGCGTGCGCCAGTTTCAAGATAATTGGCAAAAACCATTTCAAGCTGCATTTTCTGATAAAGTGTGTGTCGATGAAGCTCGGCTCTACATGGGGGAATGGGCTGCAGCCTTTGGGCGGCAAGATGCAGTTCATAGTGGAACCTTCATGGGTGTCGAACCCACAGGAAAAAAAATTCAAATTCGCTACATGGACTTTTGGAAAGTCGAAAATGGAAAGATCGTAGACAATTGGGTGATGGTAGATTTCCCAAACGTTCTCGTACAATTAGGCGTTGACGTGTTTTCTGGCCATGGCTGGGAGTCCTACGATCGGACGGAAAAAATGGCCTCTGAGCCAAGGAAAAATTAATGACAATAACTTATTTGAAAACTGGCAAGCCTGATGCAGAACGTGCATTGGATGACGCAAATACGAAGGCTTCTGTTGAAAAAATTCTGGTAGATATTGAGGAGCGTGGTGATGCTGCTGTCCGGGATTTGTCTTCCAAATTTGATAAATACACTCCAAAAAACTTTAGGCTAACCGATCAAGAGATAGAAAGTCTTTTGGCGGCTCTTTCGGAAAGGGAATTGGCTGATATTAAATTTGCGCAGGAGCAGGTTCGAAACTTTGCCCAGGTACAACGAGATAGTATGTTGGATGTTGAGGTCGAAACACTACCTGGCGTCATTTTAGGTCATAAAAACATTCCAGTTCAATCTGTGGGTTGCTATGTGCCAGGTGGAAAGTTTCCGATGGTTGCCTCAGCTCATATGTCTGTGGCAACGGCATCTGTGGCTGGTGTACCTCGCATTATTGCCTGTACTCCACCTTTTAATGGACAACCCAACCCAGCAGTAATTGCGGCCATGCACCTTGGTGGCGCACATGAAATTTATGTAATGGGTGGTATACAGGCCGTGGGGGCCATGGCGATTGGAACTGAAACAATTGAGCCTGTCCATATGCTGGTTGGTCCTGGAAATGCCTACGTGGCTGAGGCTAAGCGCCAATTGTTTGGTCGTGTTGGTATTGATTTGTTTGCAGGGCCTACTGAAACGATGGTGATTGCAGACGACACGGTTGATGCGGAGCTATGTGCAACTGATCTTTTGGGGCAGGCTGAACATGGTTATAATTCTCCTGCTGTTCTAGTCACTAATTCTGAAAAATTAGCGAAGGCTACTATGGAAGAAATTGACCGCCTTTTACAAATTCTCCCCACAGCTGATACGGCTGGAAAGTCGTGGCTGGATTATGGCGAGGTGATTGTTTGTGAAACATACGATGAAATGTTGGAAATTGCTAATGAGATAGCGTCAGAGCATGTGCAGGTAATGACGGATCGAGATGACTGGTTCTTGGAAAACATGACTTGTTATGGGGCATTGTTTCTAGGGGCGCGGACGAATGTTGCTAACGGTGACAAGGTTATTGGAACTAATCACACGCTCCCGACTAAAAAAGCTGGTCGTTACACTGGTGGGCTTTGGGTAGGCAAGTTTCTTAAAACGCATAGCTATCAAAAAATCACGACTGATGAAGCGGCAGCAGAAATAGGGGCTTATGGATCTAGGTTGTGCTTGCTTGAAGGTTTTGTCGGCCATGCAGAGCAATGTAATCTACGTGTACGGCGTTATGGTGGCCAAAATGTTCCTTACGGCGAAGGAGCAAAGGGATGAAAAATGCTAAGGCTCTAAGGGCGCAGATTGCGACTTTGAGTCTAGCCATGACAGACTTTGACCCAGATTCTGTACAATCAGTATTGAGAAACTTTATGGCACCTGATGCAACAGTACATCTGTGTCATCCTTTTGGTGATATCGTAGGCCCTCAGGCCCTGTATGATTTAGCCTATGCTCCCCTACTCATTGCTTTTCCTGATCTAGAGCGCCGCGATTGGATCATTAGCACTGGCACAGATGCCGATGGTGCCGATTGGATTGGCTGCGGGGGTCACTACGTGGGTACCTTTGTCAGCCCCTTTCTTGATATTCCACCTACAGGTCATCTGGCCCATATGCGGTTCCATGAATTCTACCGCGTTGTAGACGGTAAAGCTGTTGAGATGCAGGCTATTTGGGATTTTCCAGAGCTGATGTTGCAGGCAGGTGCTTGGCCCATGTCTCCGAGCTTAGGGCGTGAGATGTTCATTCCTGGCCCCGCGGCGCAGGACGGCCTGAAGCCTGATGGGCGAAATGCCGAGCAAAGCGCACACAGTCTTAGCGTTGTGATGGGGATGCTTACTAACCTTTCCCGACATCCGGTTGAGGGTGGAGCTGAAATCATGAAATCCGAAAAGTATTGGCACCCGCAGGTCAATTGGTATGGCCCTGCAGGAATTGGCACGGCACGCGGCCTTGCAGGGTTCCGCAATTGGCACCAGATTCCATTTCTTAACGCTCTGCCTGATCGCCGTGGTGGAACAACTGGCAGCTTGGCCTGCCACTTCTACGGTGATGGTCCATACGTTGTGGCCACAGGCTGGCCCAACATGCAAATGACTGTTTCAGGTGATGGTTGGTTAGGTATTGCGCCTGCAGGACAAGAGATCACAATGCGGAGTTTAGATTTCTGGCGAGTGGAAGGCGATCTAATCCGCGAAAATTGGGTTCTGGTTGATCTACTCAATGTTTATGCTCAGCTAGGTGTTGATGTGTTTGCCCGTTTGCGTGAATTTAATAAAGCACGATCAGTGGGGCGAATTGAAATAGATAAGGGTATGCCATGAGTTTACCAAAAACCCCATCATTCCGCCTAGATGGCAAGAGGGCCCTAATTACAGGTGCTTCTTCGGGTATTGGCATGGGTTGTGCGGTTGCCCTCGCTGAAGCAGGTTCTGCGGTCACTCTGGCGGCGCGCTCCATAGATAAACTGGAAGAAACTGCGCGCCAACTTAGACAGGCAGGGCTGTCGGCAGAAGCTTTGGCAATGGATGTCTCTGATGTTGCAGCCACTCAAAAAGCAGTTGCATCAAAAAAGCCATTTGATATCTTAGTAAACTCGGCTGGTACGGCAGCACATTCTTTGGCAATTGAGACGACTGAAGAAGATTATGATGCTGTTGCAGGCCTCAACATCAAAGGGGCATACTTCTTAACTGCAGCTGTGGCTAAGGCCCTTGTTGAAGCAGGGAAACCTGGTAGCTTAATAAATGTATCCAGTCAGATGGCGCATGTGGGTGGGATTGAGAGAGCAGTTTATTGTGCTACAAAACATGCCGTTGAGGGATTTACTAAGGCAATGGCGATTGAATTAGGTCCCCATAAAATTAGGGTCAATACGATCTGTCCAACTTTTGTACGCACGGCCCTTACTGAACCTACTTTTGCCAATCCTGATCGTGTTAAATGGCTCAAAGAAAAAATTAAGCTAGGACGCATTGGTGAGGTAACTGATATGATGGGTGCGGTTGTCTATTTGGCGTCAGATGCGAGTGCGCTTATGACCGGCACTCACATGTTAATTGATGGTGGTTGGACGGCAGATTAATGGAAAAGGTAACCTCTCTTGAAGTAGCAAAGCGTGCTGGGGTGAGCCAGTCTGCGGTAAGCCGTGTCTTTACGCCAGGAGCGTCTGCAAGCAATAAGACTGCTGAGAAAGTGCGTGAAGCTGCACAAGAGCTGGGCTACCGGCCAAATATTTTAGCACGTTCTTTAATTACTGGAAAAAGCCGCATTATAGGCCTTATAGTTGCATATCTGGATAATTATTTTTATCCAGCAGCCTTAGAGAAACTTTCAAATGCCCTTCAAAAAGAGGGGTACCATGTTCTTGTATTCATGGCCTCTAATGACAATCAATCGACTGAGCAGGTCATTGAAGAGTTACTCGACTATCAAGTTGATGGCATTATTATTGCCAGTGTTGGAATTTCTAATGATGTAACGGCGAGATGTGAGGCAATGGGTGTCCCTGTTGTTTTATTTAACCGAGCGCAAGACAAACTGGCCCATAGTTCTGTTACTTCAGATAACATAGAAGGTGGCCAAACTGCGGCACAGTTTTTATGTGGGGCAGGCCATAAACGTATTGCTTATATTGGGGGTTGGGTTGGTGCGTCCACTCAACGCGACCGCGAGGCGGGATTTTGTTCTGGTCTAAAAAAATTTGGAAAAACCCTTTTTGCACATGCCTTAGGTAATTTTTCAACTGACACCGCCAAAGATGTAGCTCGTGAAATGTTTGCAGCTTCGGGAAGGCCTGACGCAGTATTTGTAGCAACTGACCATATGGCGTTTGCTGTAATGGATGTCTTGAGAACAGAACTTGGTTTAAGCATCCCAGAAGACGTTAGTGTCGTGGGCTATGATGATGTTCCGCCGGCATCATGGGCAGGATATAATTTAACGACTTTACGCCAAAGAGCAAATTTGATGGTAGAACAAACGGTGCGACTTATGATTGATAAAATTCGTGATCCAGAGGTTGCTCCAAAGCACCTAAAAATAAATAGTCCATTGATTGTCCGTGGTTCAGCTAAAATTCCAAAGGGGTGGAATACATGAAGGGTTTTTCAGATAGGTTTATTGATTTTCCTGATTATATTTTGGGAATTACGATGGAGATTTGGGAGGGTCGTGGGTTAGGCACCCTGAATACCTATTATTCGCATGACATAATTGTACGTTCTCCTGGTTCCCTCGTGATTGGAAATGCGAACGTTATTGGTGCAACTATGGCAACACTTGCAGAATTCCCAGATCGACGACTATTGGGAGAAGATGTCATATGGTCAGGCACTCCTGAGGAAGGTATGCTCTCATCCCACCGAATTTTGTCTACAGCAACTCACCTTGGAGATGGGGTGTATGGAAAGGCTACTGGCAAAACTTTGAAGTATAGGATTGTTGCTGATTGTCATGCAATTGATAATCAAATTAATGACGAGTGGTTGATCCGGGATCAAGGTGCGATCGTCCGTCAAATGGGATGGGACCCTTATGAGTATGCAATTGAACAAATTGAAGCTGAAGGTGGCCCCGCTCGATGTGTTCAACCGTTTCATCCTATGGATGACCAATTAGGGCCATATAAAGGTCGTGGTAACGATAATGCATGGGGCGCTCGGTATTCTGAAACTTTAAACCGGATTATGAAAGCGGATCTAAGTGTTATTTCTACAGAATATGATAGGGCCGTTACCGGATATTACCCAGGTGGAAAAGAGCTAGTATCAACGGATGGTGTTGACGAATTTTGGATTGGATTAAGATCCTCCTTTCCCTCAGCAAACTTTGAAATTCATCATCAAATTGGCCGTGAAGATCCAAAAATGCCGCCTCGTGCGGCATTGCGTTGGAGCCTTACGGGAAAACATGATGGTTGGGGTGCTTTTGGTCAACCGACAGGCGCAGAAGTTCACGTTATGGGAATCAGCCATGTTGAATTTGGACCATGGGGAATACGGCGTGAATATACTCTGTTTGATGAAACAGCAATTTGGAAGCAAATTGCACTGAAAAAGGGCTAGGCACTATAATATGATACCAAGTGAAATGGAAAAATGCATTGTTCGTTATGGAGATTTGGTCCCATGTAAAACAGCGTTTATTGATGCGCACACTCCTGGCAGCAATCAAAAGGAAAACTTTACAATTATTGGTGGTGGCGTGAGCGAGAGTGCTGATCAACACGTACATCTAAGAGACACGCCAGGGTTTAATATTGGAGCTGCTGGTCAGCCACCGAAATGTCGAAATTCTTTGCATGTGCACACAACGGCTGAAGTATTTTTTGTGCTCAAGGGGCGCTGGCGGTTTTTCTGGGGGCGTTGGGGTACTGCGGGTGAGGTGGTCTTAGAAGAAGGTGACATAATTAATATTCCAACTGGTATTTTTCGGGGGTTTGAAAATATTGGATCTGACTATGGAATGATAATGGCTATTTTGGGTGGAGATGATGCTGGCGGCGGCGTAACTTGGGCTCCTCAAGTAATTGAGGATGCTGCTGAGCATGGTTTAATTTTGGGCGAAAATGGGCGTCTTTACGATAGTAAGAATGGTGAGGTGTTGCCTGATGGGATTAAGCCGATGCCGGTTCTTTCTAGCGATGTATTGTCTCGCATACCTGAACCAACAGCCACAGAATTTGTTTCCCGTCACGTGGCTAGATACCAAGACCTCATGTCATTAGCTGCAAATCAAACAATACAAGTGATTGGAGAAGACGGCGAACTAAAAGACAAGCCAGGCTTTTCTGTCGACTTCATAACACGCAACTCCAGCTCAACCATTCAAGAAAAATTTAATAATTCAGTGGTTTTAATGCCTATGCGGGGATACTGGCGGCTGTCTTGGAATGGAGGCGACGCGACGCTTAACCCTGGTGACACTTGTTTGCTACCAGCAGATTTCTCACACAGCATTGAGCCATCTATGAGCGGTGAAGCAAGTTTGTACAGAGTGTGCTCAAATGATGATCCTGCTGGTCCGACATGGATTGGAAACTAAATTTTTTAAGGAAATATGATGAAAAAAATTCTCACCTCTCATGTTGGTAGCTTACCACGCAGTCAGAAAGTTGTTGATTTTATTTTTGCCCGAGAAAATGAAGTTAAATATGATCAAACTGAATTTGATTCAGTTATGTCTCACGCCGTTGAGCAAACAGTTTTAAAACAAGTTGAGGCTGGCGTAGATATAGTGAGTGATGGAGAGACTTCAAAAATATCTTATGCGACTTATGTCAAAGACCGCTATAATGGTTTCTCGGGTGATAGTGAACGTAACGCCCCTGCCGATCTCAAAATGTTTCCTGGATTTTTGGAGCGGTTGGCTGATGATGGGGGCACACCTCAATATGCTCGACCAATGTGCACTGGGGAAATTTCATCGAAGGGTCAGGGAGAGCTCGAAAAAGATATAATAAACCTCAAGACTGCCATGGCAAAGTCTGGTATTGAACGGGGGTTCATGAACGCTGCTTCCCCAGGTGTGATTTCTTTGTTTTTGCAAAACTCTCATTATAAAAACCGAGAGTCCTATTTAGCCGCTTTGGCAGATGTGATGCGTCAAGAATATGAAACGATCGTTGCTGCTGGCCTTGACTTGCAATTAGACTGTCCCGATCTTGCGCTGTCGCGTCATATGCTTTTCAACGATTTGACCGATGATGAATTTGTGAAAGTCGCTGAAACCCACGTAGCGGCATTAAATCACGCGCTACAAAATATACCTGAGGAAAAAGTTAGAGTTCATATTTGTTGGGGTAATTATGAGGGGCCACATTGCTGTGATATTGGCATGGACAAGGTTTTTTCAACTTTAATGTCAGCTAAGGCTAAATATCTATTGTTTGAAACATCAAATCCAAGGCACGCACACGAGTGGAAAGTATTTCGTGATAGAAAGTCGGAAATTCCAGAGAACAAAGTGCTCGTTCCTGGTGTGGTTGATACGACCACTAATTTTGTAGAACATCCAGAGTTAGTAGCTCAGCGGATTGACCGGTTTGTCGAGATAGTTGGAGTAGACCGTGTCATTGCGGGCTCTGATTGTGGTTTTGGAACATTTGCCGGTTATGGTGCAGTGGATCCAGACATTGCATATGCAAAGCTAAAAAGTCTTTCGGAGGGATCCAAGATAGCGGCTCAACGTAGTGAGCACTAAATCATTAAATTCTCTAAATTTAGGGTATTATTTAGAGAACCTCCCGATACAGAATCTGTGCTTACTTGACTGATGCGCCTAACGCACGAACCTCTGTGGATACTGCTATTTTGTTTTCTGATAAGAAACGTTCGTGGTTTTGAGGTATCTTTTTAAGATCGTATTGATAATTTACCATCACTCCACCAGATTGATCTAACCCATTTTCAGATTTATCGGCTTCAGCATGTACTGCGTGCAACATTGCTCCATTTCCAAGATGAAACCGTGCCACTGGGTCATATGGCTTACCTTCTTCATTTTTCGCGTTTAACAAATAATAAGCTGCCAGTGCTTGGTTTGTATATTTCTCTGTTGAAATAATTTCCCCTTTTTTCAACCAACTCGTTAGTCTTGGGATTGGAGACAGCGTCACGAATGTTGTTAAAGAAGGAATGGCAAGAGAGAGATCGGAAACGACCTGCTTGATTAATGAATTACCAAATGAAATTCCAGCTAATCCCTGTTGGCAGTTTGAAATCGAGTAAAATACAGCTGTATCTGCATCTTCTGGTGGGATTGGGTCGCGATTGGTTTCTAGTAAACCTTGTATTGAATTAGGGATACCTTTTGTCAGTGCTACTTCAACAAAAATCAAAGGTTCATCTGGCATGGCTGGATGAAAAAAAGCAAAACACCGGCGATCCTCAGGCTGTAGCCTAGCTCTCAGGTCTTCCCAACTGTTTATCGCATGAACAGCCTCATATGCGATGATTTTTTCCAAAATTTCTGCTGGACTTGACCAATTAATAGGACGTAAAACCAAAAACCCTCTGTTAAACCAGGAAGTAAATAAATGCTTTAGATCGATACCAACTGGTGCAAGTTCAGGGCTCTCTTTAATAAGTGCCAGTAGGTCTTTTCGCATTCCAACTAAACGTTCGGTGGCTCCATCCGGATGGTTTAATCTTCTTATGAGTTCTTGCCGCTTTGGTTCGCTTGCAGTTGAAAATGCCTTATAGGTGGTTTCTGATGGCTCACTTTGGTACGCATCCAGCGCTTTCCTTACCTCATCAGGATCAATTTCTAAATCATGTGCCATAAAACTGAAAAATGCCCGTTTTTCATCAAGACTAATTTGAGAATATTTGTCAAAAACCATGTGTGCTAGTGCCCCTCCAGACACTTCACCAAAGCTGCCTAATAAATCTTTTGCTAATTCAATTATATTTTTATCCTGAGCATTAGCCAAGAATAGATTACGATAACGTTTCTCAAAAAGAGTTGAAATTAAATCACTAAAAAGGCTCATTTGGTCAGTTCCTAAAAATATGGAATCAAAAGCGAGTTGCACTCGTTCAACATTACTAATTTCTTAAAACAACTATTTCAAACTTGCTTTCAAAACCGTACGTCAAATAAATAAATCATTGGTTTCATTTATTTGGATTTAGTCGAAGTTCCAATTGAAGTCTCTTTTGTCTAATGCGAGCATTTTCATCTTTGCGTTAGCAATTCCAAAATCTTCTAATGTATCAATATCAACTACTTTGTTACGGTCCAAAAGCTTAAGCTTTACGTTTAAGTCAACGAGAGTTTTTTCGTTTCTAAGTGCTCCTGAGCGGAACAAATAGAACTGTCCGGCATCATGCATAGCCTCTGTCAAGTCTTGTGACCTTGTTGTAACGTTTTCTGGCTCAAACATCTCTGCGTAACCTTCATTGTTTTGGAAAACAGCTCGCTGAATTGGAAATGCAAAGTTGGTGGCGGACATTACCAAGTCACAATCGTTGTCATGGTTTAATAAAGAAAATGCTGAAGAAATATCATTAATATCGAGAAGTACTGCAGTTGGATAGACTATTAGTACGTAATCCATTATCGACACATTTTTCTCAAACCAAGCTAATGCATGAGCTGCAACTGGAAAAGTAGCAGTGAAGCTACCGGATAATGAATCTGGGCGAATGAATGGTATTTTGATACCCTTTTTTTCAACAGTAGAAATAATTTCAGAGCTGTCAGTGGAGACCAAAATTTGGTTTGAAGAAAATTTTTTTGAAAGTTCCATAAGTGGCCAGTAAATCATTGGTTGTCCACATATTTCTTTAATATTTTTCCGCGGTATTCGTTTGCTTCCACCGCGTGCTGGAATAATTATAAGTAAACTTCCGGTATCCATTATTAAGCTCCGGGCTTATGAAAAATCTACTGGCAAATTAGTCTAAGTCATTTTTAATAGATCTTATCATCACACATCCAATAGAATATCAAAAGTGATATTTACAAAAATTTTAAATAAATTTTGGTGACATAATAATCTTATAAATTTGATGGAAGAAATTACTAATTTTGCAATTTTGTTTCTTATGGTGGATGCTGGCAGAGCACAATTTAGCTTGCATTCGAAATGACCACGCATACAAAAAAGAAGAAATTGAGGGACAGTATGAACATCCTATTTATAATGTATGATCAGTTACGTTTTGATTATCTTAGCTGCGCAGGACACCCACATTTAGACACCCCAAATTTTGACCGTGTCGCAAAAAAGGGTGTTAGGTTTACCCAAACTTATGTTCAATCACCCATTTGTGGAGCTAGCCGTATGTGTTATTATACGGGACGCTATGCCAGCAGCCATGGGGCGCAATGGAACGGATTTCCTTTACGTGTAGGTGAACAAACCATGGGGGATCATCTCCGTAAACTTGGAATGAACTCTTGGATTATTGGTAAAACCCATATGAAGGCTGATGTTGAGGGAATGGAGAGGCTCGGGTTAACTGCTGATAGTATGATTGGGGCGCGTCAGGCTGAATGTGGGTTTGATAATTGGATCCGTGATGATGGCTTGTGGGGGTATGGTCCAGACGGCTTTTATGATGAAAAACGTAGTCCTTATAATGAGTACTTAAAAGAAAAAGGTTATGATGGTGATAATCCTTGGGCCGATTACGCAAATGCTGGAGTTAGCGATGATCAAATTGCTAGTGGCTGGATGTTTCGTAATGCTGATAAAGCGGCAAATATAAAGGAAGAGGATAGTGAGACTCCCTGGTTAACTCAAAAAACTATTGAGTTTGTGGATCAGGCTGAAGGGCCTTGGATGGCTCATGTGAGCTATATTAAACCCCACTGGCCATATATTGTTCCTGCACCGTACCATAATATGTTTGGTGCAAACCATGTACCAGGGGCACTGCGGCATGAAATTGAGCGCCAAGACCCACATCCTGTTTACGGGGCATACATGGGTAATAAGATTGCTTCAGCCTTCCAACGTGAAGAAGTCCGTGAGAAAGTAATTCCAGCCTACATGGGATTAATAAAGCAATGTGATGACCAGCTTGGCCGCTTGCTTGATCACCTTGAAAACACTGGTCGGATGGCTGATACAATGATAGTTCTCACCTCTGACCATGGTGATTACCTTGGCGACCATTGGTTGGGGGAGAAAGATTTATTTCATGAAGCTTCGGTCAAAGTTCCACTGATAATTTATGACCCACGTTCAGAAGCGTCTAGTACTCGCGGGACAACTTGTGATGCCTTAGTAGAAAGTATTGATTTGGCCGCTACGTTTGTGGAGGCTGCGGGTGGGTCTGTCCCGGAACATATTTTAGAAGGCAAATCTCTTATGCCATGGTTATGGGGCCAAAACCCATCTTGGCGTGATTATGTTATTTCAGAATTTGATTATTCTCCCACACCACAAGCGGCTAAATTAGGGTTGGAGCCTCGTGATGCGCGTTTATTCATGGTTTTTGATGGAAGATATAAAATGATGCATGCTGAGGGTGGCATGCGACCTATGCTCTTTGATTTGCATGAGGATCCTGAAGAATTTCATGACTTAGCAAAAGGTTCAGATCATCAGCTTATAATAGATAAGCTGTATAAAGATTTGCATCATTGGGGTTTACGCTTGTCACAGAGAGTGACCAAGTCTGAAGATGAAATAATTGCTATGAGAGGGCGTTCGTTAAGGCGTGGAATTCTTCCATTTTTAGTTGATGGCACTGAAGTTCCAGATGAACTCACAGAAAAGTATGTTGGTCCAATCCGTCAGAATTTTATAAAAGATTAATTGATCCTGAGGCGTTATGGCCATCTTCATTGAACACATTTTATAGCCCAATCAAAAAAAATTGAGTCTAAGATTCTAACAAAATAACAAACGCAAACCCGTTAGGCTGAGGCAAGACCCTTATCTAGTGAGGTTAAAACCTGATCTATATCAGTCGCTTGAGAGACAAGTGGTGGTGATAGAATGATGTTTGGCCCAGATATGCGTATCATGGTACCACTATTATAAGTAGCTTCATAAATTTTTGCAGCTGTTTCTTTCTCGACTGGCTTTTTGGAAGCTTGATCAGAAACCAACTCAAGCGCGCACATTAATCCATGACCCCCGCGTATATCTCCAACAACTCCATGCTTCAGTTTAAGTTTTTTAAGACCTTCAAATAATTGTGTTCCACGCGCTGCTGCATTTTCTGGAACCTTCAGACGAAAGGTCTCTGTCAGACACGCAACTGCTGCTGCCGCTCCAACGGGATGGCCTGAATATGTGTACCCCGATCCAATCATGGCGTTGCCAGTTGAGTCGCTCTCAAACACCTCAGCTATTTCACCAGAGACCATGGCAGCTCCAAATGGAAAATAGCCGTTTGTAATTGCTTTTGCTGTAGCCATGAGGTCAGGTTTGACACCCCAAAGACGACTTCCAGTCCAGCCACCGGTACGGCCAAAGGCTGTGATCACTTCGTCAGCAATTAGCAAAATGCCATATTTTGAACATATTTCACGCACGCCTGGCATAAAGTTAGGATGGGGTGGAATTACACCGCCGGCTCCAAGAACTGGTTCCATGATAAAAGCAGCAATAGTTTCTGCCCCTTGAAAACTAATTTGCTCCTCTAGCGCTCTAAGGCATAGAGCTGATAAACGCTCTGGATTAGTTTCATCAAATTGATTGCGATATGTGTAGGGAGCTGGAACATGAAAACAGCCGGGGAGCAGGGGCTCATATTGTGTCCTAAAATTTGCGTTTCCGTTTACTGACGCTCCACCTGTGTGGGTGCCGTGGTACCCTTTCATCAAGGAAAGATATTTAATGCGTCCCGGTGAACCTTTAATTTTATGATATTGCCGAGCCAAACGAAGACAGATTTCAACACTGTCTGATCCGCCAGATGTAAAGAATGCACGACTTAGACCATCTGGTTCAAAAAACTCACGCAACATGTAACTAAGCTCAATGACCTTATCATTGGAGGTTCCTCGGAAGGTAGAGTAATATGGTAAAGCTTCTAGCTGTTCAGAAATTGCCTGTTTTACGGGTTTGCAAGAATAACCAAGGTTAACATTCCAAAGGCCACCGACCGCGTCTACTGTTTCATGGCCATCGATATCTTTTATGCGGACGCCTTCAGCTCCAACAATGACGCGTGGTGGGTTCGCCTGCATTTCTGCGGGATGAGCCATAGGGTGCCACATGTGACGAGCATTGTTTTCGGTTAAAAAGTTTTGGTCTTTCATTGGTTGATCTCCAATAGGTATTTATTCTGATTTAACGTGGTTTTAAAAAGTGCGTACCTAATCTCTTGAATCCAAATACAGATTTTCAATTAATAAATACATCAAATTTTGATTAATCGCTCTCATTGTAGCTTTGGCTATTTTACGTTAATTTTGCATCAAGCTGATTGTTTTGTAATTGTAGAATTATTGACAGGCTAAACTGATCAGGGCAATCTAATTGTCTAATACTGGTAACGATGTTCTTAGCTAAAGAGTGGGTCAATAGTCGGTGAGAGTATCAAAAAGGTTTGTGATTTATCCATTAAAGAGCGTGGGAGGGCAATTTAAGGCTCTCATTTCTACTCCCAAATAATATTGTGATCACAAAAATAATATTTTTGTGATCACAATATATAGTAGTAAATTAATAATAAAAATTGCGAAGGTGCAAGTTACAAATATGATAAATCAATCTGAAATTAATAAATTAAGGCAAGCTTCAGTATCCGTGGGTCAACATATGATTAATGGTGAAAAAGTCGATTCAATCGATGGGGCTAAAATGGATGTGATTTCTCCGATTGATGGCAGATTTCTGACAGAGATTGCCGCTGGGCGCAGCGGAGATGTAGATAAGGCAGTTCGAGCAGCTCGAATTGCTTTCGAAGATGGCCGGTGGTCTGGCCTTGCTCCAGCGGTGAGGGGAAAGGTACTGCAACGGATTGCTGATAAAATTGTAAAGGAAGCACACTGGCTTGCAGTTCTTGGGGTGCGGGACAATGGAACTGAAATTTCGATGGCGATAAAGGCTGAGCCATTGAGTGCTGCAGGAACATTTCGTTATTATGGGGAGCTATGTGATAAGCAATATGGTGAAATTGCACCAACGGCTGTGGGAACTTTAGGTCTGGTACATCATACACCCGTTGGCGTGGTCGGTGTAATTGTTCCTTGGAATTTTCCTCTCATGATATCTGCTTGGAAAATTGCCGCAGCGCTGGCAACAGGAAATACTATTGTTTTAAAGCCAGCTGAATTAGCCTCCCTAAGTATCTTGAGATTAGTAGAAATTTGCCATGAAGCTGGCCTGCCTGACGGAGTTCTAAATGTGGTTACTGGCACTGGTTTAGATGTTGGGGCTCCATTAGGCCAGCATATGGATGTGGATGTATTAGCCTTTACTGGCTCTGGAACTGTTGGTCGCCAACTAATGATGTATGCGGCCCAATCTAACCTCAAGCGTGTTTATTTAGAACTTGGTGGAAAGTCTGCATCAGTTGTTTTTGCTGACGCGGATAATCTCGACTTAATAGCTAAAGTAGTTGCTGGCGCTATTTTTCGTAACAGTGGGCAAGTTTGTGTCGCATCGTCTCGGTTATTGGTAGAAAACTCAATACATAAGGACTTTGTTGAAAAAATAGTAAATATTGCTGATGAAATGAAGTTGGGCGATCCTCTGGATTTATCAACAAATGCCGGTGCTATCGCCTCACAGACCCAGATGAATAATATCTTGCAAAACTGTGATCAAGCTGCCGCAGATGGAGCGGAGTTAAAGTTAGGTGGTGCACAACGCGCCGTTGAAACTGGTGGATTTTACATTGGTCCGACTGTTTTTGATAATGCTCCACAAGATAGCTCTTTGGTACAGGAAGAAATTTTTGGACCAGTACTAGCAGTGCAACCATTTGATACTGAAGAAGAAGCGGTTAAATTATCAAATGGTACTGATTATGGCCTCGCTGCAGGCGTATTCACACAAAATATTAACCGAGCCCATCGTATGGTTGAGCGACTGCGGGCTGGAGTAGTGCATGTGAATACCTATGGAGGCGCTGATGTGACAGTGCCTTTAGGCGGTGTGGGTCAATCAGGTAATGGACATGATAAATCGCCTCATGCACTAAACAAATTCCAAAACCTTAAAACGGCGTGGATCCAATTATGAGGATAGTAAAGTAATGGTTAAAAAAACGATCTTAGTTATTGGAACTTATGACACGAAGGATGAAGAATTAAATTACGTTTGTGGCTGCATTGTTGCGCAGGGTGGCGATGTTTTGACAATGGACGTCAGTGTCTTAGGTGACCCGTCAACTCCCACTAATATATCAAAACATCAGGTTGCTGAGGCGGGTGGTTCTACTATCCAAATAGCAATTAAAAGTGGTAATGAAAATTCAGCAATGCAAATCATGGCAAGAGGAGCGGTTGTTTTAACTTCTCAACTACACGCCTCTGGCAAGGTTGACGCCATGCTGGCCCTGGGTGGAACTATGGGAACTGATTTAGCTCTAGATTGTGCTCAGGCATTACCGATGGGCGTTCCAAAATATGTTGTCTCTACAGTTTCTTTTTCACCTATTATACCGCCGGATCGATTGGCGCCTGATATTCAAATGATACTATGGGCAGGCGGTCTTTATGGTTTAAACTCGGTTTGCAAATCGTCCCTTAGTCAAGCAGCTGGTGCGGTACTAGGTTCCGCCAGAAGCGTTGAGTCACCGAAAGCGGATAGACCTGTGATAGGTATGATGAGCCTTGGGTCTTCATGTTTGAGCTATATGAAATTGTTACGAGATCCACTTGAGGCTCGCGGATTTGAAGTTGCTATTTTTCATGCGACTGGCATGGGTGGGATGGCGTTTGAAGTGTTAGCTCGCCAAGGTTATTTTGTAGCGGTAATGGATTTTGCAATGCAAGAACTTGCTAACTCTATGGTTGGTTCTGTTATTAATGCTGGGTCTGACAGATTAACAGGGGCAGGATCAAAGGGCATTCCACAAATTATAGCTCCTGGCTGTTCCGACTTAATTGATTTTGTTGGATGGCAGGAGACCCCACCAAAATATGCTGATCGGCCTTTTCATCAGCATAACCGTTTAATAAAATCATCTCTCCTTCGCCCAGAAGAACGCCGAACATTGATTCAAGACATAGCTACCCGTTTGCAGGAATCCAAGGGTCCAGTAAATTTTATACTTCCAACTCAGGGAGTTGAGGCATGGGACAAATATGGAGAACCCGCCTATGACCCCGACGGTTTGTCCGCGATGGTCGATGAGGTGCGACAGATAATCAAACCACCTCTTCAGCTGACTGAAGTGGACTGCCATATTAATGATCAAGCTTTTGCTGACACTGCATTAAATATTCTTGATGATTGGGTAGCGAAAGGGGTAGTTCAGTGTGAACTTTAATATTGTTGAGCACCACAGAATTTCATCATTATTCTAAAAGGTTCATTTCTGTCAAAAAGCTAACGTGGCTTTTAATAAGTGTTTTGGCTGCTGCAGTTGTGGCAAATTCTACCAAGCTAGATTTTACTGTTGAGCGGTATCTGTATAGTTCTTCTTCTGTCCACTTATAAAAGTAGACCTCGTTTTCGAGTAGTGTTTTAGTCGTAAGGGCTTTTTTGATTTTCGTCATGGTATTGTTTTTAAGAGCGAGAGCCTGCATTCCATTTTTAAGAATAGCTTGATGATTAGAGGGCATAGAATCCCAAACTCCTTTTCGGCAGGCTAAGTGGCTCGCTGGCATGGAGTAGAATCCTGGAAAATTAGTGCTATTTCTGATGTCATAGAGCGCTAATTCTGAGGTTTCTGTTAAAGTTGCGGCATATGCGTCATCGAGAATACCAGTCACAATTGCGCCTGGAATGGCGTTAGAATTTATTACAATTGGTGAGGTTCCTAAGTTTGTAAAAACTGTGTTGCTTAGGCCTGAAGATGAACGAAACCTCCAATCTTTTACGTCAGCGATCCCACCAACAGATTTTGAGGAGGAAAACGATGCTGGCCCCGGAATCCACCATCCGATGAACTCCATGTCATGTGCATTATATAAAACATTTAGGGCTTCGTATCCGTTCCCATGAATTAGCCATGCCATTTGTTCCTGTGGAGTAAAATAAAGACCTACCAAATCACTAGCAAATTGGAATGCTGGATCCCTACTAGCCTGATAGGAACCATCTGTCATATCGCAATCAAGAATGCCTGCTATAGCGGCATCAAAAGTCTCAGTAGCTTTCGTGATAGCGGAGCCATAGAACATCTTAATTTTGATTTCATCATTTGACATCGTACCTACGTTTTCAATAAACTCTGCCACCATCTTCCCAGACATGCTCTCAGCAGTGAAGTGTGTTTGAATACGAAGACTAGTATTTTCTGCAGAGGCCACTGTAGCTAATCCAAAGGCAACTGCCGCAACTGAAGCTAAGGTACTTATTCTTTTAACGAGGCGCACAACAGATCTCCCTGAGTTCAATAACTAGCTGTTATAAAAACTTGTAAATTTCTTATATTTTATAAAATACTTTGCCACCTTTATCATTGCAACACATCATATTTTTTGCTTGCCAGAAATGTGGAGTTGCAGTGGTTTTTAAAATCCAACTACCGCTTGGATACAGCTAGTAAAGTTCAACTTTATTGAACCGTTATTGGTATATTTAATTACTCTATTTATAGCTTATTCAGAGGAATTTTTAGTGTCATATTTCCGGCTTCATCTCTAGGTATTTCTCCTGCCCGCATATTTACTTGCAGTGAGGGGATAATCAATTTTGGCATCGCTAACTGCGCATCACGCTCCTCGCGCATTACAACAAACGTGTTTCGGTCTGTTCCTTTGCCTACGTGAATATTCGCCATTTTCTGTTCTCCAACTGTTGTTTCCCAGCTAATCGCCCTTCCTCCAGGACCGTAATCATGGCAAACAAATAAACGCACGTCATCTGGTAAGCGAAGAACTCGACTTATCGAATCAAATAATTGGCCAGCATCTCCACCAGGGAAATCTGCTCGAGCAGAGCCTCCGTCGGGCATGAATAAGGTGTCACCTGAAAAAGCTGCATCTCCCATTATATGTACCATGCAAGCCGGTGTATGCCCTGGTGTATGGATTGCGAAACATTTCATTTTGCCGACTGTATAAGTATCCTCATCTTCAAAAAGCTTATCAAATTGAGAGCCGTCACGCTCAAACTCAGTGCCCTCGTTGAAGATTTTTCCAAA
The DNA here is from genome assembly GCA_017856985.1 of Planktomarina sp. Taxonomy (GTDB): domain Bacteria; phylum Pseudomonadota; class Alphaproteobacteria; order Rhodobacterales; family Rhodobacteraceae; genus Planktomarina; species Planktomarina karensis. The sequence goes on from JAFMEA010000001.1 coordinate 155,707, forward strand.
AGTATCTTGAACTGATTGAATATGTTCTCCTATACCAATCTTTCCGCCTAGTTTCTGCTGAATATATGGCGCGCCTGAGAGGTGATCTGCGTGCACATGGGTTTCGATTATCCACTCAAGTCGTAATTGATTATTGATGATGTGCTCGATCATCTCATCCGCACTTTCGTAGCTTAATCGCCCAGCGGCATAATCAAATTGCATGACTGCATCTATTACTGCACATGAAGTACTCTGGGGATCTTTTACCACGTAACTTATCGTATTTGATTGTGCATCAAAAAATGCCTTAACATCTGGCTTATGGGTCATATCGGGTGATTGCATCAGAATAGTATTCCTTTTTGGTCTTTTAAATGTTGCCACTGCATCAAATTAAAGGCAAGACCTTTGCTGTTTCAAGCATGGTGAAACAAACCAGAAAACTTTTTTTGTCACCAAATTAATCAATATCCGTAAGCTAATTAATTGATTTGTAGAGAATAGGAACTTGGCAAGAGGAGAAGTGTCGTAAGTAATTTAGGCATACTCATTTTAAGGTTTAAACCGACAGTTGGCTCAATTTTTGAACAGCGATTGCATGCTTAGTGTTAGGCCCAAGAGGTGTTTAGAAGCCATTTATTTTGACTGTTACCTATGGTAATTGTTGACTTAACTAGGCCGAATATCGTCCGTTAGTTACGCATGTTTATGGTAAGTTTAGGGATAATTTTGTGAGGTTAATTTTCTTATTTGGGAAGTTAAAGTTTTAAAATTTAGGTGAACGAAACGGCCGTACTAACAAAAAATAGGTCTTATTAATGGCTAAAATTTCTTTAAACGGATACGAATTATCTTACAGCTTTAATGGCGTCTCTAAGTCCGCGGGCGGGGTCAGTGTGTTACTTATACACGGTGCTGGTGGGCAAGAGGTTGACTGGCCTTTAGCTTGGCGCAGCCTGAATGATCTAACGCGGTCCCTTGGCTTGACGCCAAAAGAACACGGGGGTGGATTAGATAATTATCCAGTATATGCAATAGATCTTCCTGGGCATGGAAAGTCAGGTGGAAAAAGCCAATCATCCGTCGAAGAATATGCAAACGCAGTCAACGAATTTGTCACAGCTATTGAGCTCGACAATGTTTGTATTGTTGGACATTCAATGGGCGCATCTATTGCGCTAAATGCAGCTTTAAATAAATATAGCTGGCTCACTGCAATCGCAATGATTGGTGGTGCCAGCAAGATGTTTGTAACAGATGCAATACTCGAAGGTTTGAAAGAAAACTTTGAGCCAACAATTGAAAATATTGTAAAATATTCGTGGTATAAAAATACAGGTGCCTTTTTTAAGCAAAAAGCACGACAACGAATGCTAGAAGCGGGTTCAAAAGTTGTTTATGATGATTTTTATGCTTGTAGCCAATTCGATGTTTCAGACAGATTGACTGAAATTGACGTTCCCGCACTCATAATTGCTTCAGATTATGATCGCATGGTACCTCTTAAAATTAGCCAGGACATGGCAAACCAGCTAAGCCGGTCAACCTTTGTAGCATTAGAAAACTGTGGGCATTTTCAACATATAGAACAAACTAGTAGAGTGGCAAAAGAGTTGGCAAATTATCTTTCCACTCTTGGTTAGCGGAACGTAATTTTTTGGCTAATTTTGTCACGTACGTCTACATCTTTTAAGATTCAGTGGATACGAGTTTATAAGTGAAATATTTCAGTGTCTGACTAATTGTCAAACGGCTAACAGGTAAAATAGAAGACCCATAGAACACATCACACCGCCCCAAAATTTCGCTAAATTAATTCTTGATTCTGAGTAGGTTTCCAAAATCATCATCACAGTAAGCATTGCCATTGCCAAAATATTCATCAATCCAAAGGCGAACATTGTCAGCATCAATGGAAAGCAACATCTAACGCATGCAAGACCGTAGGCGGTGCCTGAGGTTGTTTCTGCTGTCTGACAGCATGGTTTCAAATCAGTCATTGCTATTAAATTTTTGCGCTCTTTTAGATGGGCTGATTTGTGTTGTGATAATTGATAAGTGCCGGCCACGCATAGAACAGTGGCTGAAATCATTGGATTTGTAATCACCATATGCCCATTTAACACATCTAACATTCGAAGTGCCCATTGAACGGATACCCCCAACATACAAAAACCTGACCAAATGGCGAAGTAGCCCAAGACAAACGGGATAGCTTTTTCTCCTCGTATTTTGGCTGATTTGAGTAATGGAAATAAGTTCGGCAACATCATTGCGGCGACCATAGCTACCCACATTGTAAATGATTTTACGAAATCCAAGATGTCCCAATTGGCATTAGTTGTGGTGCAAAAGTTGAGGGAAGTTTCAAAACCAAGAGGATTATTTAATAGGTAATACTGAATGGCAGCAAACATTTGCATGCCAGGCCCAGCTTCTGAAAGGCTGCCAACCGAGTCCAGCGTAATTAGTTGCATGAAGCTATAAAACCAACCGAATGCAACTAAAAATAAAACCACTAAACCAGAGCTAGGGGTCAAAGCGGCGGTTGCTCTTCGAATTGTCAAAGCAGCCGTCATCGCGCGCTTGCTTTCGTTTTTGCTTTGTCTAATAAAATTGCAGCGTTTTTGCTAGCAAATGGATTGTGATAAAGGGTGCCATGGCTTTCAACGCCAACATCAAAAACACAATTTTCTTTTGGACGCGCCACACACAGTAAGACATAACCATCTTGGGACTGACGCTTATTAACCGCAGTTCCCTTTGGTTGCCTTACGCTACCAGAGATCATTTTGGCGGCGCAGGTTATACATCCTCCATATCGACAAGCCACGGGTAGAACCCAACCTGCTGCTTCAAAAACATCGAGAATAGACTCGTTTTCAGAGACTTCCAATGTTTTGTTTTGGCGGTTTCGGAATGTAATTTTATGCTTAAAAGCTTTATCTGACATTTTAAAAAAAGGAGCCTATCTGAACAATAGGCCCCCACTTTTTTTAGACCCAGATGTCTGACGAACAGTCACCACCAGGGTATCTTGTCTCATGTGCCCGCGCTGGGCCATGTGGTTCTTTTCCAAAATCAATATGGAAATCTTCGCGAATTTTCATACCACCATTTTCTACATCACAATCAACAATGAGCATAATGCCGCCTTTGTCCTTCATGCTTGGATAGAACTGGTTATCCCATGTTGAAAATAGTGACGTCGTGACAAATAAGCGTTTTCCATCCAGAGATAGTTGGATCATTTGTGGTGCACCATCTACTGAACGCCCGTTAACGTCAGGTGCTTTGCCAAGCAGACCACCAATCCAAACTTGGCCAGTTAGCTTTGGGTTTGAGGGATCTGAGATATCGTATTGCCTTAAATCCCCGTGGAGCCAATTTGAAAAATATAGATATTTGTCATCCATAGAGACGAGAATATCAGTAATCAAACCGGGCATCGGTACGGGAAAATCTTCGACATCAATAGCATCAACATCGATAATTTTTTCAATTTGTAATTCACCTGCATCATCTTTGTACCAATGAAAAATATTTGAGCTTAGCGTTGCTCCTACAAATCCATGTGTGCTGTCAGGATCATGATGGAATCTAGCTTCAAGAGGAATCAATCCTTCAGGACCAAGGTCCACTGATTTTTCTATTTTTCTATTTTTAAAGTCCCAAAAATGGATGTGTTGACCATACTTACCGTTAGCTACATCCTCTAAGTCAAAGCCTGGCATGAAGGTATTAGGTGCCGCCCATTCGGTAGAAACCATCATGTTGTGTCGGGGTTGATACCAAAAATCATAGCTAAAGTTCATACCGGTAGTATCAAGCTCCCAACGCCCGACAATGTTGAAATCTTTGTCTAATTGTAAATACCCGCCTGGCGCATTGCCTTCGGCATCTCCGAGCATTGACACTATTATATCGGCACCAAGGCAGTGGACAGTATGTGGTGCAGACAAATTTGTTTTTTCTTTAATTTCGTCGCCACTAACCGTTTTAAACAAAGCGGGTTTTCTTGGGTCAGTCGCAGTGTCAACTATGTAAAAGTTAGATGTCCTCACACCAGGAATAATAAGATATTTACGTTCCATACTTCCGTCTGTGTTGCACGAAGAGCAGGCATTCCATCCCATATGATGAAGCTCATCACCAACTACCCCAAGTTCAGTACGATGAATGATTTCACCGTATGTGGAGCTATTTTCATCAACATCTATTGTCGCCAAATAATCTGGTTTTTCTATTCCGGTTCCTGTGTAAATACAGATTGTATAAACAACCTTTTCGCGTGGGGCTTTAATTGCATCCTTTGGTGACGCGTATCCGGGGCCGGCGCAACTTTTACTATTATTATCTAACATATTTTTCTCCCGTTAAATTTATGTAATTTTTTATAGGTCTAATTACGCAAGTCTTTGAGTTTCTATTTGACTCATTCACTTCATTTTGTGAGACTTTGAGTCATATCTTGAATTTAATTTTTCTGTAAAGCAAGATTACCTTACGTCAATCGCTAATGAAGACGTATCTTAGTAGTATGCATAACGCTCCGCAAACTGCGATAAAAAAGGTGTTTAAGGAGAACCAATATGAGAACGCGTGCCGCAGTGGCTTTGGAAGCTGGAAAACCTTTAGAGATCATGGAAGTTAATCTTGACGGACCCCGAAAGGGTGAGGTCCTAGTAGAAATAAAAGCTACTGGGTTATGCCATACAGATGAATTTACTCGCTCAGGTGATGACCCAGAGGGTATATTTCCTGCGATCCTTGGACATGAGGGCGCGGGAGTGGTGATAGAAATAGGCGAAGGAGTGACTAGCCTTGCGGTTGGTGATCATGTGATCCCACTCTACACACCGGAATGTCGTGAATGTGACTATTGCCTGAATCCCAAGACTAACTTGTGCCAAGCAATCCGTAGCACTCAAGGTGCTGGCTTGTTGCCTGACGGGTCTACACGGTTTTCCATGCTCGATGGAACGCCGATTCACCACTATATGGGCTGTTCTACGTTCGCGAACCACACCGTTGTGCCTGAGATTGCGCTTGCTAAAGTTCGCAAGGATGCTCCGTTTGATAAGATTTGTTATATTGGTTGCGGTGTGACAACAGGTATCGGTGCAGTAATTAATACAGCACAGGTCGAAATTGGAAGCCGTGCGATTGTCTTTGGTCTGGGTGGCATTGGCCTGAACGTGATCCAAGGCTTGCGCCTAGCAGGTGCTGATCAAGTTGTTGGTGTAGATCTTAATGACGACAAGGAGACGATGGGCCGTTACTTTGGAATGACTGATTTTGTGAACCCGTCAAAGGTTGATGGAGATTTGGTTGCACATCTCGTTGAACTGACAGGTGGTGGTGCTGATTACACATTTGATGCAACTGGTAACGTAAGTGTGATGCGTACTGCTCTTGAGGCTGCACACAAAGGCTGGGGTGAAAGCATCATAATTGGCGTGGCCCCGGCTGGTGCTGAAATTAGTACGCGGCCATTCCAGTTGGTTACAGGCCGAATCTGGCGAGGTACAGCATTTGGCGGTGCGTCTGGCCGCTCCGATGTACCAAAAATTGTAGATTGGTACATGGATGGAAAAATTGAGATAGATCCAATGATTACCCATAAACTCAAGCTTGAAGAAATTAACCACGGTTTCGACCTGATGCATCAAGGTAAATCCATCCGGGCTGTGGTGGAGTTCTAAACAGTGCAACTTGGTATACCTAACGCCCACGGCTTCTTGGATGAGGCCAAAAGTGATTATTCTGTGCAATTAGGTCAATATGTGGGTGGGCCAAATGTTTGCAAAGGAGGTAGATGAAAACGTCTATCCGGAATGGCAATTAACCGTCTTTAAATAAAAAATATATAAATTAAACGGGAGAAATTGAATGACTAAACATCAAATCGTTATTGTTGGCGGTGGTGCTGCTGGGATTGCCACCGCGTCTAGCTTGAGATCACGCGATGCGTCGCTTGATATTGCTATAATAGAGCCATCAGATCAGCACTATTATCAACCGGGATGGACTATGGTTGGCGCGGGCGTCTTTACTAAAGGAGAAACTGTCCGCACTACAGATTCTGTATGGCCAAGTGGCATAAAGCGGATCAAAGGTGCCGTAGCTACCTTCGCTCCCAAAAATAACTCTGTTACCTTGGAAGATGGATCTGAGGTTTTGTATGATTTTCTTGTAGTAGCGGCGGGTTTGAAGTTGGACTGGGGCGCTATTGAAGGTTTGGAGGATACCCTTGGTAAGAATGGTGTGACATCAAATTATCGTTTTGATTTGGCTCCATATACTTGGGAACTGGTACAAAAAATGCGTGGAAAGACGGCAATCTTTACGCAACCACCGATGCCAATCAAATGCGCAGGGGCCCCACAGAAGGCAATGTATCTATCTTGTGACGCTTGGCTTAAGGCTGGAAAATTGGATGGTATTGATGTGTCATTCTGCAATGCGGGTCCCGTATTATTTGGCTGCGCACCCTATGTGCCCCCTTTGATGGAGTATGTGAAGAAGTATGATATCGCGCTCGATTTTGGACATAACCTGGTTAAGGTGGACGGTCCAAACCAAAAGGCTTGGTTCAAGATAACAAAAGAGGGTGAGGAACCAGAAGTTGTTGAACGCAAATTTGATATGATACACGTCTGTCCTCCACAATGCGCGCCAGACTTCATCAAGGATAGCTCTCTGTCTGGAGCTGGGGGATGGGTCGATGTTGATCAAGCCACATTGCAGCATACAACTTTTGATAATGTGTTCGGGTTAGGCGATGTCACGTCGACTCCGAATGCCAAGACGGCTGCAGCTGCTCGAAAACAGGCCCCGATAGTGGCGCAAAACTTGATTGCACAGATTGAAGGGCAATCTTTAGAACCCTTGTACGATGGCTATGGTTCCTGCCCGCTTACTGTAGAAAACGGCAAAATCATTCTGGCTGAATTTGGTTATGGTGGCAAAGTAATGCCGTCGTTTCCATGGGACTCAACAAAGCCGCGTCGCGCAGCATGGTTTCTAAAAAAATCGATCCTGCCTTGGGTCTATTGGAACGTCATGTTGAAAGGCCGGGAATGGCTGGCTAAGACCGCCTCATAATTGACGTGGGGTATGCAATGATTTGAATAGGTGGCGCCAATGGGTGCGCCTATTTAAAAGAGGTTGAATTTTTTTAGTTTAGGTTGAAACTTTTTGTAAGGCAGATTGTACTCGGACTTCACCCATTTGATAGGTACCCAAGCCCCTTTTAAAAATTCATTTTTTGACTTAGAGTAATATTAGTTTTCAGAAATAATATCAAAATCCTGAGGACTATGACGCTCTGAAAGTCTTTCTGATGGTGCACCTTTAGTTCGATTTACCATTTGGCCTCTTTTAAATGCTGGACGCTCATAAATCTCATCGGCCCACCGCTTTACATTTTTATAAACTCCTACGTCTAAAAACTCACCTGCATCATACTGTAAGCCTTTTACTAAACCTCCATACCATGGGGCAGTTGCCATATCTGCAATTGAATAATGATTTCCTGCAAGAAATTTTCGATCTTCAAGATTTTTATCTAAGACATCCAACTGGCGCTTAACTTCCATTGTGAATCGATTGATTGGATATTCAAATTTCTCAGGCGCATATGCATAGAAATGACCAAAACCTCCTCCTAAATAAGGCGCAGAGCCTTGCAACCAAAATAACCAATTAATAGTTTCAGTCCTCTCGCTGATATCTTTTGATAAAAAACAATCAAATTTTTCAGCCAGATATAACAAGATCGCACCGCTCTCAAATACCCGAAGGCCAGTTGATTTATCCATCAGTGCAGGGATCTTTGAATTGGGGTTTAGGCCTACAAAACCACTACCAAATTGGGCGCCATCTCCTATTTCTATTAGCCAAGCATCATATTCTGCGTCAGATTTACCCTTAGCCAGTAGCTCTTCAAGCATAACTGTAACTTTTACACCATTAGGTGTCCCTTTTGAGTAAAGTTGTAGGGGATGCTTACCAATGGGCAGTTCTTTTTCATGGGTAGCGCCTGATATTGGTCTATTGATACTAGAAAATTGGCCACCATTCTCGGTATCCCATATCCAAACTTTGGGTGGACTATACGTCATTAAAATCTCCAAAATTCACTTGAGCACATTCAAACATTGAAAAGATAAGAGCAATGGTAAAATATTTAAATTTAGACAAATATTTTAAGATCGTACTTGTTATTTAAGCTCGCTTGCTAATTTAATAATTTTATTAAAAACGTTAGATGGCCGCATTATTTTTTCAGTTTTCTGATCATCATTATGAAAATAGCCCCCAGTATCGGCTGGCTTGCCTTTGGGCGATGAAAAATCTTCCAAAATAGTATTTTCATTTTCAGACAAAGCCTTTGCAATAGGCTCAAAATGCCCTGCAAGTTCAAGATCGTCTGACTGCGTTGCCAAAGCTTTGGCCCAATAAAGAGCAAAATAGAAGTGGCTGGTACGATTATCTGGTTGGCTTACCTTGCGACCAGGAGACCTATTTTGATCGAGTATACCCTGCGTGGCTTGGTCAACAGCTTCACCCAAAACCTTTGCTTTTTTATTATTTTTAACGGTTGCTAAGTACTTTAGACTTTCGCCTAAGGCGCAAAACTCACCGAGTGAGTCCCACCGCAAATGGTTTTCGTCCATTAATTGCTGAACGTGCTTGGGTGCTGATCCGCCGGCGCCAGTCTCAAACAAGCCACCACCATCCATTAGTTTCACTATTGAAAGCATTTTTGCTGACGTACCGAGTTCAAGAATGGGAAACAAATCAGTTAAGTAATCTCGCAAAACATTACCAGTAACCGCAATTGACATTTCACCTTTGCTTATAGTCTCCAAGCTGAGGCGCGTGGCCTGTCGAGGGTTGAGAATTTGAAACTTATCTGTTGCGTTTGCTTCTTCTAAAATTGGCTTAACATATTTGATCAATTCTGCATCGTGTGGGCGGGTTTCATCGAGCCAGAAAATTGCCTGACAGTTCTCGTTAGATTGCCTTTCAAGTGCAAGTTGTACCCAGTCGTTAATTGGTGCCTGCCGAGTCGAGGCTGAACGCCAAATGTCACCCTTTTCGACATTGTGCTCATGCAATATTTCTCCATTTTCTAAAACTATACGGACCTTGCCGTCAGCAGGTATTTCAAACGTAGTGGGATGTGATCCATATTCTTCTGCCTTCTGTGCCATTAGGCCCACGTTTTGGACCGTTCCCGATTTTGTGGGGTCCAAGGCTCCATTTTCTTTAAAATACTTGATGGATTCATCATATACGGGCGCGTACGAGCTGTCGGGTATTACGCAGTTTGTATCTGATTCATTTCCATCCGGCCCCCATGCCTTACCACCAGCTCTGATTAGTGCAGGTAGTGAAGCGTCGATGATCACATCTGATGGTACATGAAGATTGGTGATGCCCTTATCTGAATTCACCATGTAGAGTGGCGGATTAGCATCAGTTGCCTCATTTATTGCAGCTAATATTTCGCTAGACTTTGAAGAGCCCTTAATTGTACTTATTAATGCCCCCATACCAGAGTTGGCATTAGCTCCCACTTCAGCAAGTTCCTGGCCATATTTTTCAAATACATTTGAAAGATATGCTTTTACAGCGTGACCAAAGATGATCGGATCAGAAACCTTCATCATTGTTGCCTTGAGGTGAATCGAAAATAAAACACCATTTTTTTTAGTATCTGTAAGCTGCGCACTTAAAAATTCACTTAACGCTTTCGCTGACATAAAGGTTGCGTCCACAACGGATCCAGCGTGATATTCAACGTCAGATTTTAAAACCCTTACAGAACTGTCTTTGCCAAGTAATTCTATGTGCGCGATCCCAGCTTGATTGGCTCGAAGTGTGGCTGATTTTTCGTTAGTAAAAAAGTCATCCTTGGACATTGTCGAAACATAAGTTCTGCTATCTGCTTCCCACAATCCCATTGTGTGAGGGTTAGCCATTGAATAATTCTTTACCGCTGTTGCAGCACGGCGATCCGAATTACCTTCTCTCAATACAGGGTTAACAGCGGAACCTTTTAGGGTGTCAAAGCGAGAACGTATATCCTTCTCTGATTTTGTGAGTGGGTTTTCTTGATATTTGGGGATGTCATAGCCCTGTGAATGGAGTTCTTTAAGGGCCGCAACTAACTGTGGAACAGAGGCTGAGATGTTGGGTAATTTGATAATATTAGCATCTGCAGTTTTTACTACCTCACCCAAAAATGCCAAATCATCATTTTTGTGTTGTGCGTCAGTTAAATTCTCTGGAAAGGCCGCAATAATACGACCTGCAAGAGAGATGTCTCGGACCCCGACTTTGACATTAGCCACAGCTGCAAAGGATTTCACAATTGGAAGAAGTGACGCTGAAGCGAGCTGTGGTGCCTCATCAACTTTAGTGAAAATAATGTCTGGATGGGTTTCAGCAGGCATTGTGCAGTAATCCTTTTTAAAATTAACTATCCCTTAACTAACCTGTGAGGGCAGGTCCATATGAGTAACTGATTACCTCAAAAGATCTTTGGGGGGCAGATCCCAGTAAAACGCATTTTTAGAATTGATTGAAGTTTCAATATATTACTCTGTGGGAGTATTTTTAAGTAACCAGCGACCGTTTCTGAAATTCTGGTTTTTTCCAAATTTTGTTAGTCAAGATCTCTGAAAGAATAGTTACAGATTTTTCAATATCATCTAGGTTGATAAAAAGTGGGGTTATTCCAAAACGCATAATGTCTGGAGCTCTAAAGTCACCAATGACGCCCTGAGCTATCAAAGCCTGCATACATTCGTATCCATTTTCAAATTGAAAAGCTACATGACTACCGCGTTGATTTGGATCACTGGGGCTCACTAATGTTAGTCCGTGACATTTTGATTCAACTTCACTGATAAAGAATTCGGATAGCTCTATAGATTTTGATCTAACGTCATCCAAGTTCACCTCATCCCAAATATCGAGGGCTGTCTCTAAAAGTGTGAATGCAGCCATCGATTGTGTTCCAATGCGCATTCTATCGATTTTACTGGGTGTCGGCCTAAAGTTGAGATCAAATGCAAAAGGTGCTTCATGTGCGAACCAACCTGATAATGCTGGCTCCACTGTATTAAGTAAACGTGGTGCCACATAAATGAATGCGGGTGAACCTGGTCCCCCATTAAGGTATTTATAGGTGCATCCAACTGCAAAATCTGTGTTGGTGTCTGTTACATCTATGGGTAGGGCACCTATCGAATGCGCCATATCCCATACAACAGTTGCACCTACGCTATGCGCTTTGGCAATAATGGATTTCATATCATGTTTGCGGCTATTGCGATAATCAACTTCGGTAACCATTACGACGGCCACTTCATCGGTAATCTGATCGAAAACATCTTCGGGGTTGGGCGTGCGTAAAACATATCCGGCATCGCGAAGGTTTATCAGGCCTTCAACCATATAAAGATCAGTTGGAAAGTTTCCATTATCTGAAAGAATTACACGCCTTTTGGGAGCCATGGCCAGACCTGCGGCAACGGCTTGGAATACTTTAATGGACAGGCTGTCTCCCACTACAGTTGTTCCGTTGGCGGCCCCCATCAAGCTACCAATTCGGTCACCTAGTAGGTTACTTTTAATGAACCAGTTTTTAGTATTCCACCCTTTGACAAGTTCGGTTCGCCATTCATCCATTAAGAAAGTGTTAATTGCTTCTGGCGCCTTTTTTGGCATCGGCCCAAGTGAGTTGCCATTGAGATAAACCATACCTTCGGGAATATCGAACATTTGTCGGGTTTTTGAAAAATCGGTCATCTTGATCTACTTTCTGGGCTTACATGCGGCATTTAATAATCAGATATTCATGTTTAATAAGTCAGTACTGGGTTAATCAGGTCAAAATTCAATAGTTACATTAGGAAGTGCCAACGCTTTAATTAAATCACGTAGTTCCTGCCGAGCTGCTATATTTGATATGCTTAATTGGTTTATGCCTGCATCTTTGAGATCTAAAAGTGTTAGTCCGCGTGGAAACAGTTCTCGAAAAATTACACGTTCGCTAAATCCGGGAGCTACACGAAAGCCAATACGTTTGGCTAGGTGTGTAATGGCATTACCCATTTTCTTTTTGTTGATCATATTTTGTGCTCCCAACCTGTTTCTTACAACAATCCAATCTGTTGGCTTTTTCCCAGCTTGTGCACGAAACTGCCGTGCCGTCCAAACCATTTCAGAGTATACAGATGGCCCCTTCACTGTTGTCCCGTCACTTTCTACTTTCGCTAAAAGATCAAAATCTACAAAGCTGTCATTAAGTGGAGTAATTAATGTATCCGCTAAGGAATGAGCAAGCTGAGACAGGTGCGTATGGTTGCCAGGGCAATCAATTATAATGAAATCAGAAGTTTTTTTTAATGTTTCCACTGCTGAAGAGAGCCTACTTTCCATCAAGCTTTCCTCTGAACCCAAATCGCCCTCTTTTTTCAATGGCAGTTGCAAATACTGTGGAGACAAAAGTGTCACACCGCTTTCACCAGAAAACCGTTTCCTGTTGGATATGTATTGTGCAAATGTTTTTTGTCGGAGGTCTAAGTCAAGGGCTCCAATGCGATGTCCCATTCGAGCGAGCGCCGTCGCGACATGCATCGTTGTGGTTGATTTTCCAGAACCACCCTTTTCGTTGCCAACTACAATAATATGCACCAATGCCTGCCTTTTTTATTATTTTTTATATTAGATATTTAGCATAATATTTTTGACACTATTAGCCATTAGTATTGGCTAATTAATTTTAATTAGATTACTTGATGTTGTTATAAATTAATAATCTCTGGAATAAAAAAAGACCGGTCCTAAGGCCCGGTCTTTTCAAAAAACATAAAATCCAATTATTTAGAAGCCTAGACCTTCGTATTTCTTCTTAAACTTTGATACGCGACCACCTGTATCCATTAATCGTGAGCCTCCACCAGTCCAGGCTGGATGTACTGATGGATCTATGTCTAATGCTAATTGATCGCCTTCTGCGCCATATGTTGATCGCATTTGGACAATATCACCATTAGTCATTTTTACATTAATGAAATGATAATCTGGATGGGTATCTTTTTTCATATGACCGCTCCCTAAGACTTAGGTTTATAGTTAGTTTTTTCTGATATACGCGCGGATTTACCACGGCGTTCTCTGAGGTAGTACAGTTTAGCGCGGCGAACGCGCCCTCTGCGCACAACGGTTATGCTGTCAATACTAGTGGAGTGCAGTGGAAAAACACGCTCCACGCCTTCACCGAAAGATATCTTTCGAACGGTAAACGAACCAGCAATTCCTGAACCGTTATTACGTGCAATGCAGACGCCTTCATAGTTCTGTATTCGGCTCCGTGAGCCTTCGATTACTTTGTAACCAACGCGAATATTATCACCGGCTTTAAAATCGGGTATGTCTTTTCCAAGGGCAGCAATTTGTTCCGCCTCTAACTGTGCGATCAGATTCATCTGACAGCTCCTTTTATTGCTCGTGGTTTTTCCACGAAGTTCTCTACTACCCAATCGCTCTATGCCTTCTTCCGGGTTCACATAGGTGCCCGCGAGAGTTTAGGTCGTATTTATTTTATACCTCACTTTTTGCCAATATATCCGCTAGTCCCGAAGAAAAGACTATCGCTTAGAAATAGTGACACTTTAGCAAGGCTTTCCGAATCCATCTATGAACCGGCAGGAGCCGTATATTTCCCGATTGACTTTTAAGCAAGCACTCACTTGTATCCAATTTTAGGGTTCATATTTAGTCCATAGGTCTGGTCGAAGATCTCGTGTGAGCAGTTCCGACTGCGATTTTTTCCACGAGGCCACCTTCCCATGATCACCTGACATTAAAACTTTGGGAATTTCCTGCCCTTCCCAAACCGACGGTCTAGTATATTGGGGGTATTCAAGGAGGCCATTTGAAAAACTTTCTTCTTCAGTGCTTTCATGATTTCCTAATACGCCTGGGATTAGACGCACTGTCGCATCCAACATAACTTGCGCTGCGAGCTCACCACCAGAAAGTACGTAATCACCAATGCTCACTTCTTCAATTTGGAAATGATCAATAACTCTCTGGTCGATACCTTCGAAACGCCCACACAAAATTATGGCTCCAGAGCCGTCTACCATTTTCTTGGCTCTCTCTTGGAGCAGTGGTTTTCCTCTGGGAGACATATAAATAATTGGACAAGGTTCTCGTCGTTGTGAGACGTCAGAGAGTGCACGCCCAAGCACGTCCGCTCGCATGACCATGCCTGCGCCACCACCCGCGGGCGTATCGTCTACACTGCGATGCTTTCCGATGCCGTAAGAACGAAGGTCATGTGTGTGCAGCTGCCATTTTCCATCTTTAAGGGCTTTGCCTGTTAGTGACGAACCTAAAATACCTGGAAAAACATCAGGGAAGAGAGTAATTATATCTGCCCGCCAAACCCCCATTAAATCTGGTTGTTCCTCGATCAGTGCTCTTGGCTTGATATTGGCACGTATAGATTTTCTTCCATGAGATAAATTTTCTTTGTTCATAGCAGTCCTTCTGGTGGATCAATTACGATACGGCCAGAGGCTAAATCAACAGTAGGTACAACTGCTTTTGTGAATGGAACCAATGCGGTATCAGATGCCCCTTCTACTGTTATTTCAAGTAAATCATCTGCTCCATGATTCATTATCGATCTAACTCTCCCGAGGATGGAACCACCTGTATCAGCGACTTGCATGCCGATAAGGTCTGAGTAGTAAAATTCATCTGTTGGGAGGGCTGGTAAGCTTTCACGTTCTGTAAACAAAGATGTTCCGCGCAATGAATCTGCCTCGTCTTTTGAGTTAACGCCAACCACACGTGCAGAAAACCCGTTTTTAACCTGTCCAATAAGTGAGAGGTCAAAGCTTTGTGTTCCATCTTCTGTTAATAGTGGATTATATTTTTCTAAGTCAGTTGGATTGGCGCAAAAGCTTTTCACCCGCAACTCACCTCGGACTCCAAAGGCACCTGCAATAGATCCAACACAAATCAACTCACTCATTTCACTGTTCCTATGCCATAAAAGTAGGCCCATAAAATATTGATATTAAACAACTTAAAAATACTTTGTAACAACTTTGTAACTTTTAGATGAAGTGTTCTTCGTAATGATTTTCACGCTCGGACTTCAGCATTCCAGCGGTATCATTGACGAACTTATTTCTATCATTTCTTGTTTTGAAAACCCAAATACACACAGTGTCTTTGCTGTGATATATCGCTTTTCGTTCATCATCAATATCACACAAGCTTTGTGGTATATCTGCGGGAATACAAATCAATTGTTATTAGCTCCTATGCAGTAGCCATTTTTCATTTCACCGCCGTCATTGGCACAGTTTTCTGAGGCTTGATTGCGAGCATAGAAATATCCGATCAGGAAGCAAACTCCAATAAGCATTACAGAACGAAAAGGCCGTTTCAACATACATCATTCATAAAGGGAAAGCTCAAAATGGAAAACCCCACCATTATGGTGGGGTTTTTTTAAAAGCACAGTTTGTTTGTAAACGCCAAACCCGTGGCTATATTTATCTTTGGTAATTATTTTTCTTCAGCAGGTGCTTCTTCAACGACAGCTTCTTCAGCAGGTGCCTCTTCCACAACGGCCGCTTCAGCAGGCGCTTCTTCAACGACAGCTTCTTCAGCAGGTGCCTCTTCCACAACAGCCTCTTCAGCAGGCGCTGCTAATTTTGCAGCTTTTTCTTCAGATCGCTCCACCGCTTTCTTGCCTGGCTTTGCTTTATTTGGATTGTTTCGTTCTTTTGCAGGCAACACGCCTGCTGCTTCCAACATACGAGCAACGCGGTCTGTTGGCTGAGCTCCTTGACTTAGCCAATACTGAACCCGATCCATATCCATTTTAACACGCTCTTCGCTATCTTTAGCCAGTAACGGATTATATGTACCTAATTTTTCGATAAAACGGCCATCTCGTGGCATGCGACTGTCAGCAGCTACAACACGGTAGAATGGGCGCTTCTTAGACCCAGCACGGGCCAAACGGATTTTCATAGCCATTATTATTCTCCTTGAAAATGGCAGACCGAATGCTGATTACAACATCCTAGTCTTGGTAAGATTTATGGTGGTGAATTACTTCCTTGATTATAAAATTTAAAAACTTTTTAGCGAATTCGGGGTCTAAATCAGCATTTTGAGCAAGATTTTTTAGACGGGTAATTTGTTCTACCTCACGGTTTGGATCAGAAGCTGGGAGGTCGTGATTAGCCTTTATTTGGCCCACGGCTTTTGTATGAGAAAATCTTTCACCCAACGTGTAGACTAGTATTGCATCTAATCGATCAATACTGGCCCTGTGACTTTTCAATATATCAGCAGCCCGAGTTGCGTTATCAGTCATTATTATTTCTCCCATCTAGGTCGGCAGAAGATCCCGTGAAAGTTTGCAAAATAATTACACAGCTCTTCATTTTTTCTTGCCTAGTCCACTTAGGCCACCTGGCATTCCGTTACCAAGGCCAGACAACCCACCCATTCCTTTTGGAAGGCTCATTCCTTTGGGCATCCCACCCATAGCACCACTTGTTATTTGTTCCTGAGCAGTAGCTAGATCAGCTTTACTTGGACCACCTTTTCCGAACATACCCTTTAGTGCTCCCAAACCGCCGCGCTTGCCCAGTTTTTTCATCATGTCAGCCATTTGCCTGTGTTGCTTGAGTAGCTTGTTGAGGTCGCTAACTTCTAAGCCAGCACCGCCTGCAATTCGCTTTTTCCGACTGGCTTGCAGTAGACTAGGGTTTGCTCGCTCTTTTTTTGTCATCGAGCTTATTAGTGCGACTTGGCGTTTCACTAGACTATCGTCTAATCCAGCATCTTCAATTTTACCTTTCATTTTTGCCATGCCAGGCATCATTCCAATTAGGCCTTGCATGCCGCCCATCTTTTGCATCTGCTCAAGCTGGTTTCTTAAGTCGTTCATATTAAACATGCCCTTTTGAAAGCGTTTCATCATACGCTCGGCTTGCTCGGCTTCTAGTGTCTCTTGTGCCTTTTCAACTAAAGCCACAATATCGCCCATGCCGAGTATTCGGCCTGCAATCCGCTCAGGTTCAAAGGTTTCCAGCGCATCCATTTTCTCGCCTGACCCAACAAACTTTATAGGTTTGCCAGTGACTGCGCGCATCGATAAGGCTGCACCACCTCGACCATCGCCGTCCATTCGTGTCAGTACAACGCCACTGATGCCGATTTTACTATTGAATTCTTCAGCAACCTCAACGGCGACTTGGCCTGTTAGGCCGTCGACCACTAGAAGGGTTTCGCGGGGTTTGACAGCGTCGCGTACGTCCTCAACTTCTTGCATCAAAGTTTTATCAATTTGCAATCGACCAGCAGTATCGAGCATGAAAACATCATACCCTCCAAGTGTCGCCTGTTGTTTCGCACGTTTTGCAATTTGAACGGCTGTTTCTCCAGCCACAACTGGCAGGGTGTCTACGCCAATCTGACTCCCCAAGATCGCTAATTGTTCCATTGCAGCCGGTCGATAGATATCGAGGGACGCCATTAAGACTTTTTTGCCTTCTCGGTTAACAAGACGTTTGGCCAATTTTCCAGTAGTTGTTGTTTTCCCTGATCCTTGCAGTCCGACCATCAAAATTGGTGCTGGTGGATTGTCAATTTTTAAGTCGTCAGACTCCCCTTCGCCTTTCAGCGTTTCAATCAATGTGTCATGGACAATTTTAATAACTTGCTGTCCTGGTGTAACAGATTTTGTTACCGCAGAACCCGTAGCTTTGTTTTGAACCTTTTTCACAAATTCGCGTGCAACTGGAAGACTAACATCTGCTTCCAATAGGGCTATTCGAACTTCTCGAAGTGCTGATTTTACGTCGTCCTCTGAAAGGGTGCCCTGCTTAGTTAGCCGGTCGAAGACACCGCTAAGGCGTTCAGATAGATTTTCAAACATCAACCAAACCACTTTCTACCATTGACAACCCCCTACAGGCAGAGGGGCACAGTACTTTTCTAAAGCTTAAAACCGAAAAAGCACCCGTGGGCGCTCAGCGCTGACGGGTGGCGATCCTGGCGTAAGCCTAAGGACCGGAAGAAATTTGCTTCCGGAATGGATAGCTCGTACACCTGGCAAGGTCCCTGAGTCAAGTTAGTAAACTCAAATATATTTCAGGTTTTAAGATGATAATCTAACATATTTTAATGGGGAGCATTAGAGTAATTCGTTAATCTTTTTTTAGGGTTTCCTCTAAAAAAGCCTCGAGCCCATCAAGATCAATATGTTCAAACTGACCCAAACCTTGCATCCAAGTCCAGGCAATATGCATTGCCTGTGGGTCAAGCTTGCACCATTTCACCCGTCCACGCCTTTCCTGTTGAATTAATTTAGCTGAAGCCAAAATGCCTAGGTGCTTCGAAACTGCTGCCAATGAAATTTCAAATGGTTCAGCGACATCTGTGACTGCCATATCATCTTCTAGAAGCATTACCAAAATTTGGCGGCGTGTTGGATCAGCAAGTGCTGAAAATATCTGATCGAGGGCATCTGCCATATTATGACTGATAATGATCCACATTTAATCGTCAACCAGATGGTTGAATATTCTTTAATTGGTCTTCCGCGTATCTATTGCCGGATATTTTATTAGAATAAAATTTATTTACAAATTAAAGTACTTAAATACAATGTGTTACAAAATTAAATATCAAATTGACTTTCGCTACCCCGCAGATTAGCTCCAATCAATAGATATAAGTGGGAGTTCAAGGTGTCTTCGCCAGAGACAAAAAAGCTGGAAGACCTTGAAAGCCGAATTGCAACGGTACGGGGGAAACATGCTCCCAGTCCGGCAAAACAAGAGCATCACACCATGGCAAATATGGCATGGCGTATGGTCATAGAACTTGTGGCGGGGATCGCTATCGGTTTTGGGGTTGGGTATGGCCTAGACTGGCTATTTGGCACACTGCCAATTTTCCTAATCTTATTTATAGGGTTGGGCTTGGCTGCCGGCATTCGTACAATGATGCGTACTGCCGAGGAGGTCCAAAAAATGCACATGGCGCAAGCGTCAGAAGAAGAAAGTTAAGCCTTTGGCAACAGAATCCCACGGCGAAGCAGAAACAGGCCTCGTTTTTCACCCAATGGATCAATTTCAGGTAACGCCACTTTTTGGTGCGGACAAAGTTGAGTGGTTCACCATCACTAACGTGACGCTGTGGATGGGACTGACGATTGCCACCATAGTTTTAATTTTGGTTTTTGGCGCTCGAGGCCGTGCTTTAGTTCCGACCCGTAGTCAGTCGGTTGCTGAATTAGCTTACGGATTTATTTACAAGATGGTGGAAGACGTGACTGGAAAAGATGGTTTAGTGTTCTTTCCGTACATCATGACCCTGTTTATGTTTATTCTGGTTGCTAACTTTCTTGGCCTTTTACCTATGGCCTTTACAACCACCAGTCACATCGCGGTGACGGCAGTGATGGCGATGGCAGTTTTTCTGGCAGTAACGATTATAGGGTTTGTTAAAAATGGATTTGGATTTTTAGCTGTTTTTTGGATATCGTCTGCGCCGCTAATACTCCGCCCAATTTTAGCTTTGATCGAAATCATTTCTTATTTTGTGCGTCCCGTAAGCCATTCCATTCGTTTGGCCGGTAATATGATGGCGGGACATGCGGTAATCAAAGTTTTTGCAGCATTTGCGCCCCTAGTTTTAATCTCAACGGGAATAGGTATCGTGGTTACCCCACTTTCAATCCTGGCAATTACAGCAATCTATGCGTTGGAGGTGCTGGTCGCCTTCATCCAGGCTTACGTATTCGCAATTCTAACCTGTGTTTATCTGCGCGATGCATTGCATCCGCACCATTAGGATCTGAACTTTAACTAATTAAACTTTAATCTAAGGAGAAATAAAATGCTTGAAGGTGATATCGTACAAATGGGAGCCTATATTGGCGCTGGCCTCGCATGTACTGGCATGGGCGGCGCAGCCGTTGGTGTGGGCCATGTTGTGGGTAACTTCCTGTCTGGCGCATTGCGCAACCCCTCTGCGGCGGGTGGACAAACAGCTACTATGTTTATCGGCATCGCGTTCGCGGAAGCTTTGGGGATTTTCTCTTTCCTCGTTGCGCTCCTTCTAATGTTCGCTGTTTAACAAATCCTTTCCTTAGATCCTGGGATCCTTCGTGGATCCTAGGAAGCTTTCAGGCATTGGAGAAATTGAGATGGCAACACAGACACAAGACGTAGTGACTTCGGCACCTGGCATGCCGCAGCTAGATTTTTCGACCTTTTCCAACCAAATATTTTGGCTGGTAGTGACGTTATTTGTTATTTATCTGGTTCTGTCACGTATTGCGCTGCCACGTATTAGTGGAGCTTTAGTTGACCGTGCGGATACTATTACACATGATTTAGCTGAAGCAGAAGACCTTAAACAAAGAGCAATTGAAGCTGAAAAAGCTTACGAGCAAGCCTTGGCTGATGCACGCGTGGAAGCTCAACAAATAAATGTTGCGATGCGGGCTGAAATACAACTTCAATTGGATGCGCAATTGGCGAAGGCAGATTTAGAAATTTCAGCTAGAACGGCTGAAGCTGGAGCTGCATTAGCAGCGATCCGTGATAGTGCCATAAATAGCGTCAAAGATATTGCCAAATTAACAGCAAAAGAAATTGTATCTTCAATGGGTGGCCAGGCGGATACCAAAACTATTACAGCTGCCGTAACGGCTCGGATGAAAGGGTAAATCATGACACGATTATCTATTTTTATACTTAGCTTCATTGCGTCCCCAGCGGTAGCAGCGAGCGGTCCATTTTTTACACTTTACAACACGAACTTTGTGGTTTCGATTGCCTTTGTTTGTTTCATAGGGGTCATCCTGTATCTTCGCGTACCGGCAATGTTAGCTAAAATGTTAGATGCACGTGCGGACACCATCAAGGCAGAACTAAATGAAGCAAAATCTCTTAGAGATGAGGCAAAGGCCCTATTAGCTTCATATGAAAAAAAGCAAAAAGACGTTCAGGTTCAGGCGGATCGTATTATTGACTCGGCAAAATCAGAAGCTGCTGCGGCAGCAGAACAAGCCAAAGCGGATATAGTCGCTTCAGTGGCACGTCGAATTGCTGCTGCGGAAGAACAGATTAGCTCTGCTGAAGCTTCGGCCGTTAAAGAGGTGCGTGATCAAGCGATTGTTATAGCGGTTGGAGCTGCACGGGATATCATTGCGAACCAAATGACTGCCGCAGAGGGTAATACACTAATTGATGACTCAATTTCGCAGGTAGACAAAAACTTCCATTAAGGCGGCTAAGCATCAATCAAATTTTTATCTACTGAGTCTTAATTTTTTGATAACTCAATTTGATAGTTTTGAGCGCGTTTCTTTTTTAAATTACTTTCAATCAAAATAGCCTTGCAAAGGAAAATACCGGCACACGCTCTCTCAAACCTAAGATTTAAGGGGCTTCGTCTATCACATTTAGCCTTTGTATGAGCCCTCATAAACCAACATTGCACGCTTTAGTTTAACACCCCAGCGATAGCCACCTAAGCCACCAGACTTTTGTAACACTCTATGGCATGGGATAATAAAACCGAGTGGGTTTTGCCCAATGGCAGTACCCACAGCGCGTACTGCTCGGGGATGATTTATGGATTCAGCGATGTCAGAGTAAGTTGTAATATCGCCAGAGGGTATATGCATCAGGGCTTGCCAAACTATTGTTTGAAATTTTGTCCCCACGATATGTATTTCAATATTTCCTTTACCTGTGAGGACTGCATTAACCCAAGATTCTAATCGCTCTGGCCAAATTCGAAAACGTACCTGACGCCATTTCTTAACTAATTCTTGTCTTGCTGCTAGATACCCAATTTCGTTGGTAAACCCCAATCCAATCAGTCCTTGTTCTGTGCCTAGAGCTATGATGTCGCCAAAAGGGCTGGAAAAGCATGCTTCGTAAATTTCAATGCTGGAGTTTTCTGTTATGAAGGTTTTGTCGTCCATCACTGCGCAGCTTATGGATAAACTATGTTGGCGTGTTGGCTTTGCCGAGACTATGTTTTTAACCGGCCGATACTGATCACTTCGATCTGATAACATAAAAATCTCCCGAATACTGAACTCGATAATCTTTAATAAGGCATTAGAGAACTAAAATCTTTTGTTTTCTGTTCGATTTAAATTTGATAGAAGTAATACATATTTATTGATGGCGCTTCTAATAACATAAGGTCGACGCGGTTGCGTATCATATGGCTCAAACTTAAGGAAAAAACCAAGTGACCAAAAAGTATCAAGTTGTTGGCATTGGAAATGCTGTGTCCGATGTTATTGCCAAGACAAGTGATGAATTCCTGTCTGAAAATAACGTCACAAAAGGGATTATGCAGCTTATTGACGAAACCCGAGCAGCAGCTTTGTTTTCCGCTATGAAAGAGCGAACAGAAACGCCTGGGGGCTCAGTGGCAAACACAATTTCGGGACTTGGCTCTCTGGGTGTTAGTACAGCTTTTATTGGCCGGGTTGCAGACGATGATTTAGGCTTATCTTATGCGTCTTCTATGGTCGCAGAAGGCACAGATTTTCCAAATGACCCAGTTGTAAATGCCGAATTACCTACTTCGCGATCAATGATATTTATTTCTCCTGATGGGGAACGGTCCATGAATACATACCTAGGAATTTCTTCTGATGTAGGCCCTTCTGATGTATCTGAAAATGTGGTCTCAGATTGTGATTTTTTATTCCTTGAAGGATATTTATTTGATAAAGACCCAGGTAAGGCAGCTTTCCGTAAAGCTGCGGATCAAGCCCAAAGCTCTGGCGCGCGAGCTGGGATTTCGTTATCTGATCCGTTCTGTGTAGATCGCCATCGAGATGATTTCCGGAGTTTAGTTTCTGGCTCCCTAGATTACTTCTTATGTAATGAAGAGGAATTAAAATCACTTTATCAAACTGAAGACCTAACTGACGGTTTGACCCAGGGAGCGGCTGATTGTAATTTGGTTGTCTGCACTCGTTCTTCGGATGGAGTTTCAATTTGTCAGGGTGCCATGCGCTGGGATGTTCCTGTCGTACCGATCACCCCTGTCGACGCTACAGGGGCTGGTGATCAATTTGCGGCTGGATTTTTGTATGGACTAGTACAAGGCTTTGACCCCGAAACCTGCGGTAAAATTGGTGGTATTGCAGCTGGTGAAGTTATTGGGCACGTTGGCCCTCGCGCCGCTACTTCTATTGCTGATATGCTTAAAGAAAAAGGTATCTGAAAATTAACAGGTCGGGAGAACGCTACCGTTAAGGTATAGCTGGGGCTTTCAATTTTACAGGCATATTGGTTTTTCGAGAAGGCCTAGTTAATTACCATTGAGAGCCTTTGAAGTGATTTTAACTACAGTGAACTTGGAGAGCATAAAAATGGCTTATGTTTATGACAATCAAAATATTTTTGCTAAAATATTACGCGGAGAAATACCGAATAATACAGTATTAGAAACAGATCATTGTCTCGCGTTCAGGGATATAAATGCTCAAGCCCCAGAGCATGTTCTTGTTATCCCAAAAGGACCTTACGTATGCTTTGACCATTTTGTTAACGTTGCAAGTGAAGCAGAAATTTTGGATTTTACTCGAGCAATTGCAAAAGTGACAGGCGCGCTGAAGGTTGAGCCAGGTGAAGGTGGTGCTGGTTATAGACTGATGGCAAACTCTGGTAAGGATGGGATGCAAGAGGTGCCTCATCTACATGTGCATGTAGTTGCTGGGCGCCCTCTTGGAAGGATGTTATCATAGTCAGTAATTGTACCACTACTTTGTGATGTCTAAAAATACATCTTGAAGGTCTGGTTGTTCGGTTTGAATATCTATAATATGAATATTAGCGGCTCGGAGTGCATCAAGAATTTCACTAGGTGACGTTGAAGTGCGGCTATAAGAAAAGGCCATACTCCCGTCACTTCGATTAATTAGGCTGACACCATCAGGCAGATTGATTTTGGCGCTAGTGTCGGTTCGCACCACTAACGTTTTGGTGTCGAGCTTAGATAGTAAATTGGCGGTGGTATCTAATGCACGTATTTCACCTTCGTGCATAATAGCAATTTGATCACACATTTCCTGGGCTTCTTCTAAGTAATGTGTAGTTAGAATAACTGTCATACCATCTAAATTTAATTGGCGCACGTTTTCCCAAAGCATTTGCCGCAGTGCAATATCAACGCCGGCAGTTGGTTCGTCCAGTACTAAAATTTGTGGGCTATGTACCAAGGCCTTACCCAAAAGAAGCCTTCGCCGCATGCCACCTGACAAGTTTCGAGAGTAAGAATTGGCTTTATCTTCCAACCCGATAAGGCGTAAAATTTCGTGGGTTTTGCGTTGGCTCCTTGGTATACCATACAATCCAGCTTGCATATCAAGTGATGCGCCAGGCGTAAAAAAAGGATCCAGGTTCAATTCTTGAGGCATTACTCCAATTGCTGCGCGTGATTGCCTAGGATTCTCATCTTGGTCAAATCCCCATATTTTAACAGTACCTGAAGATTTTTTAACTAACCCAGCGAGAATGTTAATTAGAGTTGATTTTCCAGCACCATTTGGCCCTAATAACCCAAAAATTGTTCCTCTTGGAATATCTAGATCAATCCCTGACAGGGCTATTTTTGAATCACTTTTTTTGTTTGAGTCATAGGTTTTTTTTAATCCTCGTAACTCAATTGCATTTTGTGACATATATGGCCTTTCATAGAGCTTGTGGGCCGAGCCTATTTTGGTATCTTAGGTGTGGACATAGGCTGGGCTAAACTCAACAGCAACCAAAAGGCTGAAAAAAATGGTAACTCAAGTACCTGAAACTAAGATTGTCGATGTACTACGCATATCATGTGATGGTGGCGAGGGAGCCTTGGGTCATCCACGGGTTTGGCTACAAATTTCGAACGAGCACGGTTGGGTTGAATGCCCCTACTGTGATGCAAGGATGGTCCATAAGGATTTCCAGGACGTATTATAGCCGTTTTTTATTTCTTAACGGTGGTGGTTTCATAGTTCATTAAACTGTCCTTCGGACAAAATAAGTCCACGTTATTCAAAGCGTGGTTAGTGAACCTATTTTAAAAATGGTACGAGGTTTTTTTATAAAAGATAAAGTGCGTGTAATAGAAAGCAGTACTGGTAGCTATAAATTTTTCATGCCACAAACCTAATAGTTAATAATCCAAGGACACGATTATCATGGCATTTGGGAAAGGGCATCACCTTCATCTAATAGATGGCTCAGCATTTATATTTCGAGCATATCACGCATTACCACCCTTGACCCGTAAGTCAGATGGCCTCCCCGTTGGTGCTGTCGCCGGATTTTGTAATATGTTGCAGCGCTATGTGGAGGGTAATAATGGACCAGACGCCCCGACCCACGTTGCAGTAATTTTCGATCACTCTGGGAAATCTTTTAGAAATCAGATGTATGACAAATATAAGGCAAACCGACCACCAACACCGGAAGATCTGGTCCCACAATTCCCACTCACCCGAGACGCAACGCGTGCTTTTAACATTTCCTGTAAGGAAGTTGAGGGTTTTGAGGCTGATGACATAATAGCAACATTGGCTACTCAGGCGCGAAATGCTGGAGGTTCATGTACAATTATAAGCTCTGATAAAGATATGATGCAGTTGGTTGGCGGTGGCGTATTTATGCTGGATGCAATGAAGAACAAGTTGATTGACCGAGAAGGTGTGGTTGAAAAGTTTGGAGTATATCCAGAGCGGGTAGTTGACGTTCAGGCTCTGGCAGGCGACAGCGCTGATAATGTACCTGGGGCTCCGGGCATTGGAATCAAAACTGCTGCTCTATTAGTGAACGAATTTAACACGCTGGAGGAACTCCTAGATCGAGCTAACGAAATCAAGCAACCAAAGCGTCGAGAAAGCCTCCTAGATAACAGAGCTCAAATTGAGCTGTCCAAGCGCTTGGTACAGCTGGATTGTGATATGGACTTGGACTTCACACTTGATGATCTAGAAGTTATGGATCCAGTGCCCAAAGATTTACTCAGCTTTTTGGCTAAAATGGAATTTCGAACACTTACAAAGCGGCTAGCAGAACAAATGGGTGCGGAAGCACCGTTGATTGAAAGTTCTGTTGAGGCGGAACAAAAAAATCTGTCACCTAAAGCTCCACCCATAGATGCAGAAAAGTACGAAACAATCTGTGACGCGTCTGCGCTACAGAAATGGATAGATAGTGTATATTCTCGTGGGTATGTGGCGATTGATACAGAAACGACAGGTCTTAACGATATGCGGGCTGATCTTGTGGGGATTTCGCTTTGTATAGAGGCAGGAAGTGCAGCCTATTTACCACTAAGGCACCGTGACGGTGAAGTAGACGATTTGTTTGCAACTGATAGGCTCATTGAAGGCCAGATGGATCAGACTGATGCGCTTGGGATGTTGAAGCCGATGTTGGAAGATCCAGCAATCATGAAAATTGGACAAAATATGAAGTATGATGCCAAAATATTGGCTCGTGTTGGAATCAAAATTAATCCTATCGATGACACCATGCTGATAAGCTATGCGCAAAATGGTGGATTGCACAATCATGGCATGAATTTTTTGAGTGAGCGATATTTAGACCATGTGCCAATTCCAATAAAAACTCTTTTGGGCACTGGTAAATCGGCAATAACCTTTGACAGCGTTCCAATAGATGAAGCGACAAGGTATGCGGCCGAAGATGCAGATATTACTCTGCGGCTTTGGCAAAATTTGAAGCCTAAATTGCATCTTAAAAAAGTTACGACTGTATATGAGACCTTAGAGCGCCCCCTGGTCCCTATTTTGGTTGAGATGGAGATGAACGGGATAAAAGTTGATCGGGATTCTCTCAGCCGGATGTCTAATGGTTTTGCACAAAAAATGGCAGCGCTTGAGTTTGAAATTCATGAGTTGGCAGGCCGCAGTTTTAATTTAGGGTCTCCTAAGCAGCTTGGTGAAATATTGTTTGATGAAATGAGCATGCCTGGTGGAAAAAAAGGTAAAACTGGAGCGTATGCAACAGGTGTTGATGTTCTCGAAGAACTGGCAATGGAGCATGTTCTTCCAGGCCGAGTTCTTGATTGGCGGCAACTTAGCAAATTAAAATCAACATACACTGATGCGTTGCAGGAACATATCCACCCAGAAACAGGGCGAGTGCATACCTCATATTCAATTGCCGGAACGAGTACGGGACGACTAGCTTCCACCGATCCTAATTTACAAAACATTCCAATCCGTAGTGAAGATGGAAGAAAAATACGTGAGGCATTTGTGGCAGACACTGGAAACTCTTTAGTTGCCCTAGATTATTCACAAATTGAACTTCGGATTTTAGCTCATATAGCCGACATAGGGACCCTTAAGCAGGCTTTTGCTGATGGCATTGACATACATTCACTCACCGCAAGTCAAATGTTTGATGTTCCATTGGCTGAGATGACCCCTGAAATCAGACGTAAAGCTAAGGCAATAAACTTTGGAGTAATTTATGGAATCTCAGGGTTTGGATTGGCACGAAATTTAAGGATTCCTCGAGCTGAGGCACAGGCTTTTATTGATACTTACTTCAAGAGATTTCCTGAAATTCGTACCTACATGGATGACACTGTTATGTTTGCCAAAGAAAATGGATATGTAAAAACATTATTTGGAAGAAAAATTCATACACCAGAAATTGGAGCAAAGGGGCCACACGCTGGCTTTGCTAAGCGAGCTGCTATTAATGCACCCATTCAGGGCACTGCGGCAGATGTAATTCGGCGGGCGATGATACGCATGCCAGATGCGATTTCAGGCATTCCAGCTAAGATGCTTCTCCAAGTCCATGACGAGCTCTTATTTGAGGTGGAAAATTCAGCAGTGGATCAACTGAAACTGGTAGCAAAGGAAGTAATGGAACAAGCTAGTCTCCCAACAATAAAGCTGGATGTGCCTTTAATTGTGGATGCTGGAGTTGGACAAAATTGGGCGGAGGCTCACTAGATTGATAGTGATATATCTGTAGAATAATTGCGTACATAATATTCCTAAGTGTTACATGTTATTAGATAAGTTTTTATAGTGTTATGTTTCTTTAGATATGTTTGAGGTAATTTAGTATAATTTGAGAATTGTCGTAACAATTTGATTTGCCACTCAGGGTGAAGTCAGAACGAAATTCATAGTGATGTTGATGCGAATAATAGGGACAATCTAATGGTAAAGCGAAGGCTTTCTGCCGCAACTATAGCAGCTCAGGCTGGGGGATACATCGATCAAGCAAGTGGTGGTGTGGTGCCTCCTATTCAACCCAGTACAACATTTGTGCGTGATCGCGCTTATGTACCCCATGCAAGTGGGAACATTTATGCACGTGATGATAGTGATACAGTCCGGGTAGCGGAAAATATTTTGGCTCAACTGGATGCTGCGCAAGTGGCCCTTTTATTTCCTAATGGTATGGCTGCTATAGCTGCAGTATTTCGAGCGTTACCGACTGGTGCTACGGTTCTTCTTCAGGCACAAATCTATTGGGGTACAACTAAATGGGTCCGAGAGTTTTGTAGCCGCCGTGGGATGGTGCTGGTCGAGGCAGATTTAAGTAAACCAGAAAATATGGATAAACTTTGTGCGAGCCATGAGCCCGACTTGGTTTTTATTGAAACGCCATCAAATCCTTGGTTACGCAGTACAGATATCGCTCATGCAGCAAATAAAGTTCATGATGTGGGCGGGCGGTTGGTGGTAGATGCTACTGCTGCTACACCAATTTTGACCAGAGTTTTAGATTTTGGTGCTGACATTGTAATGCATTCAGCCACAAAGGGACTTAACGGGCATTCAGATGTGTTGGCAGGTGTATTGGCAACTAACACACCGGAGTCTCCCCACTGGCAGGCAATCCTCACAGATCGTCATGATGCTGGCGCCATAATTGGGAGTTTTGAGGCCTGGTTGTTGATACGTTCTTTGCGCACTTTGCATCTACGTGTTGAACGAATGTCAAAAAATGCACAAAAAGTTGCTGAATACCTTCAGGGTCATCCAAATGTTGAAGAAGTTTTTTATCCTGGGCTGATTGATTTTGAGGGACACAATACCGCTAAGCTACAGATGAAGGGAGGATACGGCTCACTCCTGTCTTTCTGTATAAAAGGGGATAGGTCAAATGCATTGCGTATTTTGGGTAAACTTGATCTTTTTCACCGTGCAACTTCGTTGGGTGGAGTGGAAAGTTTAGTGGAGCACCGTTACACGATTGAACCAAATACAGGGATACCTGAAAACTTATTACGCCTGTCAGTTGGTATAGAAGATATTGATGACTTGATCGCAGACTTGGGTCAGGCTTTGGTGTAAGCCAATTTTAATTGACATGTCCGAAGTGTGATGAAAATTTGCTGATTATTTTTAATAAGCCTTTCAACGTACTGTCACAGTTCACAGACCATACGGCTCAAAACCTTAAACGTGAAACTTTATCTGCTTACGTGCCGGTACCTAATGTATACCCTGCGGGTCGGCTGGATCGCGACAGTGAAGGACTGTTGCTGTTAACTGATAATGGCAAACTTCAAGCGAGTATCACCCAACCAAAAAATAGAATGCCCAAAACTTATTGGGTGCAAGTGGAGGGCATGCCGACTGTTACGGATCTTTCTAAGTTAATGGGTGGGTTAAATTTAAAGGATGGAATGACAATTCCGGCAAAAGCACGTTTAATAGCTGAACCAAAAAACCTTTGGTTGCGGGACCCGCCCATTCGTACGCGAAAAACTGTATCTGATAGTTGGATTGAATTGATCATCGTAGAGGGCAAGAACCGACAGGTTCGGCGAATGACAGCGGCAATAGGCTATCCAACGCTTCGGTTAATTAGAGTTGCAATTGGTGAGTGGTCTTTAGGTGACCTTCAGCCTGGTGAATACTCCTCCGTGACGTAATGACTTTTCAAAACTGACCATTTGTTTAGGGTAGATGTATGCAACATTTAGATCTCCAGATGGTGGATAGGTTGGCTATTGTCACCTTGAATCGTCCAAATAAAAAAAATGCCTTATCAGAGAATATGTTTGAAGAGCTTTTTGATGTGGGGAGCCAGTTACAGAAAACAAAACATCTACGAGCTGTTATCTTAACTGGTGCAGGAAACAACTTTTGTGCGGGGATCGATTTAAATTTTTTGCAGACACTTTTGCCACGAATAGAAGAAGTTCGAGACCAAATGCGTAATCCACCAGTGGGAGAGGCCGCAAACTGGTTTCAAAGGCCATGTTACATCTGGCGGCTTCTTCAAGTTCCAGTGATCGCCGCTATCGATGGAATTTGTATAGGTGCTGGGCTTCAATTAGCCTTATCTGCTGATATCCGATTGGCAGGTCCTAAGACACGTATGAGCATTATGGAGGCTAAGTGGGGACTAATTCCTGATATGGGAATCACACAGGTCTTGCCCCAATTAATGAGGGTCGATCAAGCAAAAGAGTTAATGATGACGGGACGAATACTCGATGCAAAGGCGTCCGAACAGGTGGGACTGATTACACGAATTGTAGATGACCCCCTTGCTGCTGCAAAAGATTTAGCAAAAGAAATTATGAGTTTTAGTCCTGAAGCTGTGAACGGCAGCAAGGCCCTCGTAGACAAGACATGGAATTTGTTACCAGGCCTTGGCTTGGCAGTTGAAGCTCAGATTCAGTCTGAAATTATAGGTACTCCGAATCAGATAGAGTCAGTATTTGCCGGACTAGAAAAACGTCCTGCAAATTTTGAATAATGGGCATTCATTTGCAGTCCTAAATTACGACCATTTCTGAATTTATCTGATTAAAACGACATTTTGTCGAAAACGGTACAGCACGCTAGAGTTTTTCATGAATTGTGAGGCAGTCATAATAGATAAAAAGTAGTAATAAGTATGTCTGGCCTAGCGTCTACCTCTTCCACCGCAAAACCCTCAGTATCCGTCTTGCGCGGAAACTTAATGTTGATGATTGCCATGATCACATGGGCCGCCGGTTTTCCAGCTGCGGACTACTTGTTGCACCACGGTTGGGGCTCACTTTTCATCATCAATGTGCGATACATTTTAGTAGTTGGAGTTTTATTGCCGCTATGGATCTTTGTGGATGGACCCCGCGCGTTACTGGATGCAGATTGGATACGCGGTCTTTGGGTGGGCGGTATTTCATTTGGGTTTGGAGCTTACCTATTAATCGTTGCCCAATATTTAACCGATCCAGTTCTGGTGGCAATTATAGCTGCTGCAATGCCTATTGCAGGTACAATTATTGAAGTTTTCTATAAAGAGCGTGTCCTAGAATGGCGATTTTTTGTGGGATTGGTTTTCACGGTTTGTGGGGGGGTTATTGCTGCAGGTCAGGCTCAAGCAACTTCGTTTGGATTGGGCATCGCATTGGCGGTCATTGCGACATTATTATTTGCTTGGGGGTCTCATGCTGCCGTTCGCAGCTTTCCAAAACTTACCACTCTAGGCCGAATGACAATTACTTTTTCTGGTGGTTTTGTTGCAGTAGTCTTGGCCGCAATAATATCATTAATCTTAGGGCATGACTTCTTCCCAGCTCGATCGATCACTTTTTATGATTTGGGAATGCTCAGCGTTTATAGTATTTTGGCAATCATGATTTCCCAATATTTTTGGTTACTTGGTGTGGAGCGTTTGGGTATCGCTTTGGCTTCTTTTCACATAAACACGGCACCTTTTTATGTGATGTTAATTTTGCTAGTTTTAGGATCAGCTTGGAGTTGGACACAGGCGATTGGGGCTGGGTTTGTGGCGCTTGGGGTATTTGTATCTCAACTGAAGCGATAATTTTTAACTTTCTAAATCTTTTGATGGTATAATTGGAAAGAATGTCATTTTTGAACTTAGTCCAAACCAGCTTTGGCCTTTTAAAGTTTTATGAATGCCAATGTCTACTAATCGGTAGAAACTTTTTCGATCAATAAGAGCCTCAAGTTCATCACGTACAAGAATATAGGGCGAGGGCTCTCCAGTCTGTATGTCACGTTCAACTCGAATAGGATTTTTGGGGCCAGCTACCATTTTGTCACCGACCTGCGTGGTGAAATGTAGGTCTCCATCGATCTGATTGAAATCTACTGCGACAAAGGGCGCATCGTCTACAACTATGCCTACTTTCTCCACTGGCGTAACGAGATAATAATTGCCGTCTTCCCGTTTTAGAATAGAAGAAAACAGTTTCACCAATGCTGGTCTCCCAATTGGTGTTCCAAGATAAAACCAAGTGCCATCCCGTGCGATCCTAATATCGAGGTCCCCACAAAATGGGGGGTTCCAAAGATGTACTGGAGGTAAGCCCTTACTTTTACTGGCTGCGTTAACACTTGCAGCAAGGTTTTCTGCTGATGGGGTATTGATAATTTTTCCACTCATGTCTTCCCGCCCCTTTTCGTCGTACTAACCTATATGTAGAACGTTATTAATTTATATGAGGCAATATCATGACTGAAGCAAATAAGCTTGTCACGCAAATTGAGAAACTTGGTGAAAAGCTCGACGAAGTGCGAGCAATGATTAGCCAGGTTTTCATTGGCCAAGATCGGGTTGTAGAGCAAATTCTCATAACGCTTTTAAGTGGTGGCCATGCAATTTTGGTCGGGTTGCCAGGTTTGGGAAAAACTAAGTTGGTAGAAGCGCTATCAATTGTGATGGGAGTACATGGTAACCGAGTACAATTTACCCCTGACTTGATGCCTGCTGATATTCTCGGTTCTGAAGTGTTGGAGGCAGCAGAGGATGGGTCAAAGTCATTTAGATTCATAAAGGGCCCAGTCTTTTGCCAACTACTCATGGCAGATGAAATTAATAGGGCCAGCCCGCGGACCCAATCTGCTCTTTTGCAGGCAATGCAAGAGGGTAGTGTTACAGTTAGTGGACAAAATCGGCATCTGGGATCTCCATTTCACGTCTTAGCCACGCAGAACCCTATTGAACAAGAAGGCACTTATCCCCTTCCAGAAGCGCAGCTGGATAGGTTTCTGTTGGAAATCCAAGTTCAATATCCAGATCGGACGGCTGAGCGAGATATCTTACTAGCAACTACGGGTACTAAGAAAATTTCCCTGAAACCAGTATTTGATGCAAGCCAGATTTTAGCGGCGCAAACTTTAATTCGAAAAATGCCTGTTGGGGATAGTGTGGTTGAGTTGATTTTGGATTTGGTTCGAGCGTTTCGTCCGGAAGATCCCTCAGCGCCTGATTTGGTGAGAGAGAATATGCGCTGGGGTCCAGGGCCCCGTGCGTCACAGGCTTTAATGCTTGCGGTGCGAGCGCAAGCATTACTGCGTGGTGATTTAGCCCCATCAGCCGTCGATGTCGCATCATTGGCACCCGCAGTTTTAAATCATCGAATGTCTATGGGTTTTGCGGCGCAATCCAGAGGGATGACTCAATTAGAATTGATTTCTGAAGTAACAAATACAATTCTCCAAAAGAAAGCTGGGGCTTGACGCATCAAAAACTTTTGAATGCGGGCCTAGAACTCGCTGAAGGCTGGCCACAATTATTGGCGCAGGCTCAAAGCCTTGCAAATAGCTTTATCGCTGGCGGACATGGGCGCAGAAGGGCTGGAAATGGGGATACTTTTTGGCAATTCCGTCCTGCACGGCAGGGTGACAATCTAAAGGACATTGATTGGCGCAGAACTGCGCAAGGAGATGAGAACTTTATTCGCCAGAATGAATGGCAAGCTGCCCAATCAATACAATTCTGGGTTGATGGAAGTGCCAGCATGCAATTTCATAGCTCTGCAGACAGCAAACATAAACGGGCAGCTTTTGTATCTTTGGCACTTGCAATTTTACTTTCTAATGCCGGTGAGCGGGTAGGTACAATTGATGGTAAATTGCCAACCAAACAAGGCCGTATCCAAGTAGAAGAGATGGCAAAGCTATTTAGCCTCCCAACAAAAAATGATTTTGGAAGCCCAGAAATAGATTATTTCCAGTCACATAGCTTGATGGTTTTTGCTTCTGATTTTTTTGGTGACGTTAAACTTCTTGAAAAAGCAGTTACTGCTGCAGCTAATTTGCAGATGTCTGGGGTACTTTTGATGATTTTGGATCCTGTTGAAATTACGTTTCCCTTCTCTGGTCGAACAGTTTTTGAAAGTATGGCTGGACAAATACGTCATGAAAGCCAACAGGCGAATGGCTTAAAGTCAAAATATTTAGCTGTGTTAAAAGATAGACAAGACAAACTGCAGGCGCTTGCACAGTCTGTGGGCTGGCAGTTTCATTGTCACACTACGGACTCATCGCCAGTAGATGCATTGATATGGCTTTATGGGGCTTTAGGTAATCAGCGATGATTTTTTTTGGATTTTTAGGAATAACTACGCCTTGGCTTCTTCTGGCATTCATCCTGTTGCCAGTTTTATGGTTTGTTTTGCGGGCGGTTCCACCGGCAGCAAAGAGACGCCGCTTCCCAGGCGTTACCCTACTTCTTGAGCTTAGAGATTATGATACTGAACCTGATAATACTCCTTGGTGGCTATTGCTTCTACGAACAATAATTATCAGTTGTCTGATTGTTGGCTTCTCCGAACCTTTTTTAAATTTTGACTCTATAGATGATAAAAATGCTGACTTACTAGTTATAATGGATGGAAGTTGGGCGGATGCCCCTAATTGGAAATCCCAAAAGAAAGAGGCATTACGGGTTGTTCAGCAGGCTAAAAACTCTGGCCAGAAAGTAGCCTTTCTACAATTAACTGATCCAATTGAAAGTTTAGTATTTTCTGCGGCGTCAGATGCTCAGAGACAAATTCAGGCAGCTGAGCCAAATGCGTGGCTCCCAAATATCAACTCTGCGGA
Source organism: Planktomarina sp. (assembly GCA_017856985.1). Classification (GTDB taxonomy): domain Bacteria; phylum Pseudomonadota; class Alphaproteobacteria; order Rhodobacterales; family Rhodobacteraceae; genus Planktomarina; species Planktomarina karensis. The sequence continues at coordinate 190,634 of JAFMEA010000001.1, forward strand.
AATATTAACTAATTTAGATAATTTTGATACTTATTGGATAGCATCTGCCGTTCAATGGCCCAGGCAAAGTGAATTTATAGAAGTCTTGTTAGATAAGGGTAATGTTAGGGTCTCGCAAACTAGTACGGCATTGTTTGGATTATTACCAATCAGCTTTACTGAGCAAGGTATTAAAGTGACTGGGACTAGGTTGAAATCAAAATCAACTCAGCAGGTCCCTATCAATATAATGGGACTAGACCCCTCAGGTGTAGAACGGCTCCTTCAGGCTTCTGTCTTAAACTTTGAAGTAGGTATGTTGCAGGCATCTGAAGCAATCAAGTTACCAAAAGAAATACGAAATCGTATTACCCGGATAATGGTTGTGGGCCAGCAGTCAGCAGTTGGTGTACGAGTTTTGGGTGATAATAATAGTCGTTCAGAAGTTGCGATTATTTCTGGTGGTTTTGGCGCGCGTGAGGGGTTGAAGTTATTGTCCCAAGAACATTATCTCACCAAGGCGCTAGAACTTTCCAATGATTTGATTGATGGAACCATAGAAGATATTTTGCTAGCTAACCCAGATGCTATAATACTTACTGATATCGTTAAAATTAGCGCAAGGGCAGCCATAAGCGAGTGGATTGAGCGAGGTGGTACCCTAATACGCTTTGCCGGTCCAAACTTGGCAGCTGCCAACCACGATCTACAGAAAACTGACGACTTAATGCCTGTTAATCTACGGAGGGGAGGTCGCTCACTGGGGGGCGCAATGTCTTGGGGGTCGCCAAAAACACTTCAGCCCTTCGAGGAAGACACTCCATTTTTTGGTCTTCCAACGCCTACAGAAGTGAAAGTTACGGCCCAAGTCTTAGCCCAGCCAAGCCCTATGCTTTCCACACATGTAATTGCACGATTGAGCGATGGTACTCCGTTGGTTACTCAAAAAAAACTTGGTCAAGGACGGGTGGTTCTGTTCCATATTACTGCAAATACAGAATGGTCTAATTTGCCAATTTCAGGACTATTTGTTTCAATGTTGGATAGGCTGGTAAGTAATGGCGCCAAGGCATCTTTTGAACCTGTTGCCTTGGCTGGGACTACATGGAAATTGAGCCAAGAACTAAGTGCTTTTGGTAAACTTAAATCTGCTGGTGACCGCGCTGGAATTGATGGCCAGTCTCTCATCGATAAGGGGATTACAAGTAAGTCCCCACCCGGTATCTATGAGAAAGAGACGCTCCGGTGGACAATAAATCTCCTTAAAGACAATAGTAATTTCAAGCCGCCAAACTGGCCGTCTTTGGTGGATCTAGTTGGCCCACTTATATCTCCACTCCAATCACTGAAAGCTTTGTTTTTGCTTGTTGCCTTGGTCTTGTTAGCGTTTGATGTTTTAATATCCTTGTGGATGTCTGGGAAGTTATTGGGAGTGGGGACTATATTTGCCGCTCTGCTTGCACTCCTTAGCCTTACACCGGAAAACACTAGAGCGCAGACAGTCAATGATCGGTCAATCATAGCTACTCGCGATGTAGTCCTCGCCTATGTGCGTACTGGAGATGTTCGGCAAGATGAAATATCATCCGCTGGATTACTGGGCCTCTCGCTAGCTCTAAACCAACGCACCTCAATTGAACCGGTAACCCCTCTGGGGGTTTCTCTGGCGGTCGATGAACTTTCCTTCTACCCCTTTTTGTACTGGCCAATAACTCCAGCTCAGAAAACTCCCACTGCAGATGAGTTGCAAAAGTTGAACCGTTATCTGAAGGGTGGTGGGCTAATTTTGTTTGATACAAAAGATGCTGATATTTCTAAGTTTGGGCAAAGTACAATCGAAGCACAGACCTTGAAAGAAATAACCGTTGGCCTTAATTTACCTCCTCTTTCTTTGATTTCACGGGACCATGTTCTTACTCGCAGCTTTTATCTTCTACAAGAGTTTCCAGGGCGTTATGCTGGGACAGAAGTTTGGTTGGAGGCGAGTAGTGCGAAAGAGAATACCATAAACAAAAAACCGTTTAGAAACTCTAATGACGGCGTTACTCCAGTCATTATTGGTGGAAATGATTGGGCTTCGGCGTGGGCTGTTGATAATTCTGGACAACCACTTTTACCTGTTGGCCGTGGGGTATCAGGTGAAAGACAACGGGAAATAGCTCTGCGCTTTGGCATTAACCTGATTATGCATGTGCTGACTGGAAACTATAAATCTGATCAGGTGCACGTTCCCGCTTTACTAGACCGGTTAGGAAAATGATCAAAAGTTCAATCTTCTTTGACCCGTTAATCCCAACTTCCATTATCATGTTGGTTGTAGCATTAGCCTTTATTTTATTATTTTTTTGCCTAGTTAGGCGACTATCCGGATGGTTTTGGCGTGGCTGTGCGGTTGTTTTTGTATTAATGGCCTTGGCAAATCCAGCTTTAAAAACTGAAGACCGTCAGTCAGAGTCGGACGTTGTAATTATAATAATTGATAGAACGTCGAGCCAACAGCTTAAAAACCGTCCCAATCAAAATGTGAAAGCATTAGAACATATAGTCTCGATGCTCCAAGCCCGGGCCAATACTATGATGCGCATAATTGAGGTGGGAGATACGCCAGGAAACAAAGGCTCTTTGTTAATGTCCAATTTGGCAAATGTGATAGCGGAAGAGCCTCAGAATCGTTTAGCAGGGGTAGTTATTATTTCGGACGGCCAGATCCATGACGCTGATTTGGCTCCAATTATGGGCTTTCCCCTCCACCTCTTGTTAACCGGTGAGCCAAAAGATTGGGATCGTAGATTAGTGATAAAAAATGCTCCAGGCTTTGCTATTTTGGGCGAGCCTGTAGTAATATCTGTGATGTTGGAAGATCAGGGCGCAGCGCCTAAAGAATCCCTTGCTGAACTTTTCCTTTCAGTTGATGAGAACCCAAGCACCCCATACAATATTCCCTTAAACAAATTTGTGAAGATTGAGGTTCCGTTAGTACATGGTGGAATTAATGTTTTACAATTTTCGACGCCAGAAATCTCTGGTGAACTTACGGGACAAAATAATTCAGCAGTTATTCAGATTAATGCAGTTAGAGAGCGGTTGCGGGTTCTGTTGGTTTCGGGTGTCCCCCATCCAGGTGAACGCACTTGGAGAAACTTGCTAAAATCTGATAGCAATGTTGATTTAGTACATTTCACAATTTTGCGTCCTCCTGGAAAAAAAGATGATGTACCAGTAACAGAGCTATCTTTGATAGCATTTCCAACACGTGAGTTATTCTTGGAAAAGATTAACGAATTTGATTTGATTATTTTTGATCGATATAAACGTCGAGGCCTTTTGCCCGCTGCCTATTTTGAAAGTATTTCAGAATATGTGCGTCAGGGAGGCGCTATTTTAGTTGCCGCAGGTCCTGACTTTGCGGGGGTTAATAGTCTCTATCGATCTCCTTTGGGTTCCATATTGCCTGGGCGGCCTACATCTCGTGTTTTTGAGGAACCTATTTTACCCGTCGTGACTGATCTTGGTCAAAAACATCCAATAACTCAGGGTTTAGAGGATTTTGCACCCGAGCAGGGTTGGGGGCGCTGGATGCGTCAAATTGAATTAGAGGCTACGTCTGGTGATATTTTGATGACTGGAAAACAGGAAAAACCATTGCTTTTGGTTGATCGGGTTGGTGCCGGACGGGTGTCACTTTTGGCGTCAGACCATGCATGGTTGTGGGATCGAGGATTTGAAGGGGGAGGTCCACAAGCTGAATTACTGCGCAGGTTGGCACACTGGTCGATGAAAGAACCTGAACTTGAGGAAGAGGCCTTATTTGCAGCCTCTAGTGAGGCTGGTTTGAGAGTTACCCGCCGAAGTATAAAAAACGATGGTATTCTGGAGCTTGAGGTTACTGCCCCAAACGGAGATTCAATCTCTTCTAATTTTGATGAAATTGCTCCTGGACGTTATCAAGCATTGATATCTAATGATCAGCAGGGAGTTTATCGTTTGCGATCAAATGAACTCGAGGTTGTTGCCGCGTTGGGCCCAACGGCACCACGCGAATTTGTGCAGACTATTGCTTCAGCGGATCCCTTTGGCCCTGTTTTGAAAAAAACTGGTGGTTCTGTGAATTTAATTTCTTCTGCTTTACCTAAATTACGCAATATTCGTAGTGGACGACCTGCCTATGGGCGAGGTTGGATTGGCCTTATCAAGCGTGACGCATATACCACCCAAGGCATTAAAATAAACCAGCTTCTACCTTCCTGGGTGTATCTACTTTTAGCCCTGTCGAGCTTGGTTTTTGGTTGGATCAGGGAGGGCCGGTAAGTATTTTACCGAATCCGTAAGTTGGATCTATTTAACTGATCAATTGATGTGCAACCCATCAGTTTTAGACCCCGCTCTAATTCCATTTTGTACTGATTAAGAGCTCTCTCAACGCCTGCTTGCCCTGCTGCACCCAGGGCATAGAGATAAAGTCGTCCCCCCGAGCAAGCTTTTGCGCCAATAGACAAAGCTTTTAAAACATGCGTGCCTCTTTGGATTCCTCCCTCGCATATGACGTCTATCTTATCCCCAACTGCATCAACAATTTCAGCTAATTGATCAAAAGGAGCGCGTGAGCCATCTAATTGACGTCCGCCATGGTTTGATACCATTATGCCAGTAGCTCCAATATCTACAGCCCTCTTAGCATCCTCAACACTCATTATCCCTTTTAGTGCAAAATGGCCGTTCCATTGCGAGCACAGCTTTTCAGCATCTTTCCAATTCATTGATTGGTCAAGCATTGTGGAAAAATATTCACCAATTGAGGTCGTTACATTTGTTCCAGCTCCAACATAATCTTGTAAATGTGGTAATTCAAATTTGGATTTTGTTAAAAAGTTTATTCCCCACATGGGCTTAGTTATGAAGCTTAATAAACCACTGGGCGTTATTTTGGGTGGAATAGTAAACCCGGTTCTTAGATCTCTTTCCCGATTTCCGCCTGTTATTGTATCAACTGTAAGTGCTAGAACATCAAATTTTGCTGCCTTTGCTCTTTCTAACAGGCTATCGTTAAGTCCCCGATCTTTATGAAAATAAAATTGAAACATTTTGGGTGCATCGCTTAAAGTTGCGATTTCTTCGACACTTACTGTACTCAAAGATGATACTCCAAACATTGTACCATATTTTTCAGCAGCCTTAGCTACGGCTCGCTCTCCATCATAATGAAATAACCGCTGCACCGCAGTCGGTGCACAGTAAAGTGGCATATCTATTTTTTTGCCAAATATTGTTGTCGATAAGTCAACTTTATCCACGCCTGCCAATACGTTTGGTATCAGGTCAACATCGTCAAAAGATGAGGTGTTTCTCCTATAAGTAATTTCATCATCGGCTGCTCCGTCAATGTAGTTAAAGACTGGTGAAGGTAATCGTTTTTTTGCCAGTTTTCGAAAGTCTTGAAAATTATGACAATGTTTTAATTTCATTTTAATTTCCAAAAACTGTAGGTGAGGTTTCTAACTTACGCTGCGGATACTTAGGTTCGTCAAAATATAAATGACCTTTATGATCACATATCCGTGCGCCTTGGGCCTGTCAAAAAATATTTAGTTTAAGCGCTCTTGAAAACATGAAGCCTTATTACCACATCCAAAATGGATCGCCCAATTGGGGGTCCTTAGTTTATGGCCCTGCCCTACCTGGGAGGGTCAAATAGAAATCGCTTTTGAAAGGATTATACTATGCGTTCGTTTGATTTTGCACCACTTTATCGTGCTACCGTTGGATTTGATCAAATTGCTGACCTCATGGACCGTGTGTCGACAAATGATGTTAGCCAATCAAACTATCCACCCTACAACATTGAAAAGACGTCTGAAAATGGATATCGTATCTCGATTGCAGTTGCTGGGTTTTCAGAGAATGATCTTGCTATAGAGGTCAAAGAAAACACTCTTCATGTCTCTGCTCGCAAACCTGAAACAACAGATGATAATATATACCTACACCGTGGTATTGCTACTCGTGCTTTCGATCGTAAATTTCATTTAGCAGATCACGTCCGTGCGACTGCCGCCAGTCATTCTGACGGGATGCTACACATAGATTTGGTACGAGAATTACCGGAGGCTTTGAAGCCAAGGCGTATTGAGATTAATAGTAAAGACTCACTTCAAGTTGGAAAAGCACCCAACTAATTTAGAAATACATATTTTTAAATTAGGGAGCACATTCATTGTGCTCCCTAGTCTGTTCGCGCTCAATTAATCAAATTTTTCTGTTACACTGACATGCAAATATATTTCATTTCTAAGTACTCATCCATGCCGTGATGACTGCCTTCTCGTCCTAAGCCAGACTGTTTTACGCCACCGAAGGGCGCCACCTCCGTTGAAATGATCCCAGTATTCACACCAATTATCCCATACTCAAGCGCTTCAGCAACTTTATAAACACGGCTTAGGTCTTTTGCGTAAAAGTAAGCGGCCAAACCAAATATTGTATCGTTGGCCATTGCGATTACGTCATCTACATTATCAAACTTAAATAGCGGCGCCATCGGCCCAAAAGTTTCTTCTTTGCTAACGTTCATTTCTTGGGTAACGCCGGTCAATACTGTGGGCTCGAAAAAGGTACCGCCTAATTCATGTGGTTTCCCGCCAGTCTCAATTGAAGCGCCTTTTGAAACCGCATCAGTGATATGTTCCTCCACCTTTGAAAGTGCAGGCTTTGATATTAATGGCCCAAGATCAGCTCCGTCAAAACCGTCGCCTACTTTCATAGCCTCAACCGCAGCCACCAATTTAGTAGTGAAAGCATCATAAATACCAGATTGAATATATAAGCGATTGGCGCAGACACAGGTTTGGCCGTTGTTCCGAAATTTAGACGCCAATGCTCCAATTACGGCTTCATCTAGGTCTGCGTCATCGAATACAATAAATGGTGCGTTGCCACCCAATTCCATTGAGCATTTTTTAATTTGATCTGCCGCTTGCTTTAGTAAAATACGACCAACGGGAGTGGAGCCGGTGAATGTTATTTTGCTTACTTTTGGATTTTCACAGAATTCCTTGCCAGCTGCCGATGAGTCATTTGAAGGCAAAATCTGCAAAATACCAGATGGCAGACCGGCTCTCTCTGCTAAGACGCCCAATGCTAATGCGGAAAAAGGTGTCAACTGGGAAGGGCGTGCTACAAACGCACATCCAGCGGCCAACGCAGGGGCCGCCTTGCGAGTAATCATTGCATTAGGGAAGTTCCAAGGAGTTATAGAAGCGGCCACGCCTATAGGCTGCTTGATCACAGTGATACGTTTATCAGCCTGATGGCCTGGAATTGTTTCCCCGTAATTACGCTTTGCTTCTTCAGCAAAAAACTCTACAAAAGATGCCCCATAGGCTATTTCACCCATAGCTTCTGAGAGAGGTTTACCCATTTCTGCTGTCAGTATTTTTGCGAGATCAGCCTGATTCTCCATCATAAGGTTGAACCAAGCTCGTAATGTATTCGAGCGGTCTTTGGCCGATAAGGCAGCCCATTTTTTTTGTGCAGTTTGGGCGCCATCAATTGCACGAGCTAAATCTGCTCGGGAAAGATCGGCAACCTTGGCGATGACATCTCCTCGGGCGGGATTGATTACGTCAAATGTTGATCCATTTTCTGAATTAACCCATTCGTTATTGATGAAAGCCTTTGTTTGTAGCAGGCTAGGATCAGAAAGTATTGATTGTAAATTCGTAGGTGAATCAAGCATTTTGGCCTCCATTAGTTTAAGATGTGAAAGCATTTAGTCGTTCATTTGTCCATAGGAGTAACATTTTGAAGTTAGATGATGATTATGCAAATGCGGCTTATATACCAAACGCTGAAGGATTCTTAACGCGTTGGGAGGACGCTGCACGTCAATACCGCGAGGCCGAACATTCTCTTGGTCGCGCACAGCTAAATCAGCCTTATGGCGATCACCCTGAACAGCTATTTGATCTTTTTTTTCCAGCAGGCCGACCCTTGGGGCTTTTGATTTTTGTTCATGGTGGTTACTGGATGCGCTTTGGTCGCCATGATTTTTCACATTTGGCTGGAGGTGCCACTCTTAAGGATTGGGCTGTCGCCGTACCAAGCTACCCATTAGCCCCAGAAGCAAGTGTTCCCGAAATAACTCAATCAATTGTTGCTGCAATTAATGCAGCGGCAGCTCGCATCGCTGGGCCAATTGTCTTAACTGGTCACTCTGCTGGAGGGCATTTAGTTGCACGCATGGGACAGGCCAAAATAGGGCTTCTGGAAGCTGTTTATGATAGAATTATGCGGATAGTGCCAGTTTCGCCAGTGTCAGA